>LADQ01000231.1 GCA_000961635.1 Hoeflea sp. BRH_c9 | reverse complement strand
GTGGATCGGCGACAGGATGGTGCGGACAAGAACCTCACCGGCTTTTGGGTCCGGACGGGCGACGTCCTTGATTTCGAGCACGTCGGCAGGTTCACCAAAGTTTGTGTAAGTAGCGGCTTTCATAATGATGTCCTTGAATGCGCCTGCGCGAGCAGGTCCTTGGGTGGTTGGAAGTGCCGGAGGCCATGGGGTCAGGCGAAGAACCGCCACCTTGTGTCGGCGAGCGCCTGTTCGAGCGGGGCAGGGTGGCGCGACAGCTTGGCCATGATCGCCGCCCCCAGCCACTGGCTGTAGAGCTGGGCCGCGGCGCTGTCGGGGTCGTGCTGGGGAATGATTGAACCGTCCTCGGCGCCTTCCCGCACCAATCGGGCGAGGCGGCGGCAAACGGCCTTGACGCCGTCGTCAAGGATCTGCCGCATGTCCTCGGAGAGGTCGGCGATTTCGGCTGCGAGCTTGACCACCAGGCAGCGGTCGGCCATCGAGCCGGCGTCGCTTTCGAGCGCCGCGCTGAAGAAGGCGTTCATCCGCTCCGCTGCCGGTTGCGGACGCGCGATGATGGCGTCGAGCGCCGCCAGATAAGTCTCGACATAATCGCTGAGCATGTCGCAACCGAAGGCCTCCTTGGAGGCGAAATAGTAATAGAACGACCCTTTTGGCACGCCCGAAACGGCCAGCAACTCGGTCAGACCGAGGCCGCCGAATCCGTTGGCGAGCACCAGGGCGCGGCCTTCGGAAAGAATGCGCGAACGGGTCAGTTCTGCTTTTTTCGGCGATGTCATAACGGTGATATGGGGTATAATAGACCAGTCGTCTAGTAAACAATCCGTGAGGCCTCGATAAGGCAGTGGCCGCTCCGCAACGCGAGGCTGACCGGTTTGAGTGAAACAATGCAGTTTGGGCGTTCAACGATCCTGGCCAGGGAACTGTGCCAGCGCGGATTTCGAAATGAAGTGGTGTCGCCCGTTTTCCAAGGAATTGCCGTGCAAGAATTGAGCTACCGAGTCCGTTTCCGGCAAAACCTGCGTCAGATTCTGATGATAAACGCCCTCGCGCCGGTTGACAGAAAATCCGGCGATTAATAAACATGATGCCGATACTCAAGTTTATTCCCAGTCATCCGGAGGATCCCATGACCAATCCCGCACCCAGCATGCTTGCGCTTCTTGCTTCCGTCGCGGCTTTCGCCGCCCTTGCCGCGCCGGCCCAAGCCGAGGGCGAGGTCAACATCTATTCCTCGCGGCATTACGACACCGACGCGCGGCTCTACAGCGATTTCACCGAGGCCACCGGCATCAAGATCAATCTGATCGAGGGCAAGGAAGACGAACTGATCGAGCGGATGAAGGCCGAGGGCGCCAACAGCCCGGCCGATGTGTTCATCACCGCCGACGCCGGCCGGTTGTGGCGCGCCGATCAGGCGGGCCTGCTCTCGGCGGTTGATTCCGAGGTGCTCACTGAACGCATCCCCGAAAGCCTGCGTCATCCCGAAGGCCACTGGTTCGGCATTTCCAAACGCGCCCGGGTGATCTTCTATGACAAGGACAAGGTGAGCGAGCCGCCACAGACCTATGCCGCGCTGGCCGATCCGAAATACAAGGGCCTCTTGTGCGCCCGGTCGAGCTCCAACATCTACATGCTGTCGCTGCTCGGCGCCTACATCGCCCACAATGGCGACGAGGCGGCGAAGGCCTGGGCGCAGGGCTTGAAGGACAATCTGGCGCGCGATCCGCAGGGCGGCGACACCGACCAGCTCAAGGGCCTGGTCTCGGGAGAATGCGGCATCGCGATCTCCAACACCTATTACTTCGCCCGCGGCCTTGCCGGCCAGGTTGACGGCCTGACCGAGGGCATCGACAAGATCGGCGTCGTCTTCCCCGATCAGGGCGGCAACGGCACCCATGTCAACATCTCGGGCGCCGGCGTCACGGCGCACGCGCCCAACCGCGACAATGCGGTCAAGCTGATCGAGTATTTTACCTCCGACTCGGCGCAGTCCTATTTCGCCAATGGCAACAATGAGTATCCGGTGGTCGAAAGTGTCGCCGCCTCATCGGTGGTCGAGGGCCTGGGCGAATTCACCGCCGACACGCTCAACCTGAACGAGCTCGGCAAGAACCAGGCCCGCGCCCAGGAAATCTACAACGAGGTCGGCTACAAGTAAGCCGTCGCCGCAGAGCATACCACCGGGGAATATATGACCTCTTCCCCGGCACGCAGAAAGGCCCGGACATTTGGCGTCCGGGCCTTTTTCGTTTGGGGGTGATTGGCCTCTTCTTGGTTGTTCGAACTGCCCGCATGTGAGCTCATGGCCTCACGGCTGATGTCCGCTCATTTTTCGAAAACCACCGCAACGGCCTCGGCTTCCGGCTGGCTGTTGCCGGACTTACCGCTTGAGCCGTCCGGGCTCGTCGGCCGCAAGATAGGCTTCCTCCTCCGGCGTCAGGTCGATCGTGTCGAAGCCGGTGATCATCGGTTTCACATGCTCCACGAAGGAATGGCCGGCGGTGAGCAGGTAGACATGGACGATGACGAAGGTCGCGATCAGATAGGCCGCCAGCACATGCAGGTTGGCGACGATCTCAAGCAACAGCGATGCATTCGGCTGAAGCTCCCAGAAATTGTAGGTGAGATAGGCGATCCCCGTCAGCCAGATGGCGGGAAACAGCACCAGCTTCAACGCCAGATAGGTCAGCGCCTGCATCGGATTGTGCTTGCGCCAGAACGCCTTGCGATAGGGATGATGTGCGCCCTTGAAGATGTCGTAGGCATAGAAGCGCGCCACCTTGAACAGGTCTTGCGTGGTCGGCACGTAATGCCGCCAGGTTCCCGTCGTCAGGTGCCAGAAGATCGCGAAAATCCATAACAGGACAAGCGCCAGCGCCGCGATCGTGTGCAGCATGACGGCGGAACCGAAGGGCAGCAGCCCATGCAGTCCGCGCAATCCCAAACCGGTAAACAGCAGGACGAAGATCAGCGCCGCCTGCGACCAGTGCCAGAACCGTTCGAACTTCGGATAGACCTTGACCAGACGCTCAGTCATGACGCTGTCCTCCCCGCCGTGTTGCAAGTCTCAAGACGGCGTGACCGGCGACACCGGCGATCGCGGCAAGCAGGATCGCGAGGCCGATCATGTCGACGAGCCCCCCGGGATCGCGGCCCGGCATATAGAAGCCGGCGAGATTGGCCAGCCGCCCGTCCTTCGCATGGCATGCCTGGCAATCGAGCGCGTCCTCTTTCGGCGCGACCATGTGAGTGATCGGCCAGTACATGTAGGTGTCGACGAAATCGAACTCGCCGGAATAGGGCTGGCCGACATAGTCCATCGCCGCCTTGATCGACTTGTTCCAGTCGAAATTGGTCCAGAAGGCGGTGCCGGTGTCCGGCCCGTAGGCATGGTTGTAGACAAGCGTGTTGAGTTGCTTGTCATAGGCCTGCCGGCCTTCCATGCGCTTGAACGGCCAGATGCGCGATTTGCCGTCATCGGCCGTTCCGGAGATCTTGTTGACTTCGACAATGGCGCTCGGATCGATCTTCTGGTCGCCGGTCGTGTACTCGACCTGCCCGTCGAACCAGGCATAGTGGGGGACGACGTTCTCGCCCCATTCGAAATCGCCCTTGGTCGACAGGTAGGTGTGCAGGCGCTTGCCGTCGCTCTGAATGAATTCATCCTCGGCATAGGGCTTGCCGTCCTTCAGCTTGCCGGCGGTCGACCAGTCCCAAACGGTCTTGGTCGCGACTCCGCCGCGCGCGAATTCAGGAATGTGGCAGGTCTGGCAGGCGACCCTGTCGGCATGGTCGTTCAGCTTCATGCCGGTGAGCGACGCCGCCGGGTGCGGCTCGGTGCCATGGCAGGATTCGCAGGTTGCGACATCGCGGCGTTCGCCGGGCTTGCCGGTGCCGATCATGTCGTGCGCCGTGACGTTGTAGCGACTGCCCGCCCAAGCGTGGCTGTTCGTGACATGGCAGTCCGAGCAGACCAAATTGGCGCCGTCCTTCGACATGTGGACGTCGACCGACTTGTCCGGATCGTACAGCACCGAAGACAGGTCGCCATGTTTGACGTTGTCGCCGCCGCCGCCATAGAAATGGCACTGGCCGCAATTCTCGCGCCTGGGCAGGCCGACGCTCTGTGCGGCCATGGCGAGATCGACGGCTTTCGCCGGAGCGCCGGTGATCGTCATGGAGCCGGCGGGCACCGGCGTCATCGGCGGATTGCCGGCGGCATTGTCCAGCTTGGAATAAATGCCGGACATGTCGTGGCAAACGAGGCAATCGACGGCGCTCTGCTGCTTTGGCGGGCCTTCGCTGAGATTCTCCCAGCCATAGCCGGCATGGCAACTCGTGCAGCGGACTTCGTTGGAGGCGACATTGCCGCAGAACGCGTTGATGACCCGGCTTTTGCCGAGCTTCTGGCCGGTTGCGGGATGGGTATAGTCCCATGTCCAGTGGATCGAACCCATCACCTGCTTGGACGCCTCGGTGTGGCAACTCAGGCAGGCCTCGGTGACCTCCGGCCCGGATGCAAAGGGCTTCTTCAGGATCTCGAAGGTCGAGTGATCGGCCGTGCTGCCCGATTTCGGGACTGTTGCCGGGGTGGATTGGGTTTGCGCCAGAACCGGCATGGCGCCCAGCAAGAGGATCATTCCGGCGATGCCAAGCCGCAATCGTCTCGTCCGCATCCGCTTTCCTCCTGCTCTCGCAATATATCGTCAAGCTAATATCTATTCCGGCGGAAGGCTTTGACAAAGCGCAAAATCGGACAGGTTCTTTACCTGTCGGCCTGCGGTAATTTGTCCCGGGTCCCGGACCTGTCCCGGCGAGCGGCACGGCGTGCAGATCGCGGCGTCATTTGGCTTGACCATCACCGGTCAGGCTTGAGCACGCACCGCGCCCCCTGGTCAGACTTTTCCGCTCGCCGAGAGCAAGATAGCGACCGGGCGGGTGGTCTTGATCTCGGCCAGGACGAGAATGAGGCTCGCCGTCATTGGTACGGCCAGCAATGCGCCCGGCAGGCCCCACAGCGTGCTCCAGAAGGCCAGCGCCAGAAGCACGACCAGCGGGCTTAAGTTGAAGGCGCGGCCCATCATGCGCGGCTCCAGAACCGCGCCGACATAGACTTGCGCCGCAGTCAGGGACAAGAGAACGACGCCCGCCATTGAAAGCGTGCCGAATTGCGCAAGGCTGAGCAGGACCGGAAACAACACGCCAAGGAGCGAACCGATATAGGGGATGTAATTGAGGAACGCGATCAGCACCGCCCAGAACAGCGCAAACTCGATGCCGAGCAGAACCATGATGGCGAATGAGGCCGCGCCCAGGATCAGGTTCACAACCGTCTTGACGAACAGATAGCGTCCGATCCGTTCGTTGATGCGTGACAGAAGCGATAGAGCGCGGCCACCGGCATCTTCGCCGCCCAGCGCAATCACCAGCTTGCGCGTCATCATTCCGCGTTCGGCCATGAAGAAGCTGGCATAGAGCACGACAAGGAAGAGAGTGCCACCGAAGCCGCGCAGCGAAAGCAGCACCGGAGCGATCCAGGACCGAACGTCCATCTGATCGAGGGTGACGCCCCGCAGGTTTGCCCATGTCGGCTCGTTTTCGATCCCCATCAGGCTGGCGGTTCTCGTCACCAGGATTTCGAGATTTGTCTCGTATCGCGGCAGAACCGCCACCACCTGCGCGAGGTTGTTGATGACAAGGATGAACAAAAGCACCACCCCAAAGACGAAGGCGATCAGGATGATGATCCGCCTTGCCCAGGCCGGCAGGCGGCCGACAACCGGCAGGGTCTGCATGCTCTCGGCGGCGGTCGAGAGCACGTAGACGGAAATGGCGGCGGCAATCACCGGAATCAGCACCGGTTTGCCGATCCAGATCAGCCAGCCGATCATCAGGGTCAGCGCAGTTCCGTAAGTCGCGTTGCGCATGCTGTTTCCGTTTTCCCCGGCAGTGTACGAACTCTAGCCGTTTCCTACCCTACTGCCGTGAGCTGTCAATTCGCCCATGGCCAAACGCATGCCGTCACGCCGAGGCCAGCAACGCCTCGATCCGCGGGCGGACCCGCTTTTACGGGTGGCCGGATTTGCCGCTGGTGTAGCGGATCAACGCTCCCGGTCGGCGAGCCTTGCCGCCGCCCGGGAGCGATGCTGTTAGGCCGCCAGTGCCTCGGCGTCGCTGCCTGCGGGCAGGTGGAGCGGGCAGTTCGGATCGGTGACCGCGCGCCATATGGCGTGGACCACGTCCTCCGTCCGGGTCGGTTCCTTGCCGGCGTTTGCCATCAGCGCGTCCATCACCTGTTGCGTGAAGGGAACGTAGTCCGCGGGCGTTTCGGATGCGTCCGCCATCAAGGCCCTGGCGTTGCTGACAAAGCGTGTCGACGGGGCCTGTCCCGGCAACACCAGCCGCGTCCGGATTCCGAACGGCGCAAGCTCGAGCGCAAGACATTCGGTATAGGCGTTCACGGCGGCCTTGCTGGCGGTGTAGACCTGCAACAGCGGCAGCGGTTTCAGCGTCACGCTGGAGGACACATTGACGATGACGCCCGCCCGCCTGGCGCGCATTTGCGGCAGCACGGCGCGGATCATTTCGAAGGTCCCGAACGTGTTGGTCTCGAAAATCTTCCGGATCGTCTCCTCCGGGGTGGCCTCGAAGGCCGACAGCCAGCCAATGCCCGCATTGTTGACGAGCGCGTCGATCGGCCCCGCTGCTTGCACGGCGCGGACGATTGAGTCGGGGTCGGTCACGTCCATCTGCAGCAGACGCAAACGGTCAGAGGCTGGCAGCAGGGTCTCGTCCGGCGTGCGCATGGTGGCCACGACGGACCAGCCGTGGTCGAGAAAATGGCGCGCGGTCTCAAGCCCGAAGCCCGAGGAACATCCTGTGATCATCACGGTGGTCATGTCAAACTCTCCTTGTGGTGGATGTTTGCTATATCGACAGGATTGGCGGAACTATCTATCATTAGGAATGCTTGAATTTTTATCGAGAGTCCGAAATGTCTGATCCGCTCTCAGAGGTGATATCGCTTTTGCGGCCGAGCGCGCCCTCTTCGAAGCTGGCCCACGCCTCCGGACCCTTCCGGGTGCGCCGCGACGATGTGACCGAGGTGTTCTATTGCATGATGCTGTCCGGGCGCGCCTGTCTGGAGCTGGATGGCAAGGCGCCCATGGAGCTGGCCGCGGGTGATTTTGTTCTGATTCCGGCCGTCGCCGCCTTTACGCTCTCAAGCCTCGATCCGCCGCCTCCGCCGGGGCTCAACAGCCGTCCCGTCCTTTGCGAGGATGGCATCGTCCGGATCGGTCCGCCGGCGGAGCCGGCAGAGGTGCAACAGCTGATCGGTCATTGCAGCTTCGCCAGTCCGGATGCCGAGCTCCTGGTGTCGCTGCTGCCCGACATGGTCGTGGTGCGCGGCGAAGACCGCCTGACCGCCCTGGCCGCGCTGGTGCGTGACGAGGC
>LADQ01000040.1 GCA_000961635.1 Hoeflea sp. BRH_c9 | reverse complement strand
GGGCATCAGCCCCATCCTGTTGGCGCCGCCCACCGGCGTGACCGAGCGCAGCGGCAGGGAGGCCTCGCCGCGCGAGACCTGTTGCATCACCGCCTCGACCACCTCGATGGCCTCGTGCATCGGCAACAGATCGGCGACGTCGTCATGGCTGAGGATGATCATAGCGCGCGCTCCTCGCCCGTGCCCCAATCGGTGCCGGTCAGGGCCAGACCCATGACCTGTTCCAGAAGCCCGGTATAGTCAGCCGGGCGCGCCACATAGGGGAAATGTCCGCCTGACAGGAAACGGTAGGCGCAGCCCGGGTTGAGCCGGGCGCGCACGGCGGCGCGCATCTGTGGCGGGATCAGCGGATCGTCGTCGGCCTCGATGGTGACGATATCTGTGCGGGGAAGGGCCACAGGTGGCAGGTCGGGCGCGGTCTTGGTGGCGTTGAGGCGGTTGCGCAGTTCGGCTTCGGGAATGCGGCCGTTGACCTCGGCCATCAGCAGCGCCACCAGATCGGCCTGGTCGGGATGGGCGGCGGCCCAGGCGCCCAGGCCCATGCCAAAGCCCGCGCGCAGATCGGCAATCGGCGCATTCATGAGATCCAGCGCATAGGGCATGCGCTGGTCAAGTCCCTGAACCGAACACAGCGTGTTGGCGCCGACCAGCTTGAGCACCCGGCCGGGGGCGTCGGCGGCAAGGTACTGCGCCAGATATCCGCCGAGCGACGATCCCAGAACGACAGCCCGCTCGACGCCGAGACGATCAAGCAGCGTCACCAGATCGCCGCTCCAGTCGGCGACGCCTCCGCTGCTCGGATAGGTCACGGCGAGAATCCGCACGCGGTCCTTGAGCGCCTCGATCTGCTGCCAGAAGATATCGCCGCGCCCCAGCGTGCCGGGGATCAGCAGCAGAACCGGGCCGGAGCCCACATCAACCAATCCCCATTCACGACCGTTGAGATCAATGCGCTGTTCGGGATGGCGGGCGGCAAAGGCGTCGCGGCTGTCGATCAGGGGATTGCTCATGCGAAAGGATCCTGTACTGCGGGCCAGTAAGTGCGGGCGCGTTTGGTGTAGGGGATATTGGCGAAATCGGGCGTGATTGCGCCGGGGGTGGCCACCGGGATGACCTGGGCGGCGATCGGGTTGAAGCCGGCCTGGTAGTGGTTGGAGGACTTGACGCAGACATAGCGGCGCTGCGACAGGTCGATCCCCAATTTCTCGAAAGCGTCGGGGTGGAAGGTCTGGCTGCGATTGTCGTTGATGACGATGTCGATGCCGTCGGCCTCGACCCACACCGTCTGGCCCATGGGCGAGGGCAGTTCGCCAAAACGCTGGGTCATCGCGTCGGCGATGTTGCGCACGGTCACGGTCAGATCCAGCGGATCGCCCGACATCGGGCCGCATTTGCCGCCCAGGCGCAGCTGCAGCGTGGCGCCGATCCCGGCCTCCTTGCAGATGCGGACCGCGATCGGGTCCCAGAAGATGCCGGTGGCGATGCTGCGCATGCCGCGCTCGATCATGGCGCGCAGCAGGAATGTAGCGTCGGCGGGGGCGCCGCCGCCGGCATTGTCGGACATGTCGGCGAGTACTATCGGGCCTTTCGGCGCGGCCTCGGCCAGATCCAGCGCCGCCTCGATACCGGGGATGTCGCGGTGCAGTTCAAAGCGCAGGTCATACAGCGCCCGACCCAGCCTTTCGGCCTCGGCGGCGGCTTGATCGGCATTGCCGTCGGTGATCGCAAAGGCGCGTGCGCCGGTGCGGGGGTGATCACCCCAGGGGAAACCATGCGCCAGCGACAGCGACAGAATGCCGTCCTCGGCTTCGCGCGCCGACATGGCGTCGACAAATCCGCGCATCGGCTGCTGCGGCGTCGGCATGGCGATGATCATGCGGCAATCCCAGTCGCGCATCACCGGCGTGATCTCGCCCCTGGCGGTGCGCTCGGCCAGCGCGAACAGCTCGCGGGCGCGGTCGGGCACGTCGACATGCGGATATTCCTTGAAGGCTATCAGCAAGGTGGCCTTGGTCAGCATCTGTTCGGTCAGATGGCAATGCGGATCGAGCAGTCCGCCGATCACGGCGTCAGGCGCTATGGCGCGGGCGCCGGCGATCAGCTCGCCTTCGCAATCATCATAGCCATCGGCAATCATGGCGCCATGCAGGCCGAGCAGGATGACATCGACATGACCCGCGGCGCGGAGATCGCTGAGGATCTCGTCGCGGAAGGCTTCAAATTCGGGCTTGACGGTGGGGCCGCCGGGCTGGGCGGCCGCACAGAGGGATTCGACCACCTCCCAGCCCCGGGCCTCGGCCATCTCGCGCCAGATATGCAGCGCCGCGTTCCAGTATTGCAGCGGATGGGCGGTGGCGTCGCCATGGAAGATGCCGCCTTCCACAAAACTGGCGTGGCCGGTGGGCATCGGCGAGAAGGAATTGGTTTCGGTTGTCAGTCCGGCAATGAACAGTTTCATGATCGTGTCCTAGAATTCAGGGGGCTGCGCATCGGGCATCTGCCCGGTAAAGCGGAGCGCCAGCCGCGCGCTCAGATGCACAAGGATCAGCAGGAAGGCCAGGGGGACGGAGGCCGTGAACCAGATCATCGACATATCCAGCATCTCGGCCTGGCGGGCGAGCGAGCGCCCGAGAAAGCCGCGGGCCGGGTCCATGCTGGCATTGAAGACCGAGTACCAGAGGATCGGGATGGCAAAGGCCAGAACGCCCAAGGCGCGGATCACGGCCAGTGCCGCCCCCGGACCGCCACGGCGGAGGCGCATCGCGGGAAACAGGGTCGGGTCGGTGCCGGCATAGAAGGCGCAGGATGCGCCCAGCATGCCGGTCCAGACCATGGCGCGGCGGGCCAGTTCCTCGGTCCAGATCGGCGGCGCCTCGAAGACGTAGCGGGCGATGACCTGCCAACCGGCGGCAAAGACCATGACCAGCACGGCCAGTACCGCCCCCCAGAGGGCGATACTGTTGAGACCGGCCGACAACCGGTTCAAGCGCTGTGCGAAGATCTGCATGAGATTACTTGCCCTTTGCGGCTTCCCATTCCGCGATCTGCTCCTGGGTCAGCAGGTCGGAATTGTAGGCCGGAGCCGATGCTTCGCGGAAGCCATCGCGGGCGGCCTGGTCGAGACGTTCGATGGCGACGCCGGCCGCTTCCAGCTTGCCCAGAACGGCATCCTGGGTCTTCAGCCATTCGCGGTTGGCCGCAGTCGCGGCGGCGGCGGCGGCGTCGACCGTGGCGCGATCAGCCTCGCTCAGTCCCTGATACCAATCTTCCGACACGATGGTGAT
This sequence comes from Hoeflea sp. BRH_c9, assembly GCA_000961635.1. GTDB lineage: Bacteria > Pseudomonadota > Alphaproteobacteria > Rhizobiales > Rhizobiaceae > Hoeflea. Next base: position 1,996 of record LADQ01000040.1, on the reverse strand, counting down.
GCGCAGTGACGGAGAGACGGCGGCGTCGGTGAAGAACTTGAGGAAATCGGTGTGCCCGAACAACAGCGGCACGAAGGCCGGGTTCATGTAGCCGTCGGCGACCCCGGTCTGCAGCGCGTTGGGCACTTCCGCCCAGCTGACGATGGTGCCCGCCGCACCCCAGGCCTTGTACAGCTCGATCTGGCTTTCATCGAGCGCCCGCATCCTGAGGCCTGCCATATCGGCTACGGACTTTACCGGCTTCTTGGTGTTGAAGATGCCGGTCGCCTGGCCGACATGGTTGAGCGAGATAACGCGCACGCCGCCCTTGGTGGTGGCTTCGTTGATCCTGGCCAGCATGCCGCCTTCGTTGATGGCGCGGTCCACCTCGGCTTCATCGGCGAAGAAATAGGGCAGGCGCAGGCCATAGATCAGCTTGTCGAGCGAACCGACAATGTTGAGCGGTGACAGCGAGACTTCCAGCAGGCCCTGGCTGACCTGGTCGAACAGCTCGTCGTCGCCACCGATGCTGCCGCGGGCGAATTCCTCGGCCGGCATGCCGTGCTCGTTGAGATAGGTGCTGAAGGTGTGGGCCCAGACATAGCTGCCGGAGCCTTCCAGATCGGGCGGGCTGTCGAGCGCGATCTTGATCTGGGCATTGGCCACACCGGCCAAAGTCATGGCCGCGGCGAACAAGGCGCCGCTAAGGATTTTCGAGTAAGTCATGTCAGTTCCTCTCCATTATGATTTGGGTTCTTGTCTTCTCTTCATCGCGGCTCAGCCACCGCCCAGGCCGAAGGCATGGGGCAAGGCCAGACTGAGGACGGGCATCTGGATCAGCAGCGCCAGCACCGCGATCTGGACCAAGACAAAAGGAATGACGGCGCGGGCCAGTTTCCAGTAATTGACGCCGGTAACGGTCGATACCACCAGCAGGCAGCCGCCCATCGGCGGCGACACCAGCCCGATGCAGAGATTGAAACACAGCACGATCCCCAGATGCACCGGGTCCGCGCCCTGTTCGAGCGCGACCGGGGCCAAGAGCGGCACCAGCAGCGCCAGCGCGACCGGGATGTCGAGCACCATGCCGGCCAGCAGAAAGATCAGGTTCATCGCCAGCATGTAGCCAACCGGACCCAGACCCCAGTCCATCACCATGCCGGAAATCATCTCGGGAATGCGTTCGAGCGCACCCAGGTGGCCGAGCGCCGAGGCGGCGCAGATGATGATGAAGATCGATCCGGACAGCATGGCGGTGCGGCGCAGGCTGTGCAGCACATCGGCGGGGCCAAGCCCGGCATAGAACCATCCGGCTCCAAGGGCCGCGAAAACCGCCACGGCCGCGGCTTCGGTGGGCGTCATCAGGCCGAAGACGATGCCGCCCAGAATGATCATCGGCAGGCTGAGCGCCGGCAGCGAATGCAACAGCGTCGGCAGCAGCGGCGGCATGTCGGCCTTCTCGACCCGGGGATGGTTCTCCCGCATCGCATAGAAGGCGTTGAGAACCAGCAGGGCTGCGGCCAGGATCAGGCCCGGCACGATGCCGGCCAGAAACAATGCGGTGACGGACGTGCCCATCAGCGCGCCGTAGAAGATCAGGATGATCGAGGGCGGCACGATCGGGCCTATGATGGAGGACGCCGCGGTGATCGCGCTGGCATAGGTCAACGTGTAGCCGCGCCGGGTCATTTCCGGCACCAGGGTGTTGGACAGGGCCGCGGCATCGGCCACCGCCGAGCCCGAGATTCCGGCAAAGAACACCGATGTCAGGATGTTGACATGACCGAGGCCGCCGCGAATGCGGCCGACCAGCGCCATGGACAGGTTGATCAGCGCGCCGGTGATGCCGCCGCGGTTCATCAGTTCGCCGGCGAGAATGAACAAGGGCATGGCCATCAGCGCGAAAACATCGATCTTGGAGAAAATCTGCTGCGGCAGAACCGCCAGGTAGCGCGCATTGTCGGTGGCGATGAAGGCCAGAACCGCGGCGCCGCCGATGACATAGGCAATCGCCAGC
>LADQ01000223.1 GCA_000961635.1 Hoeflea sp. BRH_c9 | reverse complement strand
GAGGATTCCGGTCAGGATCACCAGAGCCGCCGTCAGCGACGGCAGCCCGCCCAGTTGCTCGGTGATGGCCATGGCGACGGGTGCGGTGACCGATTTCGGCGCCAGCGACATCAGCGTCTCGCGGCTGGCGCCCATCAGCCAGCCGAGGCCGACGGCGGTTGCCATCGCGGTGAGCGAGCCGCAGATGAGGCTGGTGATCAGCGCCAGGGCCGAGCGCCGCACCCGGTCAAACTGCCGGTAAAGCGGGATCGCCAGCGCCACGGTGGCGGGGCCTAACAGGAAATGGACAAATTGCGCGCCTTCGAAATAGGTCTCGTATGTCGTGCCGCTGAGGCTGAGCAGGCCGACGATGAGGATCACCGCCGTGAGCACCGGATTGAAAAACGGCTTGCGGCCGGAGCGGTCATAGAGCCAGGTTCCGGCCTGAAACGCCGCCAGCGTCAGCGTGAGGAAGAGCAGCGGACTGGCGCTGAGATAGACCCAGACTTCGGTGAGGTCAGCCATTTGGCGTCTCCTCGTCATCGGCGCTGGCGCGGGCAAGCCGGCTCATCACCAGCGCGGTCACCGCGATGGTGGCCAGCGTCGAGCCGATCAGCGCCACCGAAATCGGCAGCCAGTCCTGCCCGAGCAGTCCCAGATGCGCCATCACGCCGACGCCGGCCGGCACGAACAGCAGCGCCAGATTGTTGAGCAACACGTCGGTGACGGCGCCGACCTGCCTTGGCACCGATCCCTTGAGGACGAGCAGGGCGAACAGGATCACCATGCCCGCCACCGGACCGGGTACGGGAAGGCCGAAAAACCGGGTGACCAGTTCGCCGATCAACTGGCAGCTCAGAATGAGGGTGAGGGCGGAAAGCATGGGAACACCTGTCGCGTGAACGAAAACCAGGGTGGAGTGTGTCAGATTCCCTGGCTGCGCCACAGGTGTTTCATGACTCCGCGCCAATGCGTCTCCCAGGCGCCTTTGATGGCAAAGTTGCACAAATGCCGCAGCGCCACAGGTTTCAGCATCCGGGCGTGTCAGGGGACTCCAATTCGAGCCGATCATTCGCTATGGCTTTGGATGAAGAGCGTTGGCGCGTCGAGGTTGATTTTGCCTAAGTAATTCCCGGTCTCATTCCAGTTTCACCCGTATTGCCGGGCAGCACGACGCTGCCGGCGGATCATCATGTTCATCGGGTGGTGGCAAGAGACCGGTCTGGCATTGTCAGAATGTGCCATGTGCAGCTCCGCTGTCTCAGCTCTTCAGCCGCCCAGAACATCGCCACGCCGCGCCCGCATGGGCATTCTCCTGCACCATCTTGGTGGACTTCCGAATGGAAGACCAAGACGATATGTGCACGACACTCAGGGTCCGTTGGACCATCATTCCCCAGACAGCGCCCCAGCCATGGATTGCCTGCAGCGGATGCGGGGGGCTCAGCGCCTTCCGGTCCAGCGGCAAGATCCGGCTCAACGCCAATGGCCGCAGGCTGGACGCTTGGCTCATCTACAAATGCGTGACCTGCGACAGGACCTGGAACCGGCCGGTCTTCGAGCGGCAGAATGTCCGCGACATCAATCCCATCGTGCTTGAAGCGCTCCAGTCCAACGACCCGCACTGGATCCGGACGGAAACGTTCAACCTCGAGGCTCTGAGGCGCAGGTCGCAGCGGGTTGACGAGTTTCCCGAGTTTGAAATCGACAAGGAGATGCTGCACGAAACGCCCGATTGGACGAGACTTGAGCTCGAGCTGATGGCCCCGTTGCCAGTCAGCATCCGGCTTGACCGTCTGCTTGCGTCCGAGCTGCAGATCTCGCGCGCGCGGCTGCAATCGCTTCACGATGGAGGCGCGCTTCGAACCCAACCGGATCGCGCCGACCCTTTGCGGCGGCGGATCAAGACCGGCACTTTGGTGAGTATCGACCTCACCAGCGAGGCCGAGCGCGAGCAAGTCTGGCGACCCCTGGTGACGGGGCATCCACTGTAGCCGTCACATCCCGAAGGCCTGATGTCTCGGGCCTTCGGGATGCCCTGTTTCAGGACAGCGCGCCAACACCGGCGGCCAGCACGGCATAGCGGCCGATCTTGCCGATCGAGACCAGAGCCAGAAACCGCCACAAAGGTTCGCGCATGATTCCGGCGGCCAGCGTCAGCGGATCGCCGATGATCGGAACCCAGGCAAACAGCAGCGACCAGTAGCCGAAGCGCTGGTACTGCGCCTGCGCGCGCTCTAGCTGGGCCTCGCCGACCGGGAACCATTTTTTCGTCCGGAACCGTTCGACGCCGCGGCCAATCAGCCAGTTGAGGACGGAGCCGAGGATATTGCCGAGGCTTGCCACCGCCACCAACACTGTCACCGGCTGGCCGCCGGCGAGGATCAGCCCGGTCAGAACGCTTTCCGATTGCGCCGGGATCAGCGTGGCGGCGAGGAGGGCCGCGAGGAACAGGCTGCCATAAGCGGCAAGATCGATCATGTCGGGCGGACCTCTGTCAGATGGCGCCGCAATGCCGCGCCAGTCCTGCCTACAGGTCCGTGCCCATGAAGGAAACACAGATTGTCGGCTTGAGGTCTCTACGGACCTATCCCGGCATGCGCTCGAAAGCAGGCAACAAGCGATCCATCATGTCCCAGGCAGGGCCGCGAACAGCATAGGTGAGCGCCTGCGGCTTGAACCGGCCGGGGTCGTCAAGGCTGGCGGCCGTGACCGAAAACAGATCCGGCATGGCGACAAAACTCAGATGGACCGGCGTCCCGCAGGCCGGGCAGAAGGCGTGGATCTTCTCGTTGCCGCTGTCACCCGCGACCCGCCAGGTGCTGGCTTCTCCCGTCACCGTCACATCGGCCCGGTTGGGAAAGGTCAGGTAGGAGCCATGCCCGGTGCCGCTCCGCTTCTGGCAATCGCGGCATTGGCAGTGGTTCTGAAAGATCGGCTCACTGCTGGTCTGATAGCGGATCGCGCCGCAGGCGCAGCCGCCGCTGTAGGGCTTGGTCATGGTCAATCTCCGGCTTCACGACTGGCACGGCAAGAAATCAGGCCGCTTTCGGCTTGGCGAAGACGTCGATGGGCGTTCCGGTTTCCAGGTACGATTTGAGGCTCGACAGCACCGCCGGCCAGCCCTGGCTGATGCCCTTGGCCATGCCGCTGCCGGCCTCGAGTTCGTCATGGCTGACGGTCAGGCGGACCATGGCGTCGTATTCGACGATCTCGAACGTCACCCGGCTGTGGCTGTCGGGTTCGCTGGCCTGAGACGCATTGGCCCAACTGATGACCAGACGGGACGGCGGCGAGATTTCGATGACCTCGCCCACGAGTTCGACTTTCCGCTCGTCATTTGCGCGGACATGCTCCCATTTCGATCCCGGTTGCCAGTCGGAGACGTTTTCATGGCCCCAGTAGCGCCGGGCGATGTCCGGCCTGGTGATCGCCTCGAACACCTTCTCGGGCGTCGAGCGGATATAGGTCACATAGACGAAGCTGGTTTTGGTCATCTTCACTCTCCTTCGAGTTCCGTTTTCAGATCGTGCAGCAGGCTCAGCCGCTGCTGTTCGAATTTCCGCACCCAGCGCTCGTAGACCTCGTGCAGCGGCACCGGGTTGATGAAATGCAGCTTTTCGCGGCCGCGCCGGACCGTGCTGACCAGGTTGGCGTCCTCCAGGATTCCGAGATGCTGCGTCGCCGATTGCCGGGCCATGTCGAGGCTTTCGCACAGCTGGCTCAGCGTCTGCCCGTTCTTCTCGCACAGAAGGTCGAGCAGCATCCTGCGGGTCGGGTCGCCCAGCGCCTTGAAAACCTTGTCGGCGTCGTCCATCGGTCGTGTCATCATGGGAACCAATATGCAGGTAAATACCTGCATGTCAAGCTATGCCGGGAAAGGCGACCCCAGGATCCGGATCAAGGGCAGGATTTCATTCGCTACGGCTTTTTGCCGAACTGGGTGAAAATGGAATACAGATAAGGAAATCAATGAATTGCGCGGGCAGGGGATGTTTCGAGACATGATATGAATAGCGTGCTATACAGTATTGTATAGCGTGCTATTCAATGTTAGAGGACAGAATGACTTTTGACAAAACCCGTTCGGCCGGCGTTCTGGCCGGTGAGCTGGCGCGGCTTTACAGTGCCGAACTGCAGCGCCGGCTGGCGCCGCTCGGCCTGTCGGCGGCGCAATTCCTGGTGTTGAGCGAATTGTGGAGCGAGGACGGCCAGACCCAGCGCGCGCTCGCCGGACAGCTCGGCGTCGAACAGGCGACCATGGCCAACACGCTGGCGCGGATGGAGCGCGACCATCTGATTGCGCGAAAACAGCATCCCGATGACCGGCGGTCGCAACTTGTGGTGCTGACCGAGGTCGCACGCCGGCTGGAAGTCGTGGCAGTCACCGCGGCGGTGGAGGTCAACGAGGCCGTGCTGGAGGGACTGCCGGCCGCGGAGCGGGAACTGTTCCTGAGCATGCTGGGACGGGTCGTGTCAGCAATGCGCGACGGCAACGGCAAGCAACAGGCATAATTTCGGATCTGGCGTCATCAAAGGGTTTCGCGAACCGGTTAATCGGGGTAGGGACGCCTTGTGCCCGTCGCGGCGCACGATTCATCGCGCCACGCGCTTACAGTCAATCGGGATCAGCCATCATGGACAATATGCGCGGCATCATTCTGATGGTGCTCGGAATGGCTGGATTTGCCGCCGAGGACATGTTCATCAAGCTCGCCGCGTCGGGCCTGCCGGTGGGTGAGATCCTGGTGGTTCTCGGGTTTCTTGGCGCTCTGGTTTTCGCCGTCTATGCCCGCCTGAACGGCACCAGCGTGATCTCGCGGGGATTTTTTCATCCGGCGGTGCTGTTGCGCAATCTCAGCGAAATGATCGGCGGCCTGTGCTTTGTCACCGCCTTGACGCTGATCCCGCTTGCCACACTGACAACCATCCTGCAGGCGACGCCGCTGCTGGTGACCATGGGAGCGGCGCTGGTGCTGGGCGAGGCGGTTGGCTGGCGGCGATGGACCGCCATCCTGATCGGGTTCGGCGGCGTTCTGCTGGTTATCCGGCCAGGCTTTGAAGGGTTCGAGCCTGCGGCTTTGTGGGGCGTGCTGGCGGTGATTGGCCTGGCAATCCGCGATCTGGCCAGCCGCAAGGTGCCCAAATCCATATCCTCGCTGCAATTGTCCGCCTGGGGCTTCTTTGCCGTCGGCGTGTCGGGCGCCATCCTGCTCGCCTTCACCGGCGGCGCCGAAGTGCCGAGCCTGCGCGAGGGATTCTATCTGGCAGGAGCGCTGTCGGTTGGCGTCGGCGCCTATTGGGCGCTGACCGAGGCCACGCGCATCGGCGAGATCGGCGTGGTGACGCCGTTCCGCTATGCGCGCCTGGTGTTTTCAACCTTCATCGGCATCCTGGTGTTCGCGGAATTCCCCGACGGCTACACGCTTGCCGGGGCCTGCATCATCATCGCCACCGGGATTTACACGATCATGCGCGAGCGCAAGCGCCGAAGGCTCGC
>LADQ01000050.1 GCA_000961635.1 Hoeflea sp. BRH_c9 | reverse complement strand
CGAATAGGGCCGTGCGGCCTCGGCCGCCTCCTGCGCGCGCCGAAGCTTCGCCGCGGCGACCATTTGCATCGCCTTGGTGATCTTCTGCGTCGCCTTGACGGAGGCGATCCGGTTTTTCAGATCCTTGAGTGAAGGCATCCGTTATCCGTCCTCGGTCTGTTGCCCTTAAGCAAAGGTTTTCGCGAAAGTGTCGACAGCGTCCTTCAGCTTCGACTTGGTGTCGTCGCTCAAGGCCTTTTCCTTGCGGATGGTGTCGAGCACGTCCTTGGCTTCGCTGTTCATGTAGCCGAGCAGGCCCTGTTCGAACCGGCCGACCTGGTTGACGGCGATCTTGTCGAGATAGCCGTTGACGCCGGCAAAGATCACCGCAACCTGTTCTTCGGTCTTCAGCGGCGAGAACTGCGGCTGCTTGAGCAGCTCGGTCAGACGCGCGCCGCGGTTCAAGAGACGCTGCGTCGCCGCATCGAGGTCGGAGCCGAACTGGGCGAAGGCCGCCATTTCGCGGTACTGCGCAAGCTCGCCCTTGATGGAGCCTGCAACCTGCTTCATCGCCTTGACCTGGGCCGCCGATCCGACGCGGGACACCGACAGACCGACGTTCACGGCCGGGCGGATGCCCTGGTAGAACAGTTCGGTTTCAAGGAAGATCTGACCGTCGGTGATCGAGATCACGTTGGTCGGAATATAGGCCGACACGTCGTTGGCCTGGGTTTCGATCACCGGCAGCGCCGTCAGCGAACCGGCGCCATTGGCTTCGTTGAGCTTGGCGGCGCGTTCGAGCAGGCGTGAGTGCAGATAGAAAACGTCGCCCGGATAGGCTTCGCGGCCTGGCGGCCGGCGCAGCAGCAGCGACATCTGGCGATAGGACACGGCCTGCTTGGACAGATCGTCATAGGCGATCAGCGCATGCATGCCGTTGTCGCGGAAATATTCGCCCATCGCGCAGCCGGCGAACGGCGCCAGGAACTGCAGCGGCGCAGCGTCGGATGCGGTGGCGGCAATCACGATCGAATATTTCATCGCGCCACGGTCTTCGAGAACCTTGACGAACTGGGCGACGGTGGAGCGCTTCTGGCCGACCGCGACATAGACGCAGTAAAGCTTCTCGCCTTCGGGACCATTGTCGTGAATGGCCTTCTGGTTGAGGATCGTGTCGAGAATGATGGCGGTCTTGCCGGTCTGACGGTCGCCAATGATCAGCTCGCGCTGGCCACGGCCGATCGGGATCAGCGCATCGATTGCCTTCAGGCCGGTCGCCATCGGCTCATGCACAGATTTGCGCGGCATGATGCCCGGCGCCTTGACGTCGACGCGGGCGCGGGTCTTGGTCTTGATCGGACCCTTGCCGTCGATCGGGTTGCCGAGCGCGTCAACGACGCGGCCGAGCAGTTCCGGGCCGACAGGTACGTCGACGATGGCGCCGGTCCGCTTGACGATGTCGCCTTCCTTGATGTCCCGGTCGGAACCGAAAATCACCACGCCGACATTGTCGGCTTCCAGGTTGAGCGCCATGCCGCGAATGCCGCCAGGGAACTCGACCATTTCACCAGCCTGGACATTGTCGAGACCGTAGACGCGGGCGATGCCGTCACCGACGGAAAGGACCTGACCAACTTCGGAGACTTCGGCTTCCTTGCCGAAATTCTTGATCTGGTCTTTGAGAATTGCGGAAATTTCCGCGGCGCGGATGTCCATCAGCCAACCTCTTTCAGTGTATGCTTAAGGGTGGAAAGTTTGGTGCGAAGTGATGTGTCGACCTGACGCGAGCCGATCTTGACGATCAGCCCACCCAGCAGCGACGCATCGACTGTGACGTCAAGCGTCACGGTTTTCCCGGTCACGCCTGACAGCGTGGCCTTGAGTTCTTTTTCCTGCGCCGCCGACAAGGCATGCGCGGTGGTCACATCGGCGGTCACTTCACCACGGTCGCGGGCGACCGTCTCGTGATAGGACCGGATCATCATCGGAACGGCGAAAAGCCGGCGGTTGCCGGCGACGACCTTGAGGAAATTGCCGACCAGGCCTTCAATGCCTGCCTTCTTGATCAGGGCGACGATCGAGCGGGACTGGTCTTCGGCCGAAAATACCGGGCTCTCGACCAGGCGCTGCAGATCGGCGCTGCCATCGATCATCGCCTGAAACCGGTCGAGATCCTTGGCCACTGCGTCAACCGACTTGGCTTCAGCCGCCAGCTCATAGAGCGACGAGGCATAGCGTTCGGCGACACCGGAAATATGATGGGAGTTATCTGCCACGGGCGGGATTGTCTCTCATTGGCGTTCAAGAGCCTGCACTTGACCGGAAACCGGAAAGGCAAGCTTTTGATTTTGTTTCGGTAAATTTCGGGGCCCCCAAACTCGAAAGCCTGTTTTTCCCGAAATGCGGGGTCCGTCTAGCATAGAGCGCCGGGACTCGCAACACGCCGGATGCTGCATATGGCACCTGCTTTAGGATGAGTTGGCCCGATCCCGGCGCCGGTGTTTGCGGCAGGATGGCGACTTCGCTCAGATCCAGCCGAGGCCGTAGAGCAGCGGCGCCGCCGCCAGCAGAATCTCGATCGCCAGACAAACCAGATTGAACAGTGTCACGCCCCGGTCCGACATCATCGAGATCAACCGCCCGAAGCCGGTGAAGGCCCAGCCGGCGCCCAGCGCCAGATAGATCAGCGGTTGCGCGAAGATCAGCGCGCAGATGCCCACGCCGAGATAGAATCCGGCCATGGTGGCGCGCGCTTCGGCCACTGCTTCGGGATGATCCGGCGCGGTCTGAAGCCGCATCGCCCTGAGCGAAAGCCGCGGCGCCAGCAACAGCGCCAGGCCAAGCCCGATCGTCGCCGCGGCCGAACACCAGGCCAGCCATTCGCCCTGGGACGAGGGCCAATAAAACTCAATCATTCCGGCATCTCCGCGTCATCTCCAGATCAGTCGACAGGCTCGCTTCGTTCAGGCAGCGCCAAAATGACGCATCACCGATTTATCATGACGCGCTCTCGATGCCAAAGCCCGGCGTTCATTCGGCCTCTGCCGCTCCGCCGTCATCCGAGAAGGTCCACGGCCCGTTGCTTGCCGGCGATCCGGCGTTCCCGGTTCATGATGTAGAACCCGCTCATGCAGATGATCGACGCGCCCACGAGCGTCCATAGATCCGGAACGTCGCCAAACACGAAGAAGCCGAGCAGCACCATCCACAAGAGCTGGCTGTAGATGAAGGGCGCCACCTTGGAGGCGCTGGCGAGCCGGCTGGCCTTGACCAGCAGCGCATGACCGGTCAGGCCGAACACGCCGAGACTGGCGAGCAGGGCAACATCCAGCCACGATCCCGGCAGATGGCCATAGGCCAGCGCAGGCGGGGCCATCAGCACCGCGGCAAAAATACTCGAATAGAACACCAGGCTGGGCTGGCTCTCGCCCATCGCCAGCTTGCGGGTCAGGATCGAATAGAACGAATGGGTGATCGCCGCCAGAATCGACCAGATGATCGGCAGCGAAAACACCTCGGTGCCCGGCCGCACCACGATCAGCACGCCGACGAAACCGACCATGATCGCCGCCCAGCGGCGCGGGCCGGCCCATTCACCCAGCAGCGGACCCGCCAGCATGGTGATGATCATCGGCGTGGTCAGGAAGATCGAGACGGTCTGAGCCAGTTGCAGATCGCGCAGCGCCAGAAAGTTGAACAGGGTGGTCACCGGCAGCAGCAGGCCGCGCACCACCTGCAGGCGCCAGTTCCGCATCCGGTACATGTCCGCCCGGCGCCATCCCTGAAAGGCGATGAAGGAAATCACCGCATGGCTTAAAAACCGGCACCAGACCACGAACACCGCCGCATAGCCGATGGAGACGAGATATTTGGCGGTGGTGTCAAGAGCCGCAAAACACATGAAGGTGCACAGCGCCATGACCATCGCCACCTGGGGCATGGTTTCACGGTCAACATCGTGCCTTGGCGTTTTGCCGGTGAGTTTGGAATCCAAGGCATTGCTTCCTGTGAGGCGGCCACGTCACGGCATGGTCCCAATCACATGCACCGCGCATCCGCCCGTGTCAAAGCCTCAAGGGCCGCGCGGGAGGCGCCACAGCGCCCCGGCAGACCGCTTCGCCGGAACCTCTAGATCGCCATCGCTTTCTTGAACGCGGCCTTGACCGCCGTCTCCATGCCCTTCTTGATCACGAAGGATTTCACCGCGTTCTGAGAGATCTGATTGCCGATGGCGCCGGCCGCCATGCCGATCGCCCGCGAGAAATAGGCCGTGTAGACGCCTTCGGCCAACAGACCCGTTGCGAACTGCACGAGCAGCTTTCCGCGCAAATTGTAGAGCGACGGGTCGCGCATGAGGATGTCGGGATCGGCATAGGCGTGACTGGCGACCTCGGCGACGGCGCCGCCGCTGCGGGAGAACAATGACGAGGCGCGCTCATAGAATTGCACCGTGCCGTCCTTGTTGGCGTCGAGATCATCGAAAAATGCGGTGATGACCGCGATCTTGTCATCTATGAAGCCCACCGCGCCGATCGGCTTGGCGGTGTAGGAATCCTTCACGATCATCCAGTCTATCGACATTCCGCCTCTCCCTTGCCCCGACCCGGCAGTCCCCATCCCGTCCCCGAACCCAGGTCACGCCGGTGGCGGTGGCTGATGCTGAGCCAAGTGTGGCATGATTCCGCAGCCGTGAAAACGTTTTGATCCCCGGAACCAAGGCGAACGATCGGGTATGGTTCTCAGCTGGCGTCCTCCTCCATCATCGCGCGAATGACCCGGCCGGCGCTGCGCGCATCCACTTCCGAATCGCGCACCAGCCCGTCGAAATGCTCGGTGAGCGCGCTCACCTGCTTGCTGTCGCGGTAGACCAGATAGAACCGCCCGACATAGACCGCCGCCAAGAGCCGCCCGAAAATCGACACCGGCGCCGAGAACACCTTCTTCGAATCATAGAGAAACAGCCGCAGCGACGGATAGAGCCGGTCGCAGCGATCCGCCATGAACTCGATCTGGGCGACCCGGGCGTTTCGCTCCAGCCCCTGCCAGTAGCCATGGCCGCGGGCGAGCGAGCCCACCTTGTCGATGGAGACGCAGATTTCGTAATCCGAGCCGGGCGCGCGCAGCCAGTCGAAGGTCTCGCGCATGGCGCCGCTCGCCTGTTCCGGGGTCTTGTCGAGAAACGCCGCATATTCCCATTCCAGCACCGCCTCGGTCTTGAGGATGTCGGGCAGCATCGCCGGCACATGCCGGATCTTGTGCCCGGCCGCCTCCTGGTGCCAGGCGATGATCTGCTCGTCGGCCGGCGTCCGCTGCGCCGTCGCCATCCGGAAATTCGCCGACAGCACCTCCGCCGCCG
>LADQ01000188.1 GCA_000961635.1 Hoeflea sp. BRH_c9 | reverse complement strand
GCGGTGACGAAATGGCCGCCGACCAGGCCGCGGTCGATGCGATGCGCGAGGAGTTGAACCGGTTGCCGATCGATGGCGTCGTGGTCATTGGCGAGGGTGAACGGGACGAGGCGCCGATGCTCTATATCGGTGAGGAGGTGGGCAATCGCGAGGGTCCGAAAGTCGACATCGCGCTTGATCCGCTCGAAGGCACAACGATCTGCGCCAAGAACCTGCCCAATTCGCTGGCGGTGATCGCCATCGCCGAAAAGGGCAGCCTGCTCTATGCCGCAGATGTCTACATGGACAAGATCGCCATCGGACCGGGCTTTCCACCCAACACCGTCTCCTTGGAAGCAAGCCCAGCCGACAATATCCACGCCGTTGCGCGCGCCAAGGGCGTGTCGGTGGGCGAGGTGACGGCCTGTATTCTCGACAGGCCCCGGCATGCAAGGCTGATCGAGGAAGTCCGCGCCACCGGCGCTGCCATCCGTTTGATCGGCGACGGTGATGTCGCCGGCGTCATTCATACCACCGACCCCGACGAGACCGGCATTGATATCTATATCGGCATTGGCGGCGCGCCCGAAGGCGTGCTGGCCGCCGCCGCGCTCAGGTGCATTGGCGGGCAGATGCAGGGCCGGCTGCAGCTCAACACCGAGGAGAAGATCGCGCGCGCGGAGAAAATGGGCATTTCCGATCCGCGCAGGATCTACACGATGGACGACATGGCCAGCGGCGATGTGCTGTTTGCCGCCACCGGCGTGACCGACGGGAATATGTTGCAGGGTGTGCGGTTCACGCGCGACGCCATCATCACCCATACGATCGTCATGCGCTCTTCGTCCCGCACTGTGCGTGAAATCAAGGCGCGGCATCAGGATCTCACCAAGTTCGACTGAGGCCATGCGCTTCGGTCCCGGCAAGACCACTGCTGGCGCCTTGCGTCGCAGCCGGTTTTTTGCCGCGCCGATGTGTTTGCGCTAAGAGCAGTGTTCGGCCGGGCCATGGTGGCTCGGCGGCTGATGGCGGGTTGGTTTCTCAATGGCAGGCAGCGGCGCATCTGACCGGGCGTTTTTGGGGGTCGAGCAATCGCTGACCGGCCAGAAATGGATTCCCCGCCTCGACCTCGCGGGCGAGAACAAGGCGATTTCGATCGCCCAGACCACCGGCCTGCCTGATGTCATCGCGCGGGTGCTGGCGGGCCGCGACGTCGCCATGGGCGACGCGGTCGCCTTTCTCGATCCGACCATCAAATCGCTGATGCCCGATCCATCCAGCCTGACCGATTGCGACGCGGCTGCGCAACGGATCGTCGACGCGATTTCGCGCGGCGAACGCGTGGCGATCTTTGGCGATTATGATGTCGACGGGGCAACCTCCTCGGCCTTGATGCAGCGGTTCCTGCGGCATTTCGGGGTCGTCAGCGAAATTTACATTCCCGACCGGATTTTCGAGGGTTACGGACCCAATCCGACCGCCATCGGCGAGTTGATTGACCGGGGCGCCGGGTTGATCATCACCGTCGATTGCGGCTCCACCAGCCATGATTCGCTCGAGGAGGCCGCCAGGCGCGGAATCGACGTGGTGGTGATCGATCACCACCAACTGGCGAGCGAACTGCCTGTTGCGCATGCCCTGGTCAATCCCAACCGGGAAGACGATCTGTCGGGGCTTGGCCATCTGTGCGCCTGCGGCGTGGTGTTCATGGTGCTTGTGGGCACGTTGCGCCTGCTGCGCCAGAAAGGCGATGACCGGGCAGGGACGTTCGATTTGCTTGGCTGTCTTGATCTGGTCGCTCTCGGCACGGTGTGCGACGTGGTGCCGCTCAAGGGGCTCAACAGGGCCTTCGTGGTCAAGGGGCTGCTGGCGGCGCGGGCCATGAACAATGTCGGCCTGGCGGCGCTTTCGCAGCGTGCCGGCGTCAATGGTCCGATCACCCCCTATCATCTTGGCTACCTGATCGGCCCGCGCATCAATGCGGGCGGGCGAATCGGCGACGCCGCGCTGGGCAGCCGCCTGTTGACTCTGGAAGACCCGGTGGAAGCCGAGGCCGTCGCCGAGCGGCTTGAGGTGCTCAACCGGGAACGCCAGGCCATAGAAGCGGCGATGCTGGAGGAAGCGGACGCCGAGGCGGCGGTTGAAATGGCGAGCGGCGAGGGGCCGGCGATCATCGTCACCGAGCGCAAGGGATGGCATCCCGGCGTGGTCGGCCTGCTGGCGTCGCGGCTCAAGGAACGCTACCGGCGTCCGGCATTTGCCATCGCCTTTGACGGCAATGGCAAGGGAACCGGGTCGGGCCGGTCGGTCCCGGGCCTCGACATCGGCCGCCTGGTGCGCAAGGCGGTTGAAACCGGCCTGCTCATCAAGGGCGGCGGACATGCCATGGCCGCCGGCCTGACGGTGGAGCAGCATCGCCTGGGAGAGCTGCGGGCGTTTTTTGAAGACAACGCGGCCGACATCGTCGCGGGGCTGACGGCTTCGCACCGGCTCAAGATCGATGGCGCGATCTCGGCGTCCGGCGCCACGCTGGATCTGGTCGACATGATCGAGCGCGCCGGACCCTATGGCGCTGGCCATCCGCAACCGGTTTTCGCGGTGCCGGCGCATACGCTGAGCGACGCGAGAATCGTCGGCCAGAATCACATCAGGATAACGCTGTCGGGCGCCGATGGCGGCCGGCTCAACGGGATCGCCTTTCGCGCCGCCGACACGGAAATGGGGGCGGCGCTGCTGGGCGGCCGGGGGATGCTGTTTCACATCGCCGGCACGATTTCAGCCGACCATTGGCAAGGCGTGCGGCGGGTTCAGATCCGGGTGATCGACGCGGCGCCGGCCCGCTGAATCCGCGGCAAGCAGGGGCTTCACGCGTCCGGGCCGGGCGTGAAAATGTCATCCGCAGCGCAGACGAAAAGTTGAAATTTCAGGTGAGGGAAACAAGCGAAGTGCTTGAAAAAGGTGGTACGCCCTAGGGGAGTCGAACCCCTCTTTCCAGAATGAAAATCTGGCGTCCTAACCGATAGACGAAGGGCGCGTACAATGTGGCCGTCTTATAGTCAGACCGCTTTGCGACCGCAAGCGGATAATTGGTGTCGCTGACAAAAAAATGTCATCTGAATTGGGATTGTTTTCACCTTGGGCCAAAGCCCGGCGGAGATGATCGTCAACCGGTGTCGAAATGGCTATTTGCGGCGGCGGCAACGCCAGTTCCAGTCACGCGGCGTGCCAATATCGATGTGAACCGATTCCGTGTGGCAGTAGGTGCCGACGCCGCCACGTGCCGGCATGGTGCGAAGGTATTTGGCCAATTGCCATTTTGACACGCCCTCAACCTGGATGTCGGCTGCCTCGCAGGAGGTGTGACGCGATCCGGACGCGCCGCCGACACGGCGATTGTGTTTCGGGCTGCGATAGCCCGAGGTCACCACCAGGGGGCGATTGTAATGTCTCTCGATGGACTTGAGAACGCGCACCAGCTCGGGCTTGAAACAGCCGGCTTCCACCTTGTCGGTCTGCAGGCGCAGGCCGTTGGGAGCCAGCCGGGCGAGGCCCGCCGCCGATGCCAGTTGAATGGCGCCGGATTCTTCATCGCTGGAATTGCTGTCCGAGCCTATTCCGAACACAGCGGACATGCGCACACCCGGCAACGCCTCGGTGTTGCCACTGGATGCCGAAGCTACGACAACCTGAGGGGCTTTTGGCGAAACCAGCCTTTGTTTTGTCCCGGCGGGCGCATTGGCCGCGGCTTTCGCTTGCGGCGCAAACAGGCGCGCGAAAATCGACGGCTTCTTCGGCGGCGCGACCACGGCCAGTTCCTGAACCTGGGTTTCGGCTGGCTCAGACGCCGCGGAATCCTCGGTGTCCTCGGTGATCGTGGTTGGCGCCGCTGGCGCCGGATCAGGCGCCGCAGACTCCGCCACCGCAAGCTGGGTTACCACCGGCGCGGCGCTGTAGAGGTTCGCGGTTGTCTGCACCGGCTGGCTCTGGGTTATTCCCTGATTGATGGCATCAACGGCGGTGTTGGCCATGACCAATGGCTGGGCGCC
Organism: Hoeflea sp. BRH_c9; assembly: GCA_000961635.1. Taxonomy (GTDB): domain Bacteria; phylum Pseudomonadota; class Alphaproteobacteria; order Rhizobiales; family Rhizobiaceae; genus Hoeflea. The sequence goes on along the minus strand of LADQ01000188.1, from coordinate 15,292 downwards.
TTCGGCCTCGGTCTGTCCGGCGGCTGCCAGGTCCGTGCTCGCATCGGGAGAATTTGGAGAAGGGACCGGAACCGGTACGGTGTCGGATGTCGCGGCCTCGGCGGCCGAAGCCATCTGAAACGCATCGGCCTGATCAATGCTGCTGTTGCCGGTCATGGCCGGCGTGCCGGGAGCGAAGCCCTGGCTGGCAAACATTGAGGGGTCGCCGGCCGAGACGCATCCGCTCAGGGCTACGGCCGCTCCGGTCATCAGAAATGCGTGGAGGTTGCGCCTGGCTGCTTTTTTCCCGTCCGTCTGCAATCTCTGAGGTCCCCGATCTCTTGCAATGGCAGACCCGAAGGCCTTGAACGATGCCTACCCATTTGCAACGTATTTGTAAACGAACAAACCCGGTTACATGACCGGACAATTGAGCGCGTGCGGCAAGACCATGCGATGCGGGCCAAATGCGGCGAAAGCATGACTCTAAACAACAGTATAACCCGCGATCTTTGCGCGAGGCTTGCCGCGCGAAACTTGCCGGTGAGACCAGTCGGGGCCGCGTGTACAGCCCGTCGGGTCAGGCTTACCAAGCGCCTGTGTTGCCCATTGATTTCCACGGCTCGGCCGGCTCGAGAGCATCGCCCTCCTGCAACAGTTCGATCGATATTCCGTCCGGGGATCTGACAAATGCCATGCGACCGTCGCGCGGCGGCCGGTTTATGGTGACGCCATTGTCGAGCATCGACTGACAGAGTTCATAGATGTTGTCGACGGAATAGGCGAGGTGGCCAAAATTGCGGCCGCCGGAATAGGGCTCTGGATCCCAATTGTAGGTCAGTTCCAGCAAGGGAGCCATTTCGGACGATGCCCGGTCCTTGTCGCCTGGTGCGGCGAGAAAGATCAGCGTGAACCTTCCAGCCTCGTTCTCGATGCGGCGGACTTCCACCAGCCCCATTTTGTTGCAATAAAAATCGAGCGATGCTTCGATATCGGTGACGCGGACCATCGTGTGCAGATAACGCATTGGCTTACCCCATGATTCTTCATTTGAGCCACGATAGGCGGAATTGCGCCCGAAGCAAAGCCAGCGCAATAGACGTGGATGGATCAACAAGTTTTGCCGCAGGGCTTGCACTGCCCGCGCAATACAATGTTAATGTTTTGATCAAGAATCACTTCATTTCTTTGTGGCGCGTATTGGAGAGGCATCCGGATGGGGGAAAGGTCCTCAGGTAAAGATCAGGTGGAAGCGGAAGCCCATGCCGACGCGGTCGATCTTATCGAGATCACCGGGACCATCAAATGGTTCGATGTCGCCAAGGGCTTCGGGTTCATCGTCCCTGACAACGGCATGGAAGATGTGTTGCTGCATGTGACCTGTCTGCGCCGCGACGGATACCAAACCGTGCTCGAAGGCACCCGCATCGTCTGCGAGATCCAGAAGCGCGAACGCGGCTACCAGGCGTTTCGGATCCTTTCGATGGACACCTCAACCGCCGTTCATCCGTCGCAATTGCCTCCGGTGCGCACCCATGTTCAGGTCAAGCCGTCGAGCGGCCTCGAACGCGCCATCGTCAAGTGGTTCAACCGCACCAAGGGCTTTGGTTTCCTGACCCGGGGCGAGGGGACCGAGGACATTTTCATCCATATGGAGACGCTCAGGCGCTATGGCCTGACGGAGCTGCGGCCCGGACAGGTCGTTCTGGTCCGGTTCGGTGATGGTGAAAAGGGCCTGATGGCGGCTGAGGTCCATCCCGATATCGACTCGCCGATCCCGAATTCCCACTGAACCGGCATGCGCGGCTTCCGGCACATCTTCACACTCGTTTTCATCCTCATGATCGGCGCCTGCGCCTTTGCGGCGTCGAGTTCCGTCGATGCCGAGCGCCTTGTCATCGAGACCCAGGCCGGGCCGGTGTCGTTTTCGGTGGAATTGGCGTTGACGCCGGATCAGCGCGCCATCGGGCTGATGTACCGGTCGAGCATGGCGGCTGATCACGGCATGCTGTTCCGGTTTGACCAAACCCGCCCGGTGCTGATGTGGATGAAGAATACGCCGCTGTCGCTGGATATGCTGTTTATTGACGACACGGGCACGGTGGTCGGCGTGGCGCCAGACACGGTTCCTTTTTCGGAGACCATCGTTCCCTCTCCGGGACCGGTGCGTTATGTACTTGAATTGAATGCCGGGACCGCCAGGAAACACGGGATCATGGTTGGCGACAAGGCCCGCCACCAGGTGATCGGCAAATGATCTGCGCGGCGCGACGATTAAAGGTTGCGGGGTATACCGTTCCGGTGTATCCGGATCACGCCTTAGGCATCGGAGCGTAGCGCAGCCTGGTAGCGCATCTGGTTTGGGACCAGAGGGTCGCAGGTTCAAATCCTGCCGCTCCGACCATTTTTTCTGCGTCCACCAAAGCGGGCGCACTGTATCGCGGCGCCGCATCCGCCTTTTCAAGCGGACGTCTTCGTGAAGGGGAATTGGGGCATGACTGCTAAAATCTATCGTCCCGCGAAGACCGCCATGCAATCGGGGAAAGCCAAGACCCAGGATTGGGTTCTTGAGTTTGAACCGGAAAAGCCCCGCTCGATCGATCCTATGATGGGCTACACCTCATCTGGAGACATGAACAGCCAGATTCACATGTCTTTTGACTCGCGTGACGCGGCCGTGGCCTATGCGATGCGCAACGGCATTGCGTTCCGGGTCATCGAGCCGAAGGAAAGCAAGCGCCGCCGCGTTGCCTATGCCGACAATTTCCGCTTCGACCGCCGTCTGCCTTGGACTCATTGAATTTCCCGCCAGATTGCCCGGGCAATCTGGAACAGGCCCCTTAGCTCAGCTGGATAGAGCACCGGCCTTCTAAGCCGACGGTCGCTGGTTCGAATCCAGCAGGGGTCGCCATTTTCCAACGGTCCGTTCCGGACCCATGGGCAACAGTTTGTTCCGAAGACATGGGTAACACCTTTTCCGCCAGAACAGGTTGTGGTCGGCTCCGGACCCATGGGTTACAGTTTTTTCCCTAGACGATGAACTTCGAGATGAAGGATTGTCGATGTATCCCGGATCATAGTATTGCTGGTTTTGATATTATTCCCAACCTTCCGCCTGAATTTCAGGTCGGCTGGAAGTGGGGCGCCATCAAGTGTTACGTATATATCCATTGCTGATTCGAAAGAGACATCATGTTGATGCTGGATGCCGCTGTTCATCTTGGCCCAGAATTGGAGCTCGCCGTCAATCGGATGGATTTCTTCCGGCTGTTCAAATTTCTGGCCAGCAATCATGGGTGTGAATATTTCGGCCTTGCTGAAATTCCCGGCGATGAACAGGGCGTCAACCTCCGGCACATTCACGCGCTGCACAATTTTCCTGACTCTTGGGTTGGCGAGGCCGCGACCAAGACTTTCGGATGCGGCGGGCCGATCGTTCATCAATTGAAGCGATCAACGGCGCCGGTTGTCATGGATTTGCGGCAAGATCCTTCCGGCCTTGATGATGTGGGCGGACCGGAGGCGGCGATCATCATTCCGTTGCATACAGCAAACCGGAAACGCTACGGACTGGTGATGTTCGGCGATGCTGAAGCGCGGATGAGCGAGAATCTGGCGTTGATTGCACTTCACGCAAGTTTGATTTTTCAACGTTACTTCGAAGTGATCCTATCGCTGGATTCGGTCTGCGGTCTGAATGATCGCGAAATCCAAATTGTTATCTGGACATCGGAAGGCAAGACTTCCGTGGAGATTGCCATTATTCTTGGTTTGTCGGAGCATACGATCAATTCCTACATCGCCACGGTCATGCGGAAATTGCATGTGGTCAATCGTGTGCAGATGGTTGCTTCCGCATTGCGCAGCGGCTTGATCAGCTAATTCGATTGGAGAAAGCCGCCGATGAATTCGCGACAGACAAGCCAGTCACTCAGAATATTGCTGATTGATGATGATCCGGCGGAGTTCACGCTGCTGAAGCGAAAACTGGCGAAAGCTCCCGGAGCCAACATAGAACTCAAATTTGTCGATGCCATCGGGGAGGCGGTTGACTGTGTCAAGGCGGGCGGCATCGACATGGTGTTTCTCGACAACCGCCTGTTGCCAAACAATGATTTCCGCGAAACCGCGCCGCAGTTGCGGACCGCCGGCTATGTCGGACCGATCGGCATCATCTCTTCCGATTTGAGCGGCAGCTATTTCCAGCTGTTCCAGGAATTTGGCGCGGACTTCCGGATTGGCAAGGAAGAAATTGATGGAACCGCGATTTCCTTCATCGTCTCGGAATACACCCGCGATCAACTCTCGGAGAATTGCGCCGAAGATTTCCTGTGAGGCGGCACCGTTGTGCATAATTGGCTCGTGATCTGACATGCCGGTCTCAACAGAACATCTCCTGAAGGCGCTGTATGAGACGTTGCCCGACTCGGTGCTGGTCGTTGACGACAGCAAGACTGTTATCGCCGCCAACAGGACCGCGACGGAAACGTTCGGCCATTCCGCCGCCGAAATCCTGCAGATGGGCCCGGCCGATTTCTGTGCCGCCGCCGAGGAATTCGATCAAATCTGGCAGGAACTGTATCCGCCGAAAACGGATCTGAAGCGCCTTCACCGGCGCATCAGTTTCCGCCGGAAGGACGGCGGCGTCTTTCCGGCCGAACTCATGATCAACAGAATCAATTCGGCGGATGGGCGGTCGATTGGCCTGGTCGTGATCATTCGGGACCTGACTGAAATCCTCGCGGCGGAAGAAGATCGTCTCAAGGCCGAGAAGGTGCTCAAGACGGCGCTGGCCTCCATCTCGGACGGATTTGTCGTCTATGATGATCAGGATCGTCTGGTCCTGTGCAACGATGCCTATCGCGCAATCTATCCGTTGGCCGCGCCTGCCATGCAGGTGGGCGCGACGTTTGAATCCATCCTCCGCTACGGGCTGGCGCATGGCCAGTATCCGGAGGCGGGAGAAACGCCGCAATCGCGGGAGGCATGGATTGAGGCGCGGCTGAAAAGCCATGTCTCCCCGGCTTCGCAATTTGTTCAAGAGATCGCGCCGGACCGGTGGCTGCAAATCGAGGAGATTATCACCGAGGAGAATTACCGCGTTGGCGTACGGACCGACGTGAGTGCGCTGACCCGGGTCAAGACCGAGGCCGAACGGCTTGGCCTGATCATCGAAAGTGTCGCGCAGGAAGTCTATCTGTTCGATGTCCACAGCGGGAAGTTTCTCAGCGTCAACAAGTCGGCGCGCGAGAACCTGCAATACAGCATTGACGAACTGCGGATGATGACCGCCGGCGACATCAATGAATCGCTGCCGGCTGAAGAGCTTGCCGAACTGTTCAAGCACATGGTTTCAGGCGATTCCAAGTTCCTGATCTTTGATGCGACCCATAAGCGCAAGGACGGAAGCACTTATATGTGCCGGGTGCGGCTGGAGCGTATGGACACCAGGCCAAATCCGGTGATCCTGGCGTTTGGGGAAGATATCACCGAGCGGCTCGAATTCGAGCGTGCGCTGGAGCGCAAGCAGCAGGAATTCGAATCGCTGGTTCGCAGCTTGCCCGACATGATCATCCGGGCTGAGCCGGATACAACGCTGTCCTATGTCAATGAGAATTTTGCCCGGTTTTACGGCCGCGATGTTGACGATCTGGCGGGACGGAAATTCATCCACTTCTTTCCTCCCGACATACGCAGCGAGATTTTATCCCAGTTGACCGGTCTGTCGCCCGAAAAGCCGATCGGTTCCTTCGAACGGGCGCTGGAGGATCATGAGGGACATCGCCACTGGTTCTTATGGACCAACCAGATGCTCTTCGAGGATGGCGAGCCGGTGGAGTTGATCTCGGTTGGCCGCAATATAACCGAAAGCCAAAAGGCAAAGGAGCGAATTGCCCGCCAGTCTCGCGAATTGGCCATGCGCAATGATGCGCTGGAGCAGTTTGCCGGGATCGTCTCGCATGATCTGAAGGCGCCGCTGCGGCAGATACGGCTTTTTGCCGAAATGATCGCGGAAGATGTGGACGCCGGAAAGACCGACGAACTGGAAGTCTATTCGGCGCATATTTCCGAACGTGGCAGGGCCATGGAGCAGATGATCTCAAGCCTGCTCGAATATTCCCAACTGGCCTATCAGGCGATCAAACCGCAGCCATTCAAGCTGTCGGAGGCCGTGACCGCCGCCTGGAACAACCTGTCGGTCCATGCCGCGGAAACCAAGGCCAAATTGTCCTGCGACACTGATGCCGAGATTTTCGCCGATCCGCATCTGATGACCCAGCTTTTTCAGAACCTGTTTGCCAATTCGATAAAATACCGCAACGCGCCGGCGCCGGCACAGATCCGCGTCGTCGTTACGATCAACAAGATGATGACGTCGATTGCCGTTGAAGACGATGGCATCGGAATTGATGCCAGACATGCGGAGCAGATCTTTGGCGTGTTTCAACGGCTGCATCGGGATGAACGGGAATATAGCGGCACCGGCATCGGCCTGGCCCTGTGCCGGAGGATCGCCGACAGCCACGGCGGCGGCATCGTCCTCGATACGTCCTTCAGTGGCGGCGCCCGGTTTGTCATCTCGCTGCCCAATAGGGCCCATGCACGGCGCGCGGCGTCGGAGCTCTAGAATTTATGCATGTATCAAGCGGATCTGGCCGCGCTCAGGCCGCGTTCAATATCAGCCATCAGGTCCGCGACATCCTCGAGGCCGATTTGCAACCGGATAACCGGACCCTCCCTGGGCGGCAAGGCGATGGTTCGATCGGAAAGATTGGCGTGCACGGCGAGACTTTCATACCCACCCCAGGAATAGCCAAGACCAAAGATTTCCAGCGCGTCGAGAAAGGCGTGCGCCTTGAGCTGATGATGGTCCGGATTGGCCACATCGAGAACGATTGAGAATATGCCGCTGGATCCGCAGAAATCGCGCTTCCAAAGATCGTGGCCGGGGAAACTCTCCAGCGCCGGGTGCAGCACCCTGGCGATCCCCGGCATGCCCTCGAGCGCCCGTGCGATCGCCAGCGTGCTTTCCTGGTGGCGGGCCAGCCGGATGCCCATGGTGCGCAGGCCGCGCAGGGTCATGTAGGCATCGTCGGGCGCCGCGCAGATTCCGAGCATCGAGTAAGTCTTCCAAAGCGCAGGCCAGGCCGCCTTGTTGGCCGACACGGTGCCGATCAGGATGTCCGAATGACCGGCGGGATATTTGGTTGCGGCGTGGATGGAAATGTCGACGCCGTGATCGAGCGGCTTGAAATACAACGGCGTCGCCCAGGTGTTGTCCATCGAGACCAGCGCGCCATGGGCATGGGCGACTTCGGCGATTGCCCGGATGTCCTGCATGTCGAACGTGTTGGAGCCGGGCGCCTCGGTGTGAACGAGCCTGGTGTTGGGGCGCATCAGGCTTTCAATGTCCGCGCCGATCGATGGATCATAATAGCTTGTCTCAATGCCGAACCGCGCCAGCAAACCCGCGCATAGATTTCGCGTCGGCGTGTAAACCGAATCCACCACCAGGACGTGATCGCCCGCGCTCAGCGCCGCCATGAACGGCACCACAACCGCCGCCAGTCCCGAGGGAAGCGCGATTGTTCCCTCCGACCCCTCCAGTTCATCAATGGCCGAGGTCAGCGCATCCGTGGTTGGCGTGCCATAGGTGCCGTAGACATATTTCTGGTCGCGGGAAACCATGGTCGCGGCGTCCGGGAAGAGCACGGTGGAGGCATGCACCACCGGCGGATTGACGAAACCAAAGAAGCTGTGCGGATCATGACCGGAATGGGCCAGGCGGGTGTTTATGCCTTTGTGGCCCGGGTTCTGTTTCTTGCTCATCTTGGATCCGCTTGATTGACTTGCACGCGTGTTGGCGACGAATGGCTAAGTGCATATCGCGAGTTGTTCACATCCACAAGGATCGAAAAGCCCGCCGCGGCCCGTCGCCAGGGCCATTGTCAAGCATTGATCATGGTTTGAGTCTGGCCAAAACGAAGGCGTTTTGGACGCCGCAAGACCCTCAATTCGGCCGACTTGTCAGTTTTCGGGGGTTGAAGACTTGACCGTCAATTGTTTTCGGCATGGTATACCAGAGTGCAAATTGGCAGGGGTAGAGGTTGGAGAATATGGCCCCTGCCGCTCTTGACGCACCCAAAACAGGGCAACAGAAAAAGAAGGTTGTATCAAAATGAACAAAAAGATTTTGTCGGCTGTCGTTGGCGCCGCCGCCGTTGCAGGCATGGGAGCCACAGTGGCATCCGCTGCAACGCTTGATGACGTCAAGGCAAAGGGATTCGTCCAGTGCGGCGTTTCGACCGGCCTCGCCGGCTTTTCCGCCCCCAATGACGCAGGTGACTGGTCGGGTATCGACGTTGATTTGTGCCGTGGCATTGCCGCCGCTGTCTTCGGCGATGCGAAGGCTGTGAAATTCAGTCCGCTGTCAGCCAAGGAACGCTTCACCGCGCTGCAGTCGGGTGAGATTGACGTGCTGTCGCGCAACACCACCTGGACCATGAGCCGTGATACCCAGCTGGGTCTCAACTTCGCTGGCGTCAACTATTATGACGGTCAGGGCTTCATGGTGCGCAAGTCGCTTGGCGTGAACTCGGCTCTTCAGCTTTCCGGCGCATCGGTCTGCGTGCAGACCGGCACCACCACCGAGCTGAACCTGACGGACTACTTCAAGGCCAACGGCATGACCTACAATCCGGTCGTGTTCGAAAAGCTGGAAGAAGTGAACGCTGCCTATGACGCCAACCGTTGCGACGTCTACACCACCGACCAGTCGGGCCTGTATTCGATCCGCCTCGGCCTGTCGGCGCCGGACGAACACATCGTTCTGCCGGAAGTGATTTCCAAGGAGCCGCTGGGACCAGCAGTTCGCCAGGGCGACGATCAGTGGTTCTCGATCGTCAAGTGGGTTCACTTTGCCATGCTCAACGCCGAGGAAATGGGCGTAACGTCCGCCAATGCGGATGAAATGCTCAATTCGACAGACCCCAACGTCATGCGTCTGCTTGGCAAGGAAGGCGCGTTTGGCGAAGCCATCGGCGTCAGCAACGACTGGGCCTATCAGGTCATCAAGCAGGTCGGAAACTACGGCGAGGTGTTTGAGCGCAACGTTGGCGCAACGACCCCGCTCGCTATCGCCCGTGGCGTGAATGCGCTGTGGACGAAGGGTGGTCTGCAGTACGCACCGCCGCTCCGCTAAGGACTGGCACATATCAGGCGGGCTCCTTCGGGAGCCCGCTTACCCGGGCCTTTCTGAAAGGGGCCGACAAGCCTGACGGAACGGCGACAGGTTAACTAACGATCCGGCCAGAAGGTCCGGACGAATAGAGTTGGGGACAGACATGGCTCATCAAGAAGGCGTCCCAGCGGGCGCCGATGATTCCGGTCGCGTATCATTGATGAATGATCCCAAGGCGCGCGGCCTCGTATTTCAGGCATTGCTGATCATCGCCGTCATTGCGATGGTTTATCTGGGCGTATCCAACGCCGTCGCCAATCTGGCGCGGGCAGGGATCGCTTCCGGATTTGGTTTTTTCAGCGACCGCGCCGGTTTCGATATTGGCCAGACGATCATTCCCTATACCAATGACAGCACCTATCTGCGCGCCTTTTTTGTGGGTTTGCTCAACACCATGGTCGTCGCGGTCATCGGGATTTTCTTCGCCACCATAATAGGCTTCATTGTTGGCCTGGCCAGGTTGTCGAAGAACTATCTGGTGCAGAAATTCGCCACGGTCTATGTGGAAACGCTGCGCAACATCCCATTGCTGCTGCAGCTTCTGTTTTGGTACAAGGCGGTGCTGTCGATCCTGCCCTCGCCGCGCGAGGCGGCGCGGGAGACGGGCGTCGAAGTCGCGTTCAGCATCAACAATCGTGGTCTGTATCTACCGCGGGTGATCGCAGAAGATGGCTCTTCGCTGATATTCTATGCGCTGGCGGTCGCCATTGTGGCGTGGTTTGTCATTGGCCGATGGGCGAAGAAACGGCAGATCGACACGGGCCAGCAGTTTCCGGTGTTCCTGACCGGGCTCGCCTTGGTGATTGTCCTGCCGACATTGGTGTTCTTCGTCACCGGCAGGCCGCTGTCGCTTGAATATGCGAGCCTGCAGGGCTTCAACATGGTCGGCGGCTGGATCATCCAGCCTGAATTCATGGCGCTGCTGCTGGGTCTGTCGCTTTATACGGCGTCGTTCATCGCCGAAATTGTCCGCGCCGGCATTCTTGCGGTGTCGCACGGTCAGACCGAGGCGGCTTTTGCGCTCGGCATCAGGCCCAACCTGACCAGCCGGCTGGTGATTGTGCCGCAGGCGATGCGGGTCATCATTCCGCCGCTGACCAGCCAGTTCCTCAATCTGACCAAGAATTCCTCGCTGGCGGTGGCGATCGGCTATCCAGACCTGGTGTCGGTGTTCGGCGGCACCGTGCTCAACCAGACAGGTCAGGCGGTGGAAGTGATCTCGATCACCATGCTGGTTTACCTGGCGTTGTCGCTGATGACATCGGCCTTTATGAACTGGTTCAATTCCAGCGTCGCATTGGTGGAGCGCTAAGCCATGGACAACAATTCAAAATCAATTGCTTACGTGCGCACACAGGAAAGTCCGACCATGGCGCCGCCGGTCTCGACCGGTGGTGTGGTGGGCTGGCTCAAGGAAAACCTGTTCGCCACGCCGCGCGACACGGTGCTGACCATCCTGACCTTTCTGTTTCTGCTCTGGATCGTCCCGCCGGTCGTCGACTGGGCGTTCATCAGTGCTGTCTGGGTCGGCGAAAGCCGGGAAGACTGCCTTGCCCCGGGCACGGGCGCCTGCTGGGCCTTTGTCGAGGCCAAGTTCGGGCAATTCATGTATGGACGCTATCCGCTGGAAGAGCGGTGGAGGGTCAACCTGTCGGGCCTGCTGCTGATCGCCGGCCTGGTGCCGATCGCCATTCCGTCGGTTCCCTACAAGCGTGAGAATGCGCTCTATCTGCTGGTCGCCTTTCCGATCCTGGCCTTCATCCTGCTGACTGGCCAGCTCGGCCTGGAGCCGGTTGAAACCCCGCTCTGGGGCGGCCTGCTGGTGACGCTGGTGGTGGCGATCGTCGGCATCGTGGTGTCCTTCCCGCTCGGCATTCTTCTGGCGCTGGGGCGGAGATCGGAGATGCCGATCGTCAAGATGTTCTGCATCATCTTCATCGAGTTCTGGCGTGGCGTGCCGCTGATCACGGTGTTGTTCATGTCGTCGGTGATGCTGCCGTTGTTTCTGCCGGATGGCGTGTCATTCGACAAATTGCTGCGGGCGCTGATCGGCGTCGCCTTGTTCTCATCGGCCTATATGGCGGAAGTGATCCGAGGCGGTTTGCAGGCCATCCCGAAAGGGCAGTATGAGGCGGCCAATGCGATGGCGCTGACCTTCTGGCAGGGCACGCGGCTGGTGATCATGCCGCAGGCGCTCAAGCTGGTCATCCCCGGCATTGTCAACACCTTCATCGGCCTGTTCAAGGATACCAGCCTGGTGCTCATCATCGGACTTTTCGATCTGCTCGGCATCGTCCAGCAGAACATGACCGACCCGAACTGGATTTCACCCGCAACGCCGGCGACCGGCTTCGTCTTCGCCGCGTTCGTCTTCTTCATCTTCTGCTTCAGCATGTCGCGCTATTCCGCTTATATGGAACGGCGTCTCGACACTGGCCACAAACGTTAAAAAGGGAACACACCAATGGCTGACAATAACGCAGCGGCAAAAGAAGGCGCCCGTCCGTCGAAAATGACCGTGTCGGAAACGGATGTGGCCATCGAGCTGATCGGCATGAACAAATGGTACGGCGACTTTCACGTTCTCCGCGACATCAATCTGAAAGTGATGCGCGGCGAGCGGATCGTCATCGCCGGGCCCTCGGGCTCGGGCAAGTCGACCATGATCCGGTGCATCAACCGTCTGGAAGAACACCAGAAGGGCAAGATCATCGTCGATGGCATCGAGCTGACCAACGATCTCAAGAAGATCGATGAAGTCCGGCGCGAGGTCGGCATGGTGTTCCAGCACTTCAACCTGTTCCCGCACCTGACAATCCTCGAGAACTGCACGCTGGCGCCGATCTGGGTGCGCAAGATGCCGAAGAAAAAGGCCGAGGAAGTCGCCATGCATTACCTGGAACGGGTGAAGATCCCCGAACAGGCCAACAAATATCCCGGTCAGCTGTCGGGCGGACAGCAGCAGCGCGTGGCGATCGCCCGGTCGCTGTGCATGAACCCGCGCATCATGCTGTTTGACGAGCCGACCTCGGCGCTCGACCCGGAAATGATCAAGGAAGTGCTCGACACCATGGTGGGTCTGGCCGAGGAAGGCATGACCATGCTGTGCGTGACCCACGAAATGGGCTTCGCGCGCCAGGTGGCCAACCGGGTGATCTTCATGGATCAGGGCCAGATCGTCGAGCAGAACGCGCCTGACGAGTTCTTCGACAATCCGCAACATGAGCGGACCAAGCTGTTCCTCAGCCAGATCCTGCATTAGGAACCGTTGAAACTGGCGTCCGGGAGCGGCGGGATCTGGTCCCGGATGCTGCGCCGCATGTTTTGCGTGCCGCTATAGCTGCAATTCTGTTTTGGCCTCGGGACCCCGGTTCCGAGGCCGTTTTTTTGAAGCCAAGGCCGGCGCTGGCCAGGGATGGCGCCGACACGCAATCAGAAAAACCGGCGCGCATGCTTCTGGTTCTGTCGAACGCCATTCACACCGGTCTGACGCTGCCCGCAAACCGGTTTGGCTATGATCCGGCGGCGCGGTAGCCATAGAGCCAGTCGAGATCGGCGGCGAGGCTTTCGGGCTTTCTCAGCGCCAGCACAAGGTCGCGTCCGAGTTGGACAGGTCCCCGGGCATGATAGGCGAACTGGTTGAAGGCGGCGCGCTGACGCGCCCGGCCAATGCGGACCCGGCGTCTGGCCTCGTACTCCGCGATTGTCCTTGCAAGCTCTCCGGAGCCTTGTGAGATTGCCTGCGCCAGCTCATAGCCGTCTTCTATCGCCATCGCCGCGCCCTGGGCCGCAAAGGGCGTCATGGCATGCGCCGCGTCGCCGATCAGGATTGTTCCGGCATCATTGCTCCAGCGTCCGTCGGCAACTCCGAACAGCGGCCACCAGGTCATCTCGGGCGCCTGACGCAGGAGGGAGGTGAGGTCCGGGTGCCAATCCCCGAAGGCCCGCAACAACTCCCCGCGATCAGCCGGACCTTCGCGCTCGGCCCAGCTCTGGCCCGGATCCTTGCCTTTGGTGATCGCCACCATGTTGATCGCCGCGCCATGCTCAAGCGGATAGGCCACCAGATGCGTCTTTGGCCCGAGAAAGGCGGTGACATTGTCCGGATCGACAGCCCTTCGCGTGGTCTCGACGGGAAGCACAAAGCGCCATGCCACCTGGCCTGAAAACCGTGGGGGCAGGGCGCCGGGAACCAGGCCGCGGATTTGCGACCAGACGCCATCGGCTCCGACAATCAGTTCGGGTCGCGCTATGCCAAGTTGGTCGCCAAGCGCGTCGATACCGCCGGCTTCAAACCGCTGGCCGAGATGCAGGCGGCAGCGGTTATCAGCCTCAACCGCGGTCAACAGCAATGCCTGGAGATCGGCCCGGTGCATCACCCCGTAGGGCGCGCCCCATCGTCTTGCGGCAAAATCACCGCAGGGCACATGGGTGATCTTCCGCAGCGACTGACCGGAGACCAGGCTGATCTGTTTCGGACAGGTCATCGCCGCAAGCATAGCCTCGCCAAGGCCGAACTCGATCAGGATCCGGCTGGCGTTGGGGGAGATCTGCAACCCCGCGCCGACCTCGCTCAGCGACGCCGCCTGTTCGACAATATCGACGTCATGACCGGAGCGGGCAAAGGCGAGGGCGGTTGTCAGCCCGGCAATGCCGGCTCCGACGATCAAGATGTTCTGGGCCGCCATGGCGCCCTCCCGGTCAGGCTGTTGCCGAGGCCGGTGTCAGGCGGCCTGATGATCCCAGGAACATCCCGCTGGCGTGGTCTCACCAGCGCCAAGCGCCGGGTTGTACTTGTAGAGCGTCGAGCAATAGGGGCACACTTTTTCAGAATCGGCGCCCATGTCGAGATAGACATGCGGATGGTCAAACGGCGGATTGGCGCCCACGCACATGAATTCCCGCGCGCCGATTTCGATGGCGGCATGGCCTGCATCATTCTGGTAATGCGGAATTTTGTGGTCAGCCATGCATCTCTCCGTCGCGGCGAACTTGATTTCGGCCGGACCATATACGCTGATCCGGCAAAAGTGTAGCGGCTATTTGGTCGCTCTCCCGGCACTTTTCGCGGGCTGTGTTGAATTGGGCGCCGCCGACATTTGCAAGCCAGCCCGATTGGGCTAGGTAGAACGCCAAAAGGGGCATGATATGAATCTGGATCGCTTGCAGGCCGGACGCTACACCTCCGGGGATATCGAGATTGCATGGTATGAAGCCGGGAACCCGGAAGGGATTCCGGTTCTGCTCATTCATGGCTTCGCGTCCACCGCGCATGTCAACTGGGTGTTTCCGGGCTGGTTCAAGACGCTCGACCAGGCCGGCTACCGGGTGATTGCGCTCGACAATCGCGGCCATGGCGAATCGGACAAGCCGCATGAGCCGGAAGCCTATCATCCCGAAATGATGGCCGCGGACGCGTCCGGACTGCTTGAATCGCTCAATATCGGCTCGGCCCATGTCATCGGATATTCCATGGGTGCGCGGATTTCGGCGTTTTTGTCGATCGCCCGGCCTGACCTGGTCCGCTCGGTGGTGTTTGGCGGACTTGGACTGGGCATGGTTGACGGCGTTGGCGACTGGGATCCCATCGCCGAAGCGCTGCTGGCTCCGTCGATTGATGATGTGAGCGACGCGCGCGGCAAGATGTTCCGCGCCTTTGCCGAGCAGACCAAAAGCGACCGTCTGGCGCTGGCGGCCTGCATCCGCACCTCGCGCACCCTGGTGAGCCCGGATGACCTGGCGCGACTGCCGATGCCCGCGCTTGTCGGCGTCGGCACCAGGGATGACATCGCCGGATCGGCCGAAGGGCTGGCCCATCTCATTCCACATGCCCGATCGCTCGATATTCCCAACCGCGATCACATGCTCGCCGTCGGCGACAAGGTGTTCAAGGCCGCGGCGCTCAAGTTCTTTGCCGATGTGGATGCCGGTGAATTTCAATGAGAGAGCTCAAGAGCCTGGTGGCGTTTACCGGACATTCGGGCAACCGGCTTGTTGCCGACAAGCACGAACCACAGGGGCCGGCCCACGGCAATCCGGTGTTGCTGCTGCATGGCGGCGGCCAGACCCGTC
>LADQ01000266.1 GCA_000961635.1 Hoeflea sp. BRH_c9 | reverse complement strand
GCGGGCGCGCTCGCCTGCCTGAAGCCGGGCGCGCAACCGTCGATTCCGCTGGCGTCAGATGTCGACGCGCGGCTTTAAAGCCGTCCAACCCGATCGATGAACAGGTCGAAAAAGCGGTCGGCGTCGACGTTCCGCACGACAAAGGCGTTTTCGGGCCGACCGGTCACCTTCCACCAATCCACCACCGTGGCGCCGAGCGTGAGGTCGGATCCGGTCTCGATCTCGACATTGCTGCGGCGGCCGTCAAACATGCCGGGATCGATCAGCCAGGCTACAACCGTCGGGTCGTGCAGCGGGCCGCCATCGGTGCCGTATTTGTGCTCGTCATACCGCTCGAAAAACTCCAGCATGTCGGCCATCACCAGGGACGGCCGGTTGCCATTGGCGCGCAGACGCTCGACGCGGCTTCGCGTGGTCAGCACCTTGTGGGTGACATCGAGCGGCATCATGGTGATTGGCGCGCCGGAATTGAAAACGATCCTGGCGGCCTCGGGGTCGACATAGATGTTGAACTCGGCCGAAGGCGTGATGTTGCCGCCCTCGAAGAATCCGCCGCCCATCAGCACGATTTCCCTGATCTTCGGCACGACACCGGGGGCTCGCTCGATCACCGTGGCGATGTTGGTGAGCGGTCCGAGCGCGCACAGCGTGACATCTCCCGCGGGATGCTCGCGCAGGGTTTCGATGATGAAATCGACCGCATGCATAGGCTCGAGCGGACGGGCCGGCTCGAACGGCTCGACGCCATCGAGACCGGTCTTGCCATGCACATGTTCGGCGGTCACCAGTTTGCGCTGGAGCGGCCGGTCAGCGCCGGCAAACACCGCAACATCGCCGCGGCCGCAGATTTCACTGATCATGCCGGCATTGCGCGCCGTCAGCGCCAGCGGCACATTGCCGGCCACCGCGGTAATGCCCAGCACGTCAAGCTCCGGACTGGCCAGCGCCAGCATGATGGCGGCGGCGTCGTCCTGGCCGGGATCGGTGTCGATAATGATCTTGCGCGGCGGCATGGCGGGTCCTTGAAAAACGATTCGGTGGCCGCGAGATTACGGGTCGGGCGAGCGCTTGGGCAAGGTTCTTGCGAAGCCGCTCCGAAGTTCCCATATTAGCGTCATGCCGGATGCCGATTGCGGGTCTGGCGCCTGTCGCTTGAGAACGAGGACAAGCCATGTCGCGCATGACGCCCTTTTCGAGCCCGCTATTGCTGGGCTTTGACACGATGGAAAAGACCCTGGAGCGGATCGCCAAAGGGTCCGAGGGCTACCCTCCCTATAATATTGAACGGATCCGCGCCTCCGCCGACGGCGCCAATGCCGAGCGGCTGCGGATCACGCTCGCCGTCGCCGGGTTCTGCGATGAAGACCTCGAGGTCACCACGGAAGAAAACCAGCTGGTGATCCGTGGCCGTCAGGCCGAGTCCGACGGGCGGGAATATCTGCATCGCGGCATCGCTGCGCGACAGTTCCAGCGGATGTTCGTGCTGGCTGACGGCATGCAGGTGACCAGCGCGGAGCTGAAAAACGGATTGCTCTCGGTGGACTTAATTCGGCCCGAACCGCAGCGCATGGTGCGGAAAATTAACATTTCCGTTCGAGACTGAACAACATGGTTGATACCAACAGGATGTTTCCTGCCACACACCGGAGGAAATCTGCATGATTGCCAAATCTGGAAAACCGCACCTGTCCGCCCAGGATCTGGCGCTGCTCGGAGCCGGCAAAATCGGCTACATCCGCAAGATGCGCTCGGAAGACGTGAGCGCCCGCTTTCCCGATGCCCCGGTGCTTGATCCCGGGCTTGAACTGTGGGCGCTGTTTGGCGCCGACGGCACGCCGATCCTGCTGACCGACAACCGGTCCAGCACGTTCTACCGCGCCGCCGAGGACGAGCTGAAGACCGTCGCCCTGCATTAGGGCCGGTCGGCCCTACGGTCAGGTCAGGCGGCGTTGGAAGCGGGTTCTTCCGTCAGAAAGGCGTAGAGCGACGCGGCGCTGTCGGTGGCGCGCAATTTCGCCACCATCTCGCTGTCGCGCATCACCCGGGCAATGCGCGAGAGCGCCTTGAGATGATCGGCGCCGGCGCCTTCCGGCGCCAGCAGCAGGAACACCAGATCGACAGGCTGGTCGTCGAGCGCTTCAAACTCAACCGGATGATCAAGCCGCGCGAACACGCCGACGATGTGATCCAGCGTTGACAGTTTGCCATGCGGGATGGCAATGCCATTGCCGACGCCCGTGGAGCCAAGCCGTTCGCGCTGGAGGATCACGTCGAACACCTCGCGCTCGGGAAGTCCGGTGACCTCCGAGGCCTTGGCCGCCAATTCCTGCAACAACTGCTTCTTGGAGTTTGCCTTGAGCGCGGGCAGAACAGAATTCTGCGCAATCAGATCAGCAAGCGCCATGGTACGTTCCTTGTTTCGTGCCCGCGTCGTGGGCCGCATAGTTCGCGTCATGTCCAAGGCTGCAGACCGCGCCGGTCCTTTGTCGTCCTGGCCGAAGACGGCCTGCACGCCTCTATTTCTTATATGCCGGCACCGTCAGGACCTGCTCCCGCCGGCGTCGATCCAGCCGATATTGCCATCATCCCGGCGATACACGACATTGAGCGCCTCATTCCCCGCATTGCGGAACATCAAGATCCGCTCATCGGTCATGTCAAGCGCCATCACCGCATTGGCCACGCTCATGGTGACCAGCTGCTTTGTGCTCTCGGCGATAATGGCCGGAGCGTAATCGTCGGGCACTTCTTCATCGGCGTCGTCGCTGGTCGAATCCACCACCGAATAGGCCAGTTCGGTCTGTGCCTGCTGGCCATTGCCGTGGTGATCCTTGAGGCGGCGTTTGTAGCGGCGCAGCCGTTTCTCCACGCGTTCGGCGGCGGCGTCAAAGGCTGGATGCGGATCCTGGGCTTCCCCGGTCGCATGCAGGACGACGCCGGTATCAAGATGGATCTTGCAATCCGCCTTGAACCGGGATCCGGATTTCTCAACGATCACCTGGCTTGAAAAGCCGCCATCGTAATATTTCCGGACCGCTCCTGTAATATGGTCTTCAATGCGGCTCCGGAAGGATTCGCCGATTTCCATTTGCTTTCCCGACACTCGAACGCTCATGGGTCGTCCCTTCTTTTTGTGACTTGGGGATTTAGTCTAAGCCATGCGGCACGCGCATCCAAGCGCCTCGCGGTGGTCATTTGCTCCGATCCAAGCAATTTTTCACTTGACAGAACCGCTCGCCCGGGTGCGGATTTGTTTGCGGCCCGATGCGGGGCGGCTTCTACGCCGATGGACCCATGCTGTCAAGTTTGGCACGGATTTTGCTTAAATCCGAAGCGATTTCAATTGATTGATCAAGACCGCCTAAACTGCCGCGGCGCGAGCCCGGGCGCGCTTTTCCCGGCGGCGATGGACCGAGGACGGAATTGCCATGGCCTCCCGGTATTTCGCCACGGTGCGCCGGGCGATCTCAATTCCGGACTGCTTGAGCAGATCGACCAGATCATCGTCGGACAGAACCGCCTCGGGCGCTTCCTGTTCGACCAGGACGCGAATGCGGTGACGCACCGATTCGGCGGAATGGGCGTCGCCGCCGGCTTCCGCCGAGGCGATGGAAACCGTGAAAAAATATTTCAGCTCGAAGACGCCGCGCGGCGTGATCATGTATTTGTTGGAGGTGACGCGGCTGACCGTTGATTCATGCATGCCGATGGCCTCGGCCACCGCCTTGAGATTGAGCGGCCGCAAATGATCGACGCCATGAAGCAAAAAGGCGTCCTGCTGGCGAACGATCTCGCTTGCCACTTTCATGATTGTCCGGGCGCGCTGATCGAGCGAGCGCGCCAGCCAGTTGGCGGTCTGCAGGCATTCGCTGAGAAATTCCTGACCGGCGCCGTTCTTGGCCATCTTGCCCGACACCGTGGCAAAATAGGTCTGATTGACCAGCACCCGCGGCAAGGTGTCGGGATTGAGCTCGACATTCCATCCGCCATCCGACGACGGCCGCACCGAGACATCGGGCACCACCATTTCGCTCGACCCGGATTCAAACCGTGTCCCCGGCTTGGGATCGAGTGCCCGGATCTCCGCCATCATGTCGAGCAGGTCTTCCTCGTCGACGCCGCAAATCCGTGTCAGCGCGGCGAAATCGCGGCGGGCGAGCAATTCGAGATTGTCGAGCAGCGCCGCCATCGCCGGGTCCAGCCTGTCCTTGCGCGCCAGCTGCAGCGCCAGGCATTCGGACAGCGACCGGGCAAACAGCCCGGCGGGCTCGGAGTCCTGAAGTTGGGCCAGCACCGCGTCAACCTGAACCGGATCGGCGCCCAGCCGCTCCACAATCTCGGAAACATCGCTGGCCAGGTAGCCGGCGGCATCGAGCAGATCGGCGAGTTCGGTGGCGATGAGCCGTTCGGCCGGATCGGTGAATGTCGAGGCGATCTGTTCGGCGACATGGTCGCGCAAGGTCGGCGCCCGGGCAGCGAAATCATCGAGATCATAGCCCTCGCTGGCGTGTCCGCCGTCACTGCCTGGCATGGATTTCCAATTGTCGATGAATTCGGGCGCGTCCACCCGCTCAACCCCGTGATCATCCGGAAACACGTTCTCATAGCGGGCATCGATCTCGGAGGTCATGCGCTCGGCCTGGTTCTCCGCCGATCCCGCCCAGGCGGCGTCTCCCCCGCCCTCCCCGGTCTCTTCCGCCGTCACCGCCTCGTGCCTGAGCTCCGAGGCCGCCTCGGCCGTATCGGCTTCCGCGGTCACCAGTTCAAGCAATGGATTGCGCTCCACCTCCTGCTCGATGAAGCGGGTCAATTCGACATGACTGAATTGCAGCAGCCGGATCGACTGCATCAACTGCGGCGTCATCACCAGCGACTGGCTTTGACGCAATTGAAGTCCGGCTGACAAGGCCATGGCTACGCATAACTCCCCGCTACAGCGCGCGCCGCGCCGCAAATGACGCGCCATGGCTGCCGTAACACACTCTTAACCACCCCACGATTTTCATCCTGATCCGTTAGCGGCCCAGAATGCCATGCATCAAGCCGTCCAAAGTTCGATTCACGGCGGCGCCGCTGCACGTCCTTGCCGGATTCGGCGCGCCCACGCAGAGATCCGATCGGCCCAACTGGCCCGAAAATTGCTTTTTTCTTCCTTCGGGTCAAGTGGGAGCTGGTGACAGGGTAAAAATGCGCCCGTTTCGCGCCTAAATTCCGCGTTGCGCGCGGTTTCCGGTCTGGACTCACCCAAAAAGGCGCAGTCAGCATCGGTGCAGTAAATTGCCTGTGGCGAACAAGCTCAGGCAGCGCTGCTGGTTCAGAGGGAAAACTGCTCGCCGAGATAGAGCCTACGCACATCGGGATGGGCGACAACGTCGGACGGCCGTCCGTGGGTCAGCAATACGCCGGCATTCATGATATAGGCGCGGTCAATCAGGCCAAGCGTTTCGCGCACATTGTGATCGGTGATCAGCACGCCGATGCCGCGGCGGGTGAGATGGCGCACCAGATCCTGAATATCGGCGACGGCAATCGGATCGACGCCAGCGAAAGGTTCATCGAGCAGCATGAAGGTCGGATCGGAGGCAAGCGCCCGGGCGATTTCCAGCCTGCGGCGTTCGCCGCCGGACAGGGAAATCGACGGCGCCTTGCGCAAATGCGAGATGTGGAATTCCTCAAGCAGGCTGTCGAGCTTGTGCTCGCGCTTGGCGCGGTCCTTCTCCACCACTTCTAGGACGGCCCGGATATTGGCCTCGACGCTGAGCCCTCGAAAAATCGAGGCTTCCTGCGGCAGATAGCCGACGCCAAGCCGGGCGCGGCGGTACATCGGAAGGTGGGAGACATCATGACCATCGATTTCGATGGAGCCCGCGTCAACCGGCACCAATCCGGTGATCATGTAAAAACAGGTGGTCTTGCCGGCGCCGTTGGGACCCAGAAGCCCGACCGCCTCGCCGCGGCGGACACCGAGCGAGACGCCATCCACCACCCGGCGCGATTTGTAGGACTTGGTCAGATTGCGGGCGATCAGGGTCCCCTCATAGCGCGACCCTCCAGCCGGTTCGCCGGCCTCGCCGCCGTTCTTGCCACCGAGAAATGTAAAAGGGGAGCGGATCACTGCTTGGGTCGCGACTTTGGATCCAGCTGGATCATCACCCGGCGGCCGCAACTGTCGAGCTTGGCCTGGCCGGTTTTCATTTGAACGGTCAGCTTGCAGCCGATGAAGACATTGTCGGCGTCGGTGAGCACGACCTTTTCGCCGGTCAGCACAAGAATCTCATTGGCCATGTTGAAGTTGCCGGCATCCGCCGTGGCCGTCTGGGTGCCCGACACGATCAACACCTTCTTGTACAATTCAATCTCTTCGATATCGGCGGCACCGGACGCAACCGACCCGCCGTTCTTGGTGTAATTGACGATCATTTCACCGGCCTGCAAGGTTGTCTCGCCTTGCACCACCTTGACGTTGCCGGTGAAGGTGGCCTTGCTGGTTTCCTCGTCGATCTTGAGCAGGTCGCTTTCGATCTGGATCGGCTCGTCATTGGACAAGGCCAGTCCGGACATCTTGCTTTCGGTGGTCTGGGCCGAAGCGCCGGACACCGGGACAAGCAGTCCGGCGGCGATGACGACCCAGGCAATGGTCATGAAACAGGATGGGCTTTTCGCCATGTCAGTTCGTCGCTCCATCCTTCGACTTCAACGCCGAAGGTTTTATCGTCATACGGACCTTGTCGTGGAAAATGATGACGCGGCCCTTATCCTGCATCTCCATGGATTGCGCAACCACAGAGGCCTCCCCGGAACTGATCGAAACCGGTTGGCTGGTGGTCAAACCGCCATTGGCCAGGTCGATATCAGCCGACTGCAATTCTGCCGATATGCCATTCTCGCTCGTCACGGTGAAAGCCTGGTCGAACACCAGCGTCTCAGCGGTTCTGTTGTAGATGCCGCTGGCGGCATTGAGAACAGCCGTGTCGCCATTGGAAATGGGCAGGTCGGCCACGATCTCCTCAAGCACGATGACATCCGTGGCGGACAGATCCTGGATCGCCCGCAAGGCCCGCATCGAATAGGGCCGGGCGTCCGAACTCTGGCCGCTCATCACCGGATTCTGCATGACAAGCTTGCCATCCTTGAAGGCCACGGATTCGATCCCGACGCCTTCCATCGACAGAGAGTCAATCCATGACACCGCCACAAAGGCCGCAACCACCAGCAAGGCGGACAGCGGCAGCATGGCCTTGAGCAGCCTGACGTTACGGGAATGCGCAAGCGCGCGCCGGTACTCGGCGTGCGAGCGGCCGGCGTAATTGCGGTCACCTGGCAATTCTGGCAGCGTCGAAATGCTCATGCGCTCCTGCGATACCATAGGCTTTGAGCGCCGGGCCGGGTGTGGCCCGAGTGGCGAAGCCGAGTGGCTGTTGCGGTCGGCTTCGCATGCCAATATGGTGATTTTGCGAAGCAGACGGTAAGTTTGCCATGCCTGAGCCGCAATGGCAAAGCAAGGCCTGATCCGGATGACCTCAAGCTTCACCGTCAAAAGGCCTCTCCGTCGAAGCCAGGCGAGATTTCAATTGGAGACTTCCTCGTGACCGACCCGGAAACCCTTGCCGATCGCCGCCGGATCAGGCGCAAACTCCGATTCTGGCGGATCGCCGCCGTCATCGTCGCGATCGCACTGGTGGCCGGCCTGACGGCGCGGTTTCAAGGCCTGAGCAAGCGCGCCGATCATATCGCGCGCATCGACATCAGCGGCATCATCACCGACGATCAGGATCTGCTCGAGTTGATTGACGAGGCAGCGAAGAATGACGCCGCCAAGGCGATGGTGATCCGGATCTCCTCTCCGGGAGGCACGACCTATGGCGGCGAACGCATTCACAAGGCGCTGTTGCGGGCCGGGAAATCAAAGCCGGTGGTCGCCGACATCCGCACCCTGGCAGCCTCGGCCGGTTACATGATCGCCGCCTCCACCGATCATATCGTCGCCGGCGAAAGCTCGATCGTCGGCTCCATCGGGGTGATTTTCCAATACGCCCAGGCGGGTGAATTGCTCGACAAGATCGGCGTGCGGCTGGAGGAAATCAAATCCTCGCCAATGAAAGCCGAACCATCGCCGTTCCATGAGACCAGCGAGGAGGCAAAGGCGATGATCCGTTCGCTGGTGCTCGACAGCTATGACTGGTTTGTCGATCTGGTCGCCACACAGCGTGAGATGGACCGGACCGAGGTGCTGGCGCTTGCCGACGGCTCGATCTTCACCGGACGGCAAGGCCTGGCAAACGGCCTGGTCGACGCGCTTGGCGGCGACGCGGAAATCCTCGCCTATCTGAAAGGCCGCGGCGTTGACGACAAGCTCAAGATCATTGACTGGGAGACGGAGGCGAACTCGCCGAACCTGCTGTTTGGGGCCCGTGCCGCGGGGCTGCTGCAGCAAGTGCTGGGCGTGCCATTGACGATCTCGAGCGAGATCGACCGCCTGTCAGGCGGCAAGTTGTTCCTTGACGGTCTTGTGTCGGTTTGGCAGGCTGGGGGATCATCAGGGCGAGACTGAAACTGGCGGGGCTCGGGTGGAACTATTTGGGCAAAATACGCATTATCAAACCAAAAGAATAACAGCGACCTTTGCGCGTTCACTTGAGCCCGCGGCGCGACTGGAGGGGAATTCACATGATCAAGTCGGAACTGGTTCAGGCGATCGCGGCGCGCAACCCGCATCTTTATCACCGCGATGTCGAGAACATCGTCAATGCCGTGCTTGACGAGATCACCGATGCGCTGTCGCAGGGCAACCGGGTCGAATTGCGTGGTTTCGGGGCGTTTTCGGTGAAGAACCGTCCTCCCCGTTCCGGGCGCAACCCGCGCACCGGCGATCCGGTGTTTGTCGAGGAGAAATGGGTGCCGTTCTTCAAGACCGGCAAGGAATTGCGCGAACGCCTCAATCCGGATAGGCCCGACGAGAATGACTGATCCCGCCGTGGCCGCGGGACCAGTCCAGGCCTGAACAGGCCTGAGACACAGCGCCACAGACAGAAGAATGGACCGAACCATGATCAAACGCATCGTCGCACTGGCAATCCTTGTTCCCCTTGGCGTGATCCTCATCATGCTGTCGGTCGCCAACCGCTCCGCGGTGACGCTGGCGCTCAATCCGTTTGATCCGTCGGATGCGGTGCTGTCGGTGACGGCGCCGTTTTTCGTGTTCCTGTTCGTCACCCTGATCGTCGGCATGATCATCGGATCGGTGGCGACCTGGTTCAAGCAGGGCAAGCATCGCCAGACGGCGCGCGCCCAGGCCAGCGAAGCGGTCAAATGGCACTCCGAAGCCGACCGCCAGAAGGCCAAGGCGCAGCAGATCGCAGCAAGCCTGCCCGCGCCGGAGAAACGCAGCGCCGCGTAAGGGAGCGGCGTTGCAGCGCCCCGGGATGCCGGCTTTGGATAGAGATGCCGTCAACTGGCTGCTGCAAGGCGATGTGGCGATCCAGTATCAGACCTATCGAGATCTGCTGGAAACAGACCGCCACGACCTCCGCGCGCGAATTGCCTGTGAGGGATGGGGGAAGCAGCTTCTCGACAAGCGCAACCCGGATGGCTCGTGGGGACTTGAATTCTACCGGCCGAAATGGACAAGCTCGCACTACACCTTGTTGCATCTGAAATGCCTGGCGATTGCGCAGGATCATCCCGTAATCAGAGATAGCATCGGCAGCATTCTGGCCGATTACAGGGCAATGGATGGCGGCATCGGTTGCGCGCGCGGCGACAGGAAAAGCGATGTTTGCGTCAATGGCATGGTCCTGAACTACGCCTGCTATTTCGGAGCGTCAGAGGACAATCTTCGCTCCATCGTGGATTTCCTTCTCGGCGAACACATGGATGATGGCGGGTTCAACTGTCAGTCCAACCGCTCCGGCGCGCATCACAGTTCGCTTCATTCCACCTTGTCGGTGCTGGAGGGCATATATGAATATGCCAGGAATGGATACACCTACCGATTGGGCGAATTGCAGCAGGCGGCC
The DNA here is from genome assembly GCA_000961635.1 of Hoeflea sp. BRH_c9. Taxonomy (GTDB): domain Bacteria; phylum Pseudomonadota; class Alphaproteobacteria; order Rhizobiales; family Rhizobiaceae; genus Hoeflea. The sequence continues at coordinate 6,158 of LADQ01000266.1, read as the reverse complement.
CGGCAGTCGCGCGCGTTCATCCTGCTGCATCGCTTTTACAAATCGGACCGCACCGGCAACATCATCAGCAAGCGGTTCCTGAATTTTCCCTACCCGCCGCGCTGGTACTACAACATCCTGAGGGCTCTCGATCATTTCCGGACCGCCGGCGCGCCCTATGATGCGCGCATGCAGGATGCTCTTGATGTCGTCGCGGGAAAGCGTGGCAAAAACGGGCTGTGGCGACGGGAAGCCGCATTTCCGGGGAAGGAATTCCTTGTCATGGAGCCACCGCGTGGTCCAAGCCGCTGGAACACCCTGATAGCGCTTCGTGTGCTGAAGGCCTACGGCAATGCAGGTTGAGTTTCCCCATCTCCATAGCGGCTTTCGGCAAAAAACCGCATCACTTTACGCGCCCGCTGCCTTTTCGCTCACCACCTCGTTGAATTTGGCGAAAAACTGGCCGGCAAGTTTTTTCGACGTCGAATCGATCAGCCGGGAGCCGAGCTGGGCGATCTTGCCGCCGACCTGCGCCTTGACGGCATAGCCCAGCACGGTCTCCGCGCCGTCCTCGACCAGCTTCACATCGGCGCCGCCCTTGGCGAAACCGGCGATGCCGCCCTTGCCTTCGCCGGTGATCGTGTAGCTTTCCGGCGCGTTGATGTTTTCCAGCGTCACCTCTCCCGAAAATTTGGCTGACACCGGGCCGATCTTGACCTTGACGGTGGCCGACATCCCGGTGTCGGAGCTCTTTTCGAGGCTCTCGCATCCCGGAATGCACTCGCGCAGCACATCCGGGTCATTGAGCGCTTCCCAGACCAGTTGCCGTGGGGCGGCAATGCGTTCCTCGCCGTGCATTTCCATGATGTGTCTCCTCGCTTGTAACCGGCTTTTGTCCAATCGGCCTATGTATGCAAAGCGAAAACGGCTTTGCCAAGTGGATATCGGGTTGCTATGTCCAGTTCACAATCAAATCACGGGCCGCGGCGCCGATACGGCCCGGCCCAAGCCAATGATCGGATCCCCTGAAGGTGGCGGACAAGCGCTCTCAACCGGCACGACGCGGCGGGCCCGGCAAATCCGGGGACGGCAGACCGAAGGATGGCCGGTCGGATGGGCCGCGATCCTCGTCGCGCCCGGGCGGCGCCCAGCCATCAAGACCCGCCTCCAAAGCAGCCGGCAAACCGGCGGCCACTGTGTCCGCGCCCAAGCATGCCTATGACGCGCCGGTGTTTGATAAGCGGCCGCCGGCGCAACCGTCCACGCCGATCCGGCCATTGAACAAGCGCACCGGGGCATTGCCCAGGCAGACCGTGCCGGTGGTCCTGGAAACCGGCGATGAGGACGGCTACAAGCTCCTCGACACCGGCGTCAACGCGGCGGGCCAGGGCGAGAAGCTCGAGCAATATGGGCATTTGCGCATTGTCAGGCCCGAAGCCCAGGCGCTGTGGCGGCGCGGATTGCCGGACGGCATCTGGGACAAGGCCGACGCGCTGTTTACCGGCGACACCGACGAAGACGGAATTGGCCGCTGGGCGTTCCCCAACGTGCCGCTGGGCGAGACCTGGCCGATGCAGCTGCTCGGCGTCGATTTTTACGGCCGGCTGACTTCGTTCCGACATGTCGGCGTGTTTCCCGAGCAGATCGCCCACTGGCGCTGGATGGAAGAGCGGATCCGGCTCGCCAACCGGCCGCTGAAAGTGCTCAATCTGTTTGGCTACACCGGCGTCGCCTCGCTGGTGGCGGCGCAGGCCGGGGCCGAAGTCACCCATGTCGACGCGTCGAAGAAAGCCATTCTCTGGGCCAGGGAAAACCAGGCGCTGGCCGGGCTCGACCGCAAGCCGATCCGCTGGATCTGCGAGGATGCGATGAAATTCATCGCCCGCGAGGAACGCCGCGGCAACCGTTACGACATCATTCTCACCGACCCGCCCAAATTCGGGCGCGGGACGAATGGCGAAGTCTGGCAGTTGTTCGAGCATCTGCCGCTGATGCTCGACATCTGCCGTGAATTGCTGAGCCCAAAACCGGTGGGGCTGGTGCTGACCGCCTATTCGATCCGGGCCTCGTTCTACGCCATCCATGAACTGATGCGCGAGACCATGCGCGGCGCCGGCGGCCGGGTCGAATCGGGCGAATTGATCATCCGCGAGAGCGGCAAGGCCAATCCGGATGATTGCCGGGCGCTGTCGACCTCGCTGTTTGCCCGCTGGCTGCCGCAATGAGCGATCACGGAGCAGAAGGCGGCGCAGCGCGGTCCGCGCGGGTCGGTCAGGTCAAGGACATCACCAGCCTGTCCAACCCGCTGATCAAGGACATCCGCGCGCTGGCGATGAAGAAACACCGCGACGAGACGCGGACATTCCTGGCCGAAGGGCTGAAGCTGGTGATCGACGCCATCGATCTTGGCTGGTCCATCCGCACGCTGATCTACGCCAAGGCGCAACGCGGCAAGGAGGCGGTGGAAAAGATCGCGGCGCTGACGATTGCGCGCGGCGGACTGGTGCTGGAAGTCAGCGACAAAGTGCTGACCGCAATCACGAGGCGCGACAACCCTCAGGCCGTCATCGCCGTGTTCGAGCAACAGCTGATGAAGCTGGATGCGGTCAGGATGAAGCCCGACGACACCTGGGTGGCGCTCGACCGGGTCCGCGATCCGGGCAATCTCGGCACCATCATCCGCACCGCCGACGCCGCCGGCGCCGCCGGCGTCATGCTGATCGGCGACACCGTTGATCCGTTCTCCACCGAAACCGTGCGCGCCACCATGGGATCGATCTTCGCGGTGCCGCTGGTCCGGACCTCGGAGAAGGATTTTCTCGTATGGTCCGGCAAGGCCGCGCCGCTGCTGGTGGGCAGCCATCTCAAGGGCAGCGTCGATTACCGCTCGATCGGCTACAAGGGCCGGCCGGTGGTGCTCTTGATGGGCAATGAACAGGCGGGCCTGCCCGACACGCTGGCGAGCGCCTGCGGCAAGCTGGCGCGGATCCCGCAGAGCGGCCGGGCGGATTCGCTCAATCTGGCGATCGCCACCGGAATCATGCTGTTTGAAGCGCGGCGGCATCTTCTCGATCTTGGAGACACCACGCCGTGACATCCTCACCACTGAGCCGGGTTGGTCCGATGCTGACGCTGGTTGCCGTGGCCGTCGGGCTGGACCAGGCGATCAAATGGCTGGTAGAAACCAGGCTTCCGTTTCATGAACCGGTGCCGGTGTTGCCGATGTTTTCGCTCTACCGCACCTGGAACGAAGGCATCGCCTTCTCGTTTCTGCGCGGCGTGCCCGATACAGCGCTGGTCCTCCTGACCGCGCTGGTGATCGTCTTTGTCGTCTATCTCTGGCGCAACACCCCGCCCTCCCGCATGATTGCCCATCTCGGCTATGCCCTGATCATCGGCGGCGCCGTCGGCAATCTGATTGACCGGGCGGTGTATGGCCATGTGGTCGACTATATCCAGTTTCACACCGATGCCTGGTCATTTGCCATCTTCAACCTGGCCGACAGCTTCATCAGCATAGGTGCGGGACTGATCGTGCTCGATGAGCTGATCTCCGCGATAAGGGCCCGCAAGTCCCGCAAATGAAACAGCCGCCAGACCGCGCCGCCCTTGATCTTCCGGTGCGGTAGGGCCAGTCTGCGCCAACACGACATGAGGAGTTTTCATGCAAGACCGTTTCAAGGGCATCCTGCTCACCCGCGACGAGAACAAGGTCATGTCGGTCAATGTGACCGAACTTGGCCTTGATGATCTGATGGAAGGCGACGTCGTCGTCGAAGTCGAATGGACCACCGTCAACTACAAGGACGGGTTGGCCATTACCGGCAAGGGGCCGGTGGTGCGGCGCTGGCCGATGGTGCCGGGCATCGACTGCGCCGGAACGGTGGTCAGCTCCGAAAATGAACGCTTCAATCCCGGCGACAAGGTGATCCTCAACGGGTTCGGCGTTGGCGAGGTCCACACCGGCGCCTATGCCGCCTATGCGCGCCTGAAGGGCGATTGGCTGATCCCGATGCCCGAAGGCATGGATGGCCGTTCGGCCATGGCGATCGGAACCGCCGGCTACACCGCGATGCTGTCGGTGATGGCGCTCGAGCGCCACGGCATTACCCCCGGGCGTGGCCCGGTGGTCGTCACCGGCGCCAATGGCGGCGTCGGCACCGTGGCGATCGCGGTGCTCGGCAAGCTCGGCTATGAGGTGATCGCCTCGACCGGCCGCACCGGGGAGGCCGATTTTCTCAAGCGCCTCGGCGCTTCCGAGGTGATTGATCGCAATGAATTGTCGGGTCCGGCCAAGCCCCTGGCCAAGGAGCGCTGGATCGGCGGCATCGACGCGGTCGGCAGCCATACGCTGGCCAATGTGCTGTCGATGACCTCCTATGGCGGCGCGATCACCGCCTGCGGCCTGGCGCAGGGCATGGATCTTCCGGCCTCGGTGGCGCCGTTCATTCTGCGCGGCGTGTCGCTCCTGGGCATCGATTCGGTGATGGCGCCGCTGGCGCTGAGGCAGGAGGCCTGGTCGCGGCTGGTTGAAGATCTGGACATCTCCAAACTCGAGGCGCTGTCGACCGAGATCGGCTTTGACGGCATTGTCGGGGCGGCGCATTCCATCATCGACGGCAAGGTCCGCGGTCGCGTCGTGGTCAATATGAAACAGCCACGTGTCTGATAGCTAAAATTCGACGATTTGGTTGAAGAATTTGCTCACCGGGTCCGTGATAGTACGGGCGCATGAGCACCGAACCGCGACGACTCCAGACCGTCCTGCAGCAGGCCCTGAACCGGCCGATGGCCGGTCATGCGCCTGCCGCCGAGGGGATTCCGGCGGTGAAGTATCCTGTCCAGGGGGCTTCGATGGCCGGCGCGGAGCGGCGGACAAACGCACCGGGATCCTTTTCCTTCGCGCTGTTTGCCGTGTCTGCGGCGATGGCGGCGGCGGCATTGTCGATGGCATTCAATGCGCCGGCGATGGTGCTCGCCTCGGTCGCGGGCATCGCCGTCTATGCGGTCGCGCTTTTGCTGCGGCGGTCCTTGGCAGGAGCGGTCTCAAGCCATCCGGCGCGCGCCATGGCCGAGAAGGCCGCCCTTGCCGAACGCGATATCGACCGCAATTGGGAACTGGGCGAATTTTCCGGTCATCTCGCCACCGTCTTCGATGCGCTTGGCGACATGGTGACGGCCTGCAATCTGGACGGCCGCATCGTCTATGCCAATGAAACATTCCGCTCGGCGACAGGCTGCGACAATCCGGTCGGGCTGACGCTGGACATGGCCGGTATCGAGCTCACCGCGATCGGCGAAACCGGCGGCCGCGAACTGGTGCTGGGCGCCGGACCCGGCCAGACGGTCTGGACCTGGCACGAAACCGCGTCCCGCGACCCGTCGTCGGGCGACCTGTTCATCAATTGCATCGGCCGCAATGTGACGGCGGCGCGCCGGGCCGAAGCCGAGCTGGTGGAAGCGCGAGAAAAGGCCGAGGCCGCAAACCACGCCAAATCCCGCTTTCTGGCCACCGTCAGCCATGAAATCCGCACGCCGCTGAACGGCATACTTGGCATGACCCATTTGCTGGAGCAGACCGAGACAACGCCGGAGCAGGCGAGCTATCTCAGAACCGCGCGCGAATCCGGCCAATCACTGCTGTCGCTGATCGAGGATCTTCTCGATGTGACCTCGATCGAGGCCGGCCGCCTGCATCTGCGCCACGAAGAGGGCAATCTCGAAGAGCTGGTCAATGGGGTCAGCGAATTGATGGCGTCGCGCGCCCATGAAAAGGGCATCGAGATCGCCGTCCATGTCGCCACCGAAGCGCCAGAGCGGATCACATCCGATCTCGGCCGGCTCAGGCAGGTGCTGTTCAATCTGGTCGGAAACGCGATCAAGTTCACCGAAGCCGGCGGGGTGCTGGTGGAGGTGGTGCGCGAAGATGGCCAGCTCGCCTTCATCGTCACCGACAGCGGTCCGGGCCTCAAGGACGACGACAAGGTCCGGATCTTCAACGAATTCGAACGCGCCGACAACGGCCCGACCCGGACCCAGGGCGGCGCCGGCCTGGGACTGTCGATTTCGGCGCGCATCGTCGAAGCGCTCGGCGGCGAGATCAGCGTCACCTCCATGCCGGGCCAGGGCAGCGCCTTCAAATTCACCGTGCCGGTCAGGGAACTCGCCGAGCCGGAAGC
>LADQ01000133.1 GCA_000961635.1 Hoeflea sp. BRH_c9 | reverse complement strand
ATCGGCTGCGGCGGATGAGGATTGCGGGGTGGGCGCCGATCCGGCCACATGCGACTGGTAGTCCTTGTAGGTCTTGATCCAGTTGGTGCAGTTGGGATCGGTGCCGTTCAGCACATTGGCGGCGCGCACGGCTTCCATTTCTTGCGGACGGCAGGGGTTCATGATCGCCGAGGTCATGCCGGCGCCGATCACCATGGGAATAAAGCCTGCATTGATGCCGTGGCGGTGCGGCAGGCCGAAGGAGATGTTGGACAGGCCGCAGGTGGTGTTGACCTTGAGTTCGTTGCGCAGCCGGTAGAGCAGCGCAAAGACCTGGCGGCCGGCGTCGCCGAGCGCGCCGATCGGCATGACCAGCGGGTCGACGACGATGTCGCAGGGCTTGATGCCGAAATCCATGGCGCGCTCGACGATCTTCTTGGCGACGGCGAAGCGGACATCGGGATCCATCGAAATGCCGGTCTCGTCGTTGGAGATCGCCACCACCGGCACGTCGTATTTCTTGATCAGCGGCAGGATGGCTTCGAGCTTCTCTTCCTCGCCGGTGACCGAATTGACCAGCGGCCGGCCCTTGGCGATCTTCAGGGCGGCTTCGATCGCCGCGGTCACCGAGCTGTCGATCGACAGCGGCACATCGACCAGGCCCTGGACGATTTCCAGTGTCTGCACCAGCAGGCCAGGCTCGGTTTCGTTCGGGTTGACCGAGGTGACGCCGGCATTGACATCAAGCATGGTGGCGCCGGCGGCGACCTGCTCAAGCGCGTCCTTGATGACGGTTTCGAAATTGCCCTCGATCATCTCGGCGGCGAGCTTCTTGCGGCCGGTCGGGTTGATGCGTTCGCCGATCACGCAGAAGGGCTGATCAAAGCCGATGATGACTTCACGGGTGGCGGAGGCGACGATGGTGCGGGTCATGTTCGATCCTTGAAGTGAAGACATAAAGATTTGCTTATGTCATTATGCTGCTATTTGACTGAAGATCAAGCCGTGGCCTTCATTCGCCACCGTCGGCGGCGACGCCGGCCAGTTCATGCGGCGACTGGCGCGGCAGTTCCCGGGCTTCCTCGATATGCGCCTCGGCCAGTTCATTGGCCGGGTTGGGCTCCTTGCGCCAGGGCTTGCGGCCCCTGAGCACGCCCGAATCATGGACAATCTCGGCGACGAACTCTTCCTGCCGGTAGGCCATAACATGGATGCCGGAGACGCCGTCGATTTCCTTGACCTCGTTGATGATGTCGATGCAGATCTGCTTGCCTTCCTTCTTCTGGTCAGTGGCGCCTTCCAGACGGGCAATGATGTGATCGGGGATGTGGACGCCAGGCACGTTGGCGCGCATCCACTTGGCGGTGCGGGCGGAGGCCAGCGGGCCGACGCCGCAGAGGATGAAGCATTGATCGGTCAGGCCAAGCTCGCGGACCTTCTGCATGTAGGTGCGGAACATCGGCACATCGTAGCAATACTGGCTCTGGACGAACTGCGCGCCGGCGGCGATCTTCTTGGCCAGCCGGTGCGGGCGGAAATCGTAGGGCGGCGCGAACGGATTGATGGCGGCGCCCAGAAACACCTGCGGCGGCGTCGTCAGCTTGCGGCCGGAGAGGAATTTTCCGTTGTCGCGCATGATGCGGATGGTTTCGAGCAGCGACATGCAGTCGAGATCGAAGACCGGCTTGGCGCCGGGCTGGTCGCCGGCCTGGACGCCGTCGCCGGTGAGACACAGGATGTTGCCCACACCCATGGCGGCGCCGCCGAGCACGTCGCCCTGGATGGCGATACGGTTGCGGTCGCGGCAGGCGATCTGCATGATCGGCGCATAGCCGATGCGGGTGAGCAGCGCGCAGATGCCGACCGAGGACATGTGGCAATTGGCGCCCGAGGCATCGACCGCATTGATGCCATCGACCCAGCCGTCGAAAATGGCGGCGCGGTTGTAGACGTCTTCCGGATCTGCGCTGTCGGGCGGATTGAGCTCGGTGGTCACCGCGAACTCGCCGCGGCGAAGCACCCGTTCGAGCCGCCCGCGCGACGAATGGCCGGGCAGTGGATCGAGCGGCAGGTGAATGCCGGCCGGATTGACATCGGACATGCTCATGCGGGCTCCGTCGAATTGGCGGCTTCAGTGCGGGCGGCGGCGAGCGCGGTGGTCCGGAGCCAGGCCGAGGTTTCGCGCAGGGACTGGTCGACCGGTTTCTGCACCGTCAGGATGGCCTGGCTTGCCACCATCTGCTGCGAGCCGTTCCAGGCCTGCACCCAGACGCAGGGCATGTCGGGTTCCACCTCGCAATTGCCATTGGCGCGGACACCGCCGCAGGGGCCGTTGCGCAATTGCTTGGGGCAGTTCATCGGACAGGACATGCCGGTGGACGACAGCACGCACTGGCCGCACATGCGGCAGTCGAACAGGAAGCCCTTGACATGCTTCTCGATGAATTTGACCGGCCGTTCGGCGCGATCATAGCCAATGGCCTTCCACATCGGGTGCAGCCGCAGGAACAGATCGGCGAAGCGGGCGTAAAACCATTCCAGCCCGCGCGAATGGCGCACCGCCCAGAGCCGGACGGCGAACCGCCTGGCATTGCGGCCGGTGGCCGAGACGCCGGCGGGCTTGTAGGCGGTTTTCTCAACCGCCTTCTTGTTGAGGCTCGCCTGCGTCGGTTTGGTCGGTTCGTCAGCCATGGCTCTCCCTGCCTCCGCCCTTGACCAGCGCCACCAGGCGTTCCTTGTCGTAGGCTGCTTCCATCTCCGCCGCGGCCTTGTCCGCCTCGGCTTCAAGATCATCGGAGACCTCGACCGGATCGGCGCGGCGCCATTCGGCAAGGTAATCATCGGTCTCGGCAGCACCTGTGCGCATGGCGCACATGTCGATCGCTTCGGTGAAGCGCAGCGACAGTTCGCGCTTGGCAGTCGCGCGCCCTTTCTTGATGATCACCTGGGCAGGAATGTCACGCCAGTAGACGATGATGCAGTTGGCCATTCGGGGTCTCCTTGAAGGTTACAATGCGCATGGGAATTTCTCGCGGCTTCGCTGACGACGACGCGCGGCGCGTCAAAAGCGACCTGACCGGCATGGGAGGTATGGGGGATGACGCGCGGGGTCAAACCGGGCTGTTGAAAACTACCAGATGCCCTTGGCAAGCCCGGTCTTGAGGTAGGTCCAGACCGGAGGTTCAAACCGCTGCACCGATGGCAGGCTGCTCGATTTTGGCTCAAGCGTTGCGTTCAGCGCATCCTCGACGGCGCGCACGACCATATCGCGGGAACCCGCGGCCATGGCCAGCGAATCGGTGAACAGGGTTTCGCGCGGATCTGGCTTGAGGAAGGCATTGTGCAGTGTCGTTCCGGTGTCGACGCCGGCGTCGACCAGATGCACGGTGGTTCCGTAATTCTCATGATCGCCCAAGGCGCGCGCCCACCAGCCGCCCGCCTGACCGCGATATTTCGGGTTGATGCCGGAATGGTAATTGAGCACCGGGCAGGGGATGGCGGACAGCGTTGCCCTGGACAGCATCCGGCAGCCCACGAGAAACACCAGATCCGGCTTGCGTGCCGAGATCAGCTTCAGGCAGTCGGCGCCATTGGCTGACGACACCGGCGTCATCTGCACCCCGGGTGACAATTCGGTCAAAATGTTGCTGGCGGCGATGATCTGGTTTGCCCGCGCATGGGCCAGGCGTTTGCCGAAGCGGGAGATGACCATGGTGCCGAATTGGCCGGCGGTCTGAAACCAGCCGATCTTGCGGGCCCGGCGCTTGAGGAAAACGATTTTCGATTCGGGCTGTTCCAGCGCCACTTCAACGCCGCCCAGACCGGAGGCCAACGCATTGACAATGACCCAGGCATAAGCGCCGCCAGCGGTGATAACGAGAATTTTATGTGGTCTGGCCATGGAAATTCCGTCGGAAACGAGACCCGACACTATCATGGCCAAGGTTAAGAACCGCCTACGGCGCGCCGGCTCAAAACACCCGAATCAGCAAGGCGCCGGTGGCGACAACGACAAGGCCAGCGACCAGGACCGATACCAGCCCGGTTGCGACGCCCAGCGCCAGGCAATTGCCGTCGCGTTCGGTGTGGGCGACGCCGAGTATGGCGACGGCGAGGGCCGGAAGCCAATTGCCGAAGGGAATCGGCAGGACACAGGTGATGGCGAGGAGCAGCGCAAAAAGGCCGAACAGCCGCTCGCGAATGGGGCCGTCAAGCGGCCAATTGCGTGGCCGCACCCAGGTTTCGGCGCTGCGAAGCCAAGGCGACACCCGTGCGACCATGCGCTGGAAGGTGGCGCGATCAACCGTGTAATTGCCAAGCGCGCGCGGCAGCCACACTTTCTGGAGGCCCATGACCATCTGCCAGGCGACGAAAACCATCGGCAAACCGAGCACCATGGTTGCGCCCGGGGGCAGCGGAATGAGGTTGGGCAGGGCGAAGACCAGCAGGAAGGCGCCAAATGACCGGTCGTCGAGCGCATTGGCGATTTCACGCATGCTGACCCGATCCTCGGCCTCACGCGCCAGGCGCTCGAGCAGATCGGAGAGCTTTTCGGGATGGCGGCTGCTGCCGGTTGCAATGGCGGGAACGGAGGATACGGCGGACTGCGGACTCACATCGATAAACCCTGAATGACGACTGCGTTCAATCTAAGCACGGTTTGCATGAATTTTATGGCAATGAACAAAAATATTTCATTACGCATGCGGCGCATGCGCGCACGCGCCATTCACCGGCGGGTAAATTCAGAGCGCCGTCAGGGCCGTGGTCAGATCGCCATAGCCGGTCAATCTGCGTTCGTAGCGCAGACCAAGCCGCTCGGCCGCCGCGCGGGCTTTGTCCTCAAGCTCCGGATCGTCGGTCTGGGCTAGATAGAGCGCCCGCTCGTAATGACCGAAATAGGTGTCGCGCAGCTCGGGAAACCGGTCGAGTCCGAGCGGACGGATCAGGAAGGCCTCGAAGTGGCGGGCAAGAAAGTCGGTGATGAAAAATGTCGTCATCATCTCGTCGCCCGCGGCCTCAAAGGATTGATTTCCGTAGTAAAACGAAAAGCAGTGCGGGCCTTCTATGCGTTCGACGCCATGGGCCGCGCAAACCTTGTCGAGATCTCCGCCAGTGCCGCAATCCGCATAGCCGATAAAAATATGCTCATAGCCTTCGTCGCGGGCCATGCGGATGGCGTGATCGACGGCGGGTGCGATGCGCTCGGGATAATGATGGTAATTGGCGTCGATGCATTTGAGATCGACATGATCATGGCCAAGCTGCTGATTGACGGCGAGAATCTCGCGGGCGATCATTCCGCAGGCGATAACCCGGACGCGGCGGCGCGGCGTGTCGCTTTCATAGTGTTGCTTTGCCATCAAATAGCCTTGTCTTCGCCCGATTGTCCATGTCGCGTGCTATTGCGCACCAAGGAGCCGACATAATGACGCTGTTCAAGATTTCCACCGTCCTGATTATCGCACTGACGCTTGCGTCCTGCGCCAATACCGTTCGCGGTGTCGGCCGAGACGTCAACCAGACAGTGGATGCGGTCGAAGATTCGATCGAATAACAAGCCGGTCACAGGCGCCGATCGCGGCGGCGCCTGTCCGGAATGCTATCCTGTCAGGCTCCGGCTGCAAGTCGGTTGTGGCGGCGCTTGATCAGTTCCTTGGCGGTTTCAACCGCCACCGCCGCGTCACGGCAATAGGCGTCGGCGCCGACCGCCTTGCCGAATTCCTCGTTGAGCGGCGCGCCGCCGACGAGAATGATGTAATCGTCGCGGATGCCCTTTTCCTTCATCGTGTCGATGACGACCTTCATATAGGGCATGGTGGTCGTCAGCAGCGCCGACATGCCGAGGATGTCGGGCTTTTCGCGCTCGATCGCCTCGAGATACCTTTCCACCGAATTGTTGATGCCAAGGTCGATGACGTCAAATCCGGCGCCTTCCATCATCATGCCGACGAGGTTCTTGCCGATGTCGTGAATGTCGCCCTTGACGGTGCCGACGACCATCTTGCCGAGTTTCGGCGCGCCGGTGGCGATCAGCAGCGGGCGCAGGATGAACATGCCGGCCTTCATGGCATTGGCGCTCATCAGCACTTCGGGCACGAACAGGATGCCGTCGCGGAAATCCTCGCCAACGATCCGCATTCCCTCGACAAGCGCCTGGGTGAGCAGATCATAGGGTGTCCAGCCGCGGCTGAGCAGGATGTTGGTGCCTTCCTCGATCTCTTCCTTGAGCCCGTCATACAGATCGTCATGCATCTGCTGGACAAGCTCATCATCGGAGAGTTCGGACAGGATGATTTCATCTTCAGACATCAGTTTCTCCCTTGAATGCACTCGTCCGGGGATCGGCGCACCTGATCCATCCTGCATAGCGATATAGGCGATTGTTTGCAAAAAGTTCCTTGAAAACGACGCGCGCACCGGAAAATGCGACGGAGCCTGTTATCGACAATATTCCTTGAGCGCCAAGGCTTGGCGCTGAGAGGAATGTGCCGGCCGAGCTTTTGGCTAGCATGCAAGCATGGGCGTGATGGTGCGCCACTCCAGACTATGCAGGCTTTTGATGGCACATTCAGATACTTACTCGACCACAGACATGGCTCAGGACGCGGCGCCGGAAGCTGCCTCGGGACGGCGCGGCAA
>LADQ01000165.1 GCA_000961635.1 Hoeflea sp. BRH_c9 | reverse complement strand
GGCAGCCCTCGGCGGAGCGGCCCTTGCGCCGCATCCCGCGCAGAAATCCCTCGCCATCGAACATGTCGCCAACAAGCCGGCCTTGCGCATCGCGTCTGACCGCGTTGCAGGCGCCGGAGATGCGAACCGCCGGACTTGCCTGGTCCAGCAGCGCCACGGTCGCGACCTTGTGCGGCATGGTCACCAGCGCGCCCCGGACATTGCGCAACCGCATCAGAAGCGGCAGGAACGCGGCGTAGTCCTCGGGCTCACAGCCCATCGGCACGACGCGGGCATCAATGCCGCGCGCTTCAAACCAGGGATTGTAGATCAAAGGCGCGCGAAAGGCCTCGGTGGGCACGCCGAGATGGGCGATCAGCTGAGTGGCGCCGGAAATCATCGCAGTCTCGCCGATTGCGCCAAGGTCGCGCGCGTTTCCTGATTGTCCGGATCCCGCCTCATCACAGCGTCACCGCCAGACCGGAGCGTGCCGACCGCTGCACCGCGTCGATGACCCGCAAGGTGTTCAGACCCTCGCTCGCCGGCGCCAGCGGCGGTTCCTCGCCGCGAATCACCCGGATGAACTGGTTGATTTGACAGACGAGCGGATCTTCCCGGCTGACCGGGTAGCTTGCGGCGCTGATCGGTTCCCACCAGCTTCTCGCGCCGGCATTGGTCCAGACCCTGCCGTTTGGCAGCTCCATCGAGCCATGGGTGCCGCCGATGAAATAGCAGGACTGGCCGGTTGCCGGATAGGCGGGATTCTCGACGGCGGTCAGCTCCCAGCTCCAGGGAGCCACGATGGTGTCCGACAGGCTGAAGCTGCCGAGCGCGCCATTGTCGAAGCGAAACACCAGCGCCGCAGTCTCCTCGACCGCGTTGCCGCGCACCGCATTGGAGGTGAGCGCGTGGACCGAAACGATCTCGCCTATCAGATGGCGCAGCAAATCAATGTCATGAATGAGATTGAGAAACACCGGTCCGGCGCCGGGCTCGCGCCGCCATTGGGTGTCGAAATACTCATCCGGCTTGAACAGCCAGAACATGCCGTGGACCGCGACGACGGTGCCCAGAAGGCCATCGGCGATATGTCTTTTAGCCAACGCAATCAACGGATTGTGGCGGCGGTGGTGGCCGACCAGCAGCGGCACGCCGGCTCTCTCGCCGGACGCGACCAGGTCCCGTGCGGCCTCGACATCCGTCGCCAAGGGCTTTTCGATCAGAGCCGGAACGCCCGCCGCGATGCAATCCAGCGCATTTGCGACATGGATCTGGTTGGGCGTGGCGATGATGACGCCATCGGGCCGGCCGGCTTCAAACAGCGCCGTCAGCGACGCATGCCATTCCGCGCCGATCCGGATCGCATAGGCGCGGCCCTCATCCGACGGGTCGACAATCGAATGCAGCACGGCGTCCGGCGAAACCGCTATGGCCTCAGCGTGACGCTTGCCGATCGCCCCGGCGCCGGCGATGGCGAGTTTGACGGGACCTTTCATTGCTGCGTCCGGGCGGTCATCATCAGGTTCCTGCAAATATGCTGTGCACCGAGCTTGAACAGGCGGTTGCTCTTTTTGCTTAATTGCCTATGATTTGCCTTATGTCCTATATTCATCGGCATAGTCAAGATGAGCGATCGGAGGTACACCGTGGCTGAAGCAGCGGAGCACGACACAATTGGCGACAGCGCCTATCGCAACATCCGTAAAGACATCATATTCGGGCAATTGCGGCCGAGCGAAAAGCTGCGGCTGGAACCGTTGCGCAAACGATACAATGTCAGTGTGACCACTCTTCGGGAAATCCTCAACCGCCTGACTTCGGATGGTCTGGTCGTCGCCGAGGGCCAGAAAGGCTTCGAAGTCGCCAGCGTCTCCGACGCAAATCTGTGGGAAGTGGCGGAGCTGCGCCTGCTTGTCGAGGGCCATGCGGTCTCCCGCTCATTCGAGAAAGGCGACCTGGATTGGGAATCCCAGGTGGTGGCGGCGCATCACAAGCTGCGCCGCCTCGAGGACCGGATGATCGCCGGAGACATGAGCGCGCGGGAAGACTGGAAAAAAGCCGACTGGGGGTTTCACCGCGCCCTGATCACCGGATGCGGATCCGAGACGCTGATGGATCTGCACGAACAATTGTTCGACAAATATCTGCGCTATCAGATGCTTACCCTGGCATTCAGGGGTGAGAACGCGGCGCGCGAGCATTTGCAATTGCTGGAGGCAGCCTTTGCGCGCGATGCAGGCAAGGCCAAGGAGATCCTCAGCGTTCACATTCTCGGAGGGGTGGAATACATCATCAACTCGCGGAAAAAAGCATAGCCCTGCCGGAACTGGCATGCAGGAATTCCAATATATCCTATGAAAATGAATATGTAGGTTGAAATAGCCCCGGCTTTGTGACAGGTTTTTCTAAATCCGCAGGACCGGGAGCCGACGGATTATCAACGGGAGGATACATCAATGAACAAACTTACCCGCCGCATGCTGCTTGCCTGCGCTGTTTCGATTGGCGCTGCCGGCTTTGTGCCGGCCAGTTTCGCGCAGGACAAGCTGACGCTGCGCATGTCGACGCCAGCATCGGAGACCGATCAGCGCTCGGTCGCGCTGGCGAGCGTCTTTGCGCCCGCAGTGGCCGACTTCGCCACCTATCAGCCACACTACAATGGCTCGCTGATTGGCCAGGGCGCCGAACTGGAAGCCATTTCTTCGGGCGATCTGGAAATGTCGATTGCCTCGGCCCAGGAACTGGCAACCTTTTTCCCCGAATTCTCGATCTTCGCCACCGGCTATGTGCACCAGAGCGCCGAACACCAGGTTGCCGTCTTCAACGATCCGCTGATGGACCCTTTCAAGAAGAAGGTGGAAGACGAGCTTGGCGTAAAACTTCTGTCGGTGATGTATCTGGGGCGCCGGCACGTGAACCTGCGTCAGAGCAAGGAAGAACTTAACGTGACGAAGCCGGAAGACCTGGCGGGCGTCAATCTGCGCATGCCGGGGTCCGATGCCTGGCTGTTCCTCGGCAAGGCGCTCGGCGCCAACCCGACGCCAATGGCCTTCACCGAAATCTACACCGCGCTTTCGACAGGATCGGTTGACGGCCAGGACAATCCGCTGCCGACCGTGGTGGACGCGAAGTTCTACGAAGTCACCAAGCAGGTCGTGCTGACCTCGCATCTGGTCGACCTCAACTACATCGCCTTCTCCAAGGCGGTCTGGGACAAGCTGACCCCGGAACAGCAGGCTGCCGTCCAAAAGGGCGCCGACGATGCCGCCGAGAGCGGCCGTCAGGCGCAGCTCAAGAAGGAAGAGGACCTGGTGTCGTTCCTGAAGGAAAAGGGCCTGGAGATTTATGAGCCGGACCTGAACGCCTTCCGCACCCATGTCCAGGCCCAGTATGTCGGCTCGGAATTCGCCGCCAGCTGGCCCGAAGGCGTCCTCGACAAGATCAACGCGCTCGGCAATTGATCTTCCGAACCCCTGTGAGGCTGCGGTGGACCTGACATGAAGATATTCGTGAAATGGTTTCTGCGTGGCACTGAATTCGTGGCGGCCATGATGATGGCCGCCATGTTTTTGACCTTTGTTCTGCAGATCGCCGTCCGCTACTCGGCAAAGCTCGAATGGATTGGCGAGACATTCCCGCTGCTGGACCCCAGCCGCTATGGATGGACGCTGGAATTCTGCCTGGCGCTGTGGGTCTGGATCGTGTTCTGGGGCGCGGCCTTCGTGGTGCGCGAGCGCGACCATGTGACCTTCGATCTGCTCTACGTTCTCGTCAACCCGGGCCTGCGCAAATGGTTCGCCATTGTCGGCGGCGTCGCCGTCTGTATCGGTCTGCTGTGGTCGCTGGAGCCGACCTGGGAAAAATTCCATATCCTGCGGCTGAAGAGAACGGCGACGCTGGGCCAGGTGTTCGGTGACTGGGTGCGGATGCGTGACATCTATTCGATCTACGTCGCCTTTCTGTTCGTCGTCGCCGTGCGTTATGGCTGGCGGGCGCTGAACGCCTTCCGCCATGGCGCCGATATGGACCAGCCCGGACAGGGTGGAGCGGCAGGCAAATGACGCTGGAATTTGCCCTGTGCCTCATGACGTTGTTTTTCCTCGCCGGCATCGGATTGCCCGTCGCCTATTCCATCCTGGTGTCCTCCTTTGTCTATCTGGCCGTCGGCGGCCAGGGCGTGGGCATTGCCGGCAAGGTGCTGATGGACGGGCTCTACAACAGCTTCATTCTGCTCGCCGTGCCGCTGTTCATCGTTGCCGCCAACATCATGAACGCCGGCACGATCTCCGAAAGGCTGCTGCAATTCTGCGTGGCGGCGGTTGGCCGGTTCCGCGGCGGGCTCGGCCATGTCAACATCATTGCCTCGCTGATCTTCTCCGGCATGTCGGGATCGGCGGTGGCCGACGCCGCCGGGATCGGCAAGATCATCATCGGCATGATGACCAGGAGCGGGCACTACACCCGCGGCTATGCCGCCGCGATCACCGCGGCGTCGGCCACCATCGGCCCGATCATCCCGCCCTCGATTCCGATGGTGCTCTATGCGCTGGTCTCCAACACGTCGATCGGCTTTCTGTTCCTGGGCGGCATCGTGCCGGGCCTGTTCATGGGCGCGGTGCTGATGGCGATGAACGCCTATATCTCGGCGCGCCGCGGATTTGCCATCGAGGAGCCGGTTCCGCTGAGAGACTTGCCGCGGCACACCGCCAACGCCTTCCCGGCCCTGCTGATGCCGGCGATCCTGCTTTACGGGATCTATGGCGGCGTCACCACGCCGACGGAAGCCGCGGCGGTGGCCGCCGCCTACGCGCTCATCCTGGCCAGCCTGTTCTACCGCGCCCTGTCGCTGCGCGCGCTCTACCGCATCCTGGTTGAAAGCGCCCGCTCCTCGGCTGCCGTCGGATTGGTGATCGGCGGTGCGCTGATCCTGAATTATGTGGTGGCGTCGGAAAACATCCCCAATCTCGTGGCGCAGGCGCTGGTGGGGCTCGATGTGACGCCACTCACCTTCCTGATCGGCGTCAACATCCTGTTCCTGCTGCTCGGCTGCGTGCTCGACGCCACCACGATCATTCTGGTGATCATCCCGCTGTTCCTGCCTGCCTGCCATGAACTCGGGATCGACCTTGTCCATTTCGGCGTGGTCGCGGTGGTCAATTGCATGATCGGCCTGATCACCCCGCCCTATGGAATCCTGCTGTTCGTCATCAATGCGGTGACCCAGATCCCGCTGCGCGAGATCATCGGCGAAATCTGGTCGTTTCTCGGCGTTCTGGTGCTGGCCCTGGCGGTGCTGATCCTGTTTCCCGGAATCGTGCTGTGGCTGCCGCGCATGTTTGGCTATCCGGGATGAAGACCGCGATCGCCACGGTCTCGATTGCAGGCGATCTCCGCGAGAAACTGGCGGCGATCGCGGCAGCCGGGTTCGACGGAGTCGAGATTTTCGAGAATGATTTTCTCGCCTATGATGGAAGTCCGCGCGAAGTGGGCCGGATGGTGCGCGATTACGGGCTTGAGATATCGCTGTTCCAGCCTTTCCGCGATTTCGAGGGCATGCCCGAGCCGCAGCGCGCCAAGGCGTTTGACCGGGCGGAACGCAAGTTCGATCTGATGGGTGAACTTGGCGCGGACCTCGTGCTGGTCTGCTCCAATGCTTCCCCGGCCTCGCTGGGCGGCGTAGACCGCGCCGCGCAGGATTTCCACGAACTCGGGGTGCGCGCCGCAACGCGTGGCATACGTGTCGGCTATGAAGCACTGGCCTGGGGACGGCATGTCCATGATCACCGGGACGCCTGGGAAATTGTCCGCCGGGCCGATCATCCAAATGTCGGCCTCATTCTCGACTCGTTCCACACGCTGGCGCGAAAAATCGACCCTGAAACCATCCGCTCCATTCCGGGAGACAGGATCTTTTTCGTCCAGCTCGCCGATGCCCCGAAGATCGACATGGACCTGCTCTACTGGAGCCGGCATTTCCGCAACATGCCGGGCGAAGGCGATCTCGATGTCTTCGGCTTCATGCGCGCGGTGGCGGCGACCGGCTACAATGGCACGCTGTCGCTGGAAATCTTCAACGACCAGTTCCGCGGCGGATCGCCCAAATTCATCTCGGTCGACGGTCATCGCTCGCTTGTCTATCTGATGGACCGGGTGCGGCGCGCCGAACCTGACATCAAGATCGAGTGCATAGACATGCCGGACCGGATCGCGGTCAGCGGCGTCGAGTTCGTCGAGTTCGTCGAGTTTGCCGCCGACGAGGAGGAAGCCGCCGGGATTGCAGCCCTTCTGCGCGTGCTCGGCTTCGCGCATGTCCGGCGGCATGTGTCCAAGGATGTCGATCTGTGGCGGCAGGGCGGCATCAACATCGTCATCAACACCGAGCGCGAAGGCTTTGCCCACGCGTCCCACATCGTCCACGGCATGAATGTCTGCGATATCGGCCTGAAAGTGGAGGACGCGGCGGCGACGGTGGAACGCGCGAGGGCGCTGGGCGCCGAACCCTTCGACCAGCCGGTCGGTCCGGGGGAGATGAAAATCCCGGCGATCCGGGGACTGGGCGGCGGCGTGCTGCATTTCATCGACGACCGGAGCGATCTCGCCCGCATCTGGGATATCGAATTCCGCCCGGTTGCAGATAAGAGCGTGGTGCGCAGCACCGGCCTCCTACGGATTGACCACCTCGCCCAGACCATGAACTACGAAGAGATGCTGACTTCGGTTCTTTTCTACACCTCCATCTTCAGGACCTCGAAAACGCCGATGGTCGATGTGGTCGACCCGGCGGGGCTGGTGCGCAGCCAGGCGATCGAAAGCGATGACGGCTCGCTGCGGATCACGCTCAACGGGGCCGAGAACCGGCGCACGCTGGCCGGGCATTTCATCGCCGAGCGCTTCGGATCAGCCGTGCAGCATCTGGCCTTCGAAAGCTCCGATATTTTCGCCACGGCGGAAGCGCTGACGGCAAACGGCTTCAAGCCGCTCAAGATATCGCCGAATTATTATGAAGATCTTGCCGCGCGGCTCGATCTCGACGAGTCATTAATTGACCGCCTGAGGCGCGCCCACATACTTTACGACCGGGACGGTAAGGGCGAGTATTTTCAGCTCTACAGTCCGGGCTTCGGGGAAGGTTTCTTCTTCGAGATCGTCGAGCGCCGCGGCGGTTATGGCGGTTACGGCGCCGTCAATGCCCCGTTCCGCATTGCCGCCCAGAAACGCCACATGCGCCCGAAGGGCATGCCGAAATACTGATAGAGCGTCGTGCCGGATGGCGCTACTCAGTGGCGGTCTGCCGCACCCGCTCGATGGTCTTGGCAATAAGGCCCCGCGCCAGCGCTTCGGTCGCCGCCTCGCTGTAGATCCGCATTTCGGGCGCGTTGCCCGAGGGGCGCATATGGACGAGGCCTCCGTTCTGCAACATGACCCTGAGGCCATCGGTCAGATCGACCGTCGCGGGCGTCCCGATGGGCGCGAAGAAGCGGCCTCGCGCCGCCTCGTCTGCCGACAGTTCCGCCACCAGAGCCTGACTTTTGGCTGTGGGGAAGTTCTCGATCCGGTCGCTCAGGGCAACAGGCAGGCCGAGACCGGCGACATGCGCCGAGAGGCTTTGTCCTGCCGCGCGGGCTGCCGCGAAGGTACAGAGTATCGGCAACACGCTGTCGCGTGTCGGCAGCGCGGCGAGCCTGGCTGTGCCCGCCTCGATGAAATTGCCGGTCAGCACGCCGCCATTGGCCTCAAACCCGATGACGCATCGGCGGCGCTCGGCCAGGGCTTCCGCCATGCCGGCGATGACAAAGGGTGAGCCGACCCTGGTGCGGCGAACTTTAGCCTTGCAGCGGCTTTCGATGCCCGAATTGGAGGTGACCGGGGTGACAATGGCGTCGGCGCCGAGATAGCGCGCCACAATCAGGCCAAGCGCGTCGCCCCGGAGCACCTGGCCGGTCTCGTCAACGGCCAGCGGCCGGTCGCCATCGCCATCGGTTGAGACCAGCCCGTCAAGCGCTTCCGAACTGACCCAATCGGCCACCAGCGCTCTGGTTTCGTCGGAGACGGCCTCGGTGTCGACCGGAACAAACTTTTCCGACTTGCCGAGACGGACCACTTCGACGCCCGATTCCTGCAGGATCGCGGCCAGGACCGTGCTTGCGGCGGAACTGTGTTCGTAAAGTCCGATGCGCAGGCCGCGCAGCAGGCCGTTTGGCGCAAAACCGCGATAGCGCTCGATGAAACCCGAATTTGCTTCGATTGACTCGTCGCGCAGCAGCTGTGGCGCCGGCAGGGGAGCGCCGATGAACTCCGGCGCGAGGCCGGAAATCGCAGCCTCATCCTGCTTGTCGATTTCGCCGTCGGGCCGGTAGAATTTGACGCCGTTGCGGTCGTCGGGAATGTGCGATCCGGTGATCATCAGCGCTGCCGCACCCTTGCCCATGGCGTGCAGCGCCAGCGCCGGCGTCGGCAGCACGCCGCAATCGACCGGCTCCAGCCCTTCGGCGCTCAG
>LADQ01000192.1 GCA_000961635.1 Hoeflea sp. BRH_c9 | reverse complement strand
CCGAGGTGGCGCTGGTCTCCGGCCCGGTGACGATCCCCGATCCGGCTGGCGTCAAGATGATCCGGGTCGAGAGCGCCGCCAACATGCTGGACGCGGTCACCGCGGCCTTGCCTGCCGACATCGCGGTCTTTGTCGCAGCCGTCGCCGACTGGCGTGTTGCGTCAGCGGCCGACAACAAGATCAAGAAGAAGGAAGGCGAGGGGCCGGCGCCGCTCGAACTCACCGAAAACCCCGACATCCTCAAGACCATCGGCCATCACGAAAACCGCCCGAAGCTGGTGGTCGGCTTCGCCGCCGAAACCGCCGACGTCATTTCCAACGCGCAAGCCAAGCTCGCCCGCAAGGGCGCCGATTTCATCGTCGCCAACGACGTCTCGCCTTCGACGGGCATCATGGGCGGCGACCGCAACCGCGTCCGCATCGTCTCGAAAAATGGCGTCGAGGAGTGGCCGGATATGTCCAAGGACGAGGTTGCGGAAAGGCTTGCGGCCCGGATTGCCGAGGCGTTTTAGGCAGGCATTGCGGGGCCGCAAGTCCCCTCCCCAACCCCTCTCCACAAGGGGGAGGGGCTTAACCCGGCCCCGCTTGCGTTAAGCGCATCTCACTTTTGATTTGATTGAACTCGCAGTTTGGCAGGACGCCAGATGCTCGTGTAGCCCCTCCCCCTTGTGGGGAGGGGTTGGGGAGGGGTTTTTCCTAGAAAACAGGCCTGCTCAGAAGCAGACACCCCCTCAGGCCACGTCCGCGATCTCCACCGGCTGAGCCTGCACCGGCGCAAACCGCGCCGACGAAATGCCGCCCGCCCTCAGCGTGACGAAACTGCCCGCCGGGATCTCGTGCCATTTGGTTTGGGTGTCCTGGAACGGTTCGGACACCAGGCAATGGCCGGTGCCGCCAGAGGTCGGCGCCGAATAGAGCGTCGGCGCATAGGCATCGGTGGCGTAGCGGATCGCATGCAGCGTCTCGCCGTCCGAGAAGGCGGCGGTGAAGCGGATCAGTTCGTGCAGGCCGGCGCGCGCCGATTCGGCCAGCGCGAAGCGGATCGCCTCGGCGAAGGCCGCCGCTGGATCGATTTCAAGCCCGAATTCGATCGCCAGCAGGAACAAGAGCTCCGAATCGGTGGTGCCGTGCCGGGCGCGGTAGAGCCGGTCCGACAGCGCCGCCTCCATTGGCCGCCTGATATGCTCAAAGCCGGCGATCTGGCCATTGTGCATGAACGACCAGGCGCCGTGGACGAAGGGATGGCAATTGTCGCGACTGGTGGCGCCGCCGGTCGAGGCCCGCACATGCGCCAGGAACAAGGGCGAGCGGATCTGCCGCACCAGCGATTTCAGGTTGCAGTCCGACCAGGCCGGCAGCACGTCGCGGTAAAGCCCGGGCTCGCGGTGTTCGCCATACCAGGCAATGCCGAAGCCGTCGCCATTGGTGGCGGTCTTGGCTTGCGTGGCGTGGTGGGATTGTTCAATCAGCGAATGACCCGGCGCCGAAACGATCTGTTCCAGCGGGATCGGCGTTCCGCGGTAGGCGGCCCATCGGCACATGCGCGTCTATTTGCTCCGGTTGTGCATCCGGTGATGCATCTCGTTGATCATACGGGATGCGGTTTTCTCAAAGGTAAACGGCAGCAGCGCATGGACAAGAGCGCAAAACCCGGCGGCAAACAGCTTGCCCGAGAATTTTCCGGCAAACACAAGATGCTCGAAATAGGTTTCATCCACCGATTGCGGGTGATCGGTGAACAGGCGGGCGATCTGCTTGGCGGGCATCGGCGGGCTTCCCTCGATTGTGATTTGTTGTGTGAGGATAACCCGCGTTGAAGGGAGATATGTCCCGAATATCCTTTAATTTGTCAATGAAATGGGATATATGTCCCTCATGCACCAGATTGACGATATGGATGTCCGAATCCTCAGCCATCTGCAGCGCGATGGCACGCTCTCGGTCGACGCGCTGTCGGAGCGGGTCCACCTGTCGCGCAACGCCTGCTGGCGGCGGGTCAAGACGCTTGAGGAGCGCGGGCTGATCAAGCATCGCGTCGCCATTCTCGACGCCGAGGCCGCCGGCTGCGGGCTGTCGGTGTTCATTTTCGTCCGCGCGGCGAGCCATGACGCCGACTGGCTCAAGACCTTTCGCGAGGCGGTGGCGGGCTTCCCCGAGATCGTCGGGGTCTACCGCACCTCCGGCGATCTCGATTATGTGCTCCGCGCCCGCGTCTTCGACGTCAAGGCCTATGACCGGCTCTATCAGCGTCTGATCGCCAGGGTGCGGCTCGCCGATGTGTCGGCCTCCTTCGTCATGGAGGAGATCAAGGAGACCACGGAAATTCCGCTGTCGGCGCTTGCGCGGGGCTCGAGTGGCTGATGGTCAGCCCTGCTGGTTTTTCACCCGGTCGACGGCCAGATTGATCGATGCCATCCGGGCTTCGACCTGATCGAGATCGGCGGTGCCGCGGCCGGTCTGGCGTTCCAGCTCGAACTTCATGTCGCTCAGCCGCTCAAGTTTTTCATCCCGGGTGAGCGACTCGTGCCGCGAGACGTCTTCGGGCGTGGTCGGTTTGCTGCTCATGTCCATCTCCTTTGATTGGATCCACTGTCTGCTGAAGAACCAACGCGGCCGGCGCGGCGCGGTTCCGTGTCAGGCCGGCAGCCATTGTGCTATGCGATCCATTGAACAGTGCGTTCGCTTTGCCCCTCTTAAAGTGAACGCCAAAAGCCGCTATCTAGGGGACAACTTCACCATTGCCGGCCTTTGCCGCCGGTCCAGTTCCCGAGGAGACTGCCATGTCGATCAGACCAGTCCGTCACCAATCCACCGCCGTGCCGCATCTCGAAGGCGCCGGCGTCCATCTCAAGCGCGCCTTCGGCTTTGACGATCCGTCGCTCACCGATCCGTTCCTGCTGTTTGACGATTTCCGCAACGAGCGGCCGGAAAACTATCTCAAGGGCTTTCCCTGGCATCCGCATCGCGGCATCGAGACCATCACCTATGTGCTGGCCGGCACCGTCGACCATGGCGACAGCCTGGGCAACACCGGCACGCTCGGCGCCGGCGACGTGCAGTGGATGACCGCCGGTCGCGGCATCATGCACCAGGAAATGCCCAAGGGCGATGGCAATGGCCGCATGCACGGCTTCCAGCTCTGGGCCAATTTGCCGTCGTCGATGAAGATGACCGCGCCGCGCTACCAGGACGTCACCTCCGCCGACATCCCGGTCGAGACCGATGATGACGGCACGGTTGCGCGCATCATCTGCGGCGAATTCTGGGGCAAGCGCGGCCCGGTCGACGGCATCGCCGCCGAGCCGTCCTATGTCGACATCTCGGTGCCGCCGGGCAAGAGGAAGACCTTCAAGGTCGACGCCTACCGCTCGGCGTTTGCCTATATCTTTGCCGGCTCCGGCAGCTTCCGCGACGCCTCCAGGCCGTTCGGCGTTCTGGTCGAGAAGGAAGTCGAGGGCGAGGAAATCCAGATCCGCGACATGTCGGGCGACCGCACGCTGGTGGTGTTTGACACCGGCGATGAGGTCACCGTGCAGGCGGGCGACGAGGGCATCCGCTTCCTCCTGGTCTCCGGCAAGCCGATCAAGGAGCCGGTGGCCTGGCACGGCCCGATCGTCATGAACACCCGCGCCGAGCTGATCCAGGCGGTCACCGAGCTGCAGAACGGCACCTTCATAAAGCCGGGCCATTAAGGCCCGCCGCTGTCTGAATGATCTGCCAAATGCCGGGATTCGTCCCGGCATTTTTGTGTTTGCTGTCAGCCTGTGGCAGCAAGGGCGTGTGGTCCAAAGAAATATTCACCCAAACGGTTGACTAATTTCCCGGATTGGCATATTCAACCATAAGGGTGAACAAATGGACGAAGATGCTCTGTCGCGCATACTGAAAGCCGCCGGTGACACCACACGGCGGCAGATCTTGACGCTCCTGGTTCAGGAAGGCGCGTTGAGGGTGACAGCGCTCGCCGCCCATTTCGACATGTCGCTGAATTCCGTCTCCAAGCACATCAAGGTGCTGGAGGAGGCGGGGCTCGTCACCCGCCGGACGATGGGCCGCGAACATTTCATCGCCGCCGAGCTTGAACCGCTGCACCTGACCGAGAACTGGTTCGGGCAACTGAAGTCGATCTGGGAGCTGCGCCTTGCGGCGCTTGAACAGGCACTTGTTGCAAAGGACGACGACAATGATGGAAACCATGACTGAACTTGAACTGACGGTAACCCGCACAATCCCCGCCCCGCGCCAGAAGGTGTTCGACGCCTGGCTGTCGCCCTCGATGATGGAGAAATTCATGCGTCCGCCCGGCTCCGGCCAGCCGGCCAGGGTCAGCAATGACCCGGTCAAGGGCGGCCGTTTCTCGATCGTCATGGCGTTTGACGGCAAGGAAATCCCGCATGCCGGCACCTATCTGGAAATCGATCCGCATTCGCACCTGGCCTTCACCTGGGAATCGCCGCATTCATTGGATGACAGCGTCGTCTCCATCGATTTCGCGGAGCCCGAACCGGGCGTCACCGAAATCACCCTGCACCAGGTGAAATTCATCAGCGAAGGTGCGCGCGACGACCACATCGAAGGCTGGACCATGATCCTGGATTGCCTCGAACAGTCCATTGGCTGACAGGACACGCCGGGCGGATCAGTTCCGCCCGGCGCAGTCCCTTTCCGTCTGAAGCACCAACCCCTCCGCTCACCGCCTGCCAAGGGTCAGAAACACACCGGCCAGCATCAGGCCGATGCCGAGCATCGCGGGCGCCGTCAGCGGGCGGCGGGGCAGGCCGAACCAGCCATACTGGTCGAACACCGCGGCGGCGATCATGTTGCCGAGGATGACCAGCATCAGGAACGCCGTCACCCCCAGTCGCGGCACCGCCTGCATCGAGACCAGCACCTGGTAGACGCCGAACAATCCGCCGAGCCACACCCACCAGGGCAGCGATTTCAGCTCAGCCAGCTGCGGCAATCGCGGGTGCATCACCACAAGCATCAGCCCCAGCGCGGCGGTCGCCACCGCGAAGGCCAGGAAGGCCGAGACCAGCGGATTGCCGCTCAGAGCCGCCGACATGCGGGCATAGATCGGCCCCTGCGCCGCAATCAGCATGCCGCCCAGCAGCGCGGCCAGTCCCATGATCAGCGAGACATGCATCATCCGCCTCACAGCTGCTTGTACATATAGGTGGTGGCGTGCAGGCCCGCGCCGTCGGGATCAAGCGCAAAGCCCGGGATCACTCCGACCGCGACAAAGCCCGCCGCCCGGTACAGCGGTTCGGCGGCGTCGCCGGTGCGGGTGTCGAGCGTGATCAGC
>LADQ01000199.1 GCA_000961635.1 Hoeflea sp. BRH_c9 | reverse complement strand
GGACGACCGGCGAGTTCGATCAGCGCGGTGGCGAAGTTCCGCCATGCATCAAGTTGCGCGCCCGTGATGCCGACAAAGGTCTCCGCCGCCGCGAGTTTCGCAGCGAGGTGAAGCCCGGAGCCGGGCATGCCGGGTCCGGCGCGGAGCGGTCCGGCATGATGGGGCCAGCCGCCCTCCTCGCCGTCAAAAGCCACCTGCGCAAGCAACAGGAATTGGTCGCCGCCGACGTCATTTTGAGCCATGACGCGAACGATCGGCCGTTCATCTGGCATGGGACTGGAGGTGAGCGCCTCCGAAAGCGATGGCGCAACTGTCGCCATCAGGAGGGTGGTCGACAAGAGCCCCACAAATGAGCTGCGTTTCATACGAACTTCCTTTCATGCAATTGCCCGAGAGCACGAAAGTAATGGTCGTACGTATCCGCTATTGGTCTGAATGTTTCCCAACATTTCCGGATGGGAGATTTTTGCAACTGAACTTTGCTCAGCGGCCTGTAGCAAAGTTCCGTTGCAAAAATGTCCGATTGACCCGATGTCGCCGGTATATATAGAGCGTTGATGTAGGAAGGCGGCCAGGATCGCATGAGTAGCCAGATTCATATACTGATCGTCGACGACGACCCTGAGATACGTTCGCTGCTGGCGCGCTATCTCGGCAGCCAGGGCTTTCTTGTGTCGGCCGCCGCCAACAGGGCAGAATGCGAAAGCCGGCTCGCCATCAGCAAGCCTGACCTTATCGTGCTCGACGTGATGCTGCCGGACGGCTCCGGCCTCGACATCTGCCGCAGCCTTCAGGACCGCCGTCCGCGCACGCCGGTGATCCTCCTGACCGCGCTCAAGGAGGATGTCGACCGCATTGTCGGGCTTGAGATCGGCGCCGACGACTATCTCGGCAAGCCGTTCAATCCGCGCGAGCTTGTGGCCCGCATCAAGGCAGTCCTGCGTCGGGCTGGCCACGAGGATCAGGCCGCTCCCGAGACCAGGATCTACAGCTTCTCGGAATTCGTGGTCGACCCTCAATTGCGCCGGATCGTGCGCAATGACGGCGTCGCGGTGGATCTGACCGGAGCCGAGTTCGATCTGCTCAACGCATTCCTCGAGCGGC
Organism: Hoeflea sp. BRH_c9; assembly: GCA_000961635.1. Taxonomy (GTDB): domain Bacteria; phylum Pseudomonadota; class Alphaproteobacteria; order Rhizobiales; family Rhizobiaceae; genus Hoeflea. Next base: position 22,723 of record LADQ01000199.1, on the reverse strand, counting down.
CCGGGCGGCTGCTTTCGCGGGATCAACTACTCGACCTGACCCAAGGGCGCAGCCGCGATCCCCTGGACCGCTCGATAGACGTGCTGATGAGCAGGCTGCGGCGCAAGCTCGGCGAGAATGACGCCGAACCAATCTTCAGGACGGTGCGCAATAGCGGATATCAGCTCACCATGCCGGTCAGGATACATGCAACTCGATGAAATCCCTTCGCAACCGTCTCGTCCTGCTGTTGATCGTGGCTATCGTCACCGTTGTTGCGCTGGCTACCTTTGCGGCGAGCCGCGTCTTGCAGCCGCCTCTTCCCGAGGCGACGGTGGAACCAGTCGCCCGGCAACTGCATTTTCTCGCCAACCTGATCGAGAGTGACAGGCAGGTTGCCATCGCGCTCGGTGTGAAGCTCCAGGACACGCCGGCCGAAGGAGTTGAAATCACGCCGATGTCGCGTTTTCTGAGCCGCGCGCTGGAGAAAACCGGCACGGCCAGGACCGTCGTCGTCAGCCAGGCTCCCGGCACGCCAATGGTCGTTGCATCCGTTCAGCTTGGCGCGGACGAATGGGTGGTGGCGGAGATCTCCGACCCGCGGCCGCCGCCGGGAAGATGGTGGGCGCTCGGAGGCTGGATTTTCCTGATTGTTCTTGGCAGCGCCGCGATCTCTATCTTTGCCGCCTCGAAGATCATCAAACCGCTGCAATTGCTGGAAGACGCGATTGACCGCATCGGCTCCGACGGGGTGCTCGCCGCCATTCCGGAAACCGGCTCGGGTGAAGTTCGCGCCACGGCGCAGGCGCTCAACAAGCTGTCAGCCCGCCTGAAATCGGCAATGGAGAGCCGGATGCGGCTCGTCGCCGCCGCAGGACACGATTTGCGCACGCCGATGACACGCATGCGGCTGCGCGCCGAATTTGTCCCCGACGACGAGGAACGAGAGAAATGGTTCGCCGACCTCGAGGAGCTCGATGCGATCGCCGACAGCGCCATCCGCCTGGTGCGGGAGGAAGTTGGCGGCGACACTCTTGAGGCCGTTCATCTTGATCCTCTTGTCCACGAGATCGTCGATGAGCTTCTCCAGCTCGGTTACAAGGTGACCCCTCCTTCCCACGTGTCGTTGCCAGTCGCCGTCGGTCCCTTCGCGCTCAAGCGGGCGCTGCGCAACTTGATCATCAACGCCGCGACGCATGGCCGGGGCGCCAGGATCGAGCTTGCGCGCGAAGGCGAACTGGCCGTGGTCAGAATCCGCGACGAAGGACCGGGAATCCCGGAGGAATTGCTCGAGCATGTATTCGAGCCGTTCTTCCGGGTCGATGTCGCCCGCCGCAAGACCATGCCCGGCGCCGGGCTCGGCCTCGCCATCGCCAAGGAGATCATCGAGCGGTTTGGCGGGACGATCACGATCGCAAACAGCAAAGAGCCGAAGGGCCTGATCCAAACCATCAGCTTGCCACTCGCGCGGGACGAAAACAGCCGTTGATTGCCATTTGAGCCAGGAGACACCTGCTTCGGCCCTGACAGCATTATGGCCAGGCGGCGTAGGTCATGTCGCCCTGCTCCTTGCGGTCGCGCAGCACATGCCGGTAGCGGCCCGGGCTCTGCCCGGACTGCCGCGTGAAGAAGCGGTTGAAATAGGCCGGATCGGCGAAACCGAGGCGAAAGGCGATCTGGCTCACCGGCAGACCGGTGCTGGCCAGCAGTTCGCAGGCGTCACGCATGATTTCGCGGTGCAGATAGGCTTGCGGCGACATGCCGGTGGCCCGCCTGACCGCGAGACCGAGCCGGTCGCGCCTGACGCCAAGCGTTCCGGCATAGTCTTCAATTGTCCAGTGCTGGTGCTTGTGCAGACCCGCCAGCATCAGGAACCGCTCCGCCAGACCTTGCGGCGAACGCCGGCGCGACACGAGATCCGCCCCGAGCAGCCGCCACAAATGCAGGAGGATCAGCCCGAGGTAATGTTCCAGCGCTTCCCTGCTGCCGGGGCCGCTGCTCTGCTTTTCATCAGCGACTCCATCCACCAGCCGCACGATCGGCTCGTTCTGCGCCAGCGCCAGCGACAGCCCCTGGCCGAGCACCAGCCGCATCTGATCGGCAAGCAGGCTCGCCGGCAGGGCGCGGACCAGGGTCTGCTGCGAGGCGAGCAGGATCATGCCCCGCCCGCCTGCTTCGGCGGCAAGTTCACGCGGCGCTCCGGCGGGAACCCAGACCAGCCGCGGGCCCTCGAATGTCTGCGCCTCCTCGACAGGTGCAGCGGTCTGCGAAACGCTAACCCGCCCGGCAAGAAGGATCAGCAGGCAACCCGAATCCGCCGGAACGCCGTAGCCGACGCGCGTCAGCGGGCTCTTCACGTGCAAAAGTGAAAGGATCGGGCGGCTGTCCCCGATGGGCAGAGTGAGTGCTTTCATCCCTCCAGCATCCGTCGAACCAGCCGAGAATGCAATCAAAAGTGCAATACTTAGTCTCAAAAGTGCATATTCATAGCCGGTGGGCTGATCAATACTTGATGCAAGCCGTCAATGGGAGGTCGGCTGGAGGAGAGGCAGAATTCTGGACCGGCGACCGCCGGTTACTGGGACTGCCGGTTACTGGGAGGAAAACCTATGAAAATGACCCGACGCACGACGATGCGCGCGCTGGCATCAGGCGTGGCCATGTCCATGCTGCTTGGCGCCAACCTGGCATATTCCGCCGATGAAACCGTCACTATCGGCTACGCCGTCGCAAAGACCGGACCGAATGCCACCGGCGCAGGCATCACCACCATCCCCAACTACGAATTGTGGGTGAAAGACGTCAACGCCGCCGGCGGCCTGACCATGCCTGACGGATCCAAACGGATGATCGAAGTCATCGAGTATGATGATCGCTCGTCCAATGAAGACCTGGTGCGCGCAATCGAGCGGCTCGCGACCAAGGACAAGGTCGATCTGATACTGCCGCCGTGGGGGACCGGTTCGAACCTTGCAATAGCTCCATTGATGGACCGGTTCGGCTATCCGCAGCTGGGCGTCACCGCTGTGACTGACAAGGCGCCTGAATTCGCCGCGCGCTGGAAGCGCAGCTACTGGATGCTCGGCGGCGGGCACGACTACGCCAAGGGCCTTGCCGACGTGCTCAAGGCCGCGGTGGCGGACGGAACCCTCAACGGCAAGGTCGCCATGGTTTCGGTCGCCGACGGCTTCGGCATCGATCTGGTCAGCGGCGCCCGCCCGGCCTTTGAGGAAGCCGGACTTGAGGTCGTCTATGACAAGACCTATCCGCTCGGCACATCCGATTTCGCGGCCCTCATGGCGGAGGCCCAGGCAAGCGGCGCCGACAGCTTTGTCGCCTTTTCCTATCCGCCCGACAGTTTCGGGATGACCAAGACCGCACAGTCGATGGGTTACAACCCGAAGGTCTTCTACATCGGCGTCGGCGGCGCCTTCCCGATCTTCGGCAAGATTGCCGATGGCAAGGAGGAAGGCGTGATGTCGATCGGCGGCGTCAACGCGGCGTCACCGGCGATCAAGGAATACTTCGCCCGCCATATCGAAAGCGCAGGCGCGCCGCCCGACAGCTGGGCTTCGGCGATCACATACGCCTCGCTTGAAATGCTGGCGCAGTCGGTGGAACGCGTCGGTCTCGACCACGCCAAGCTTGCCGAAGATCTGTCAACCGGCAGCTTCAGCACCATCATCGGCGAGGTCAAGCTCGAGGACAATCAGCTGCGCGACCTGTGGTGGGTCGGGCAATGGCAGAACGGCACCTTCATCGCCGTGAACCCATCGGACAAGGACGGCGCGGTCGCCCCGGTTGTGCCCAAGCCCAACTGGTAAGCCTCACCCGGTCAAACAGGGCAGCCGCAAATGGCTGCCCTGCAGTCCCCGCATCTGAGAGAATCGGAACCCTGCAATGACGACGCTCGTGCTCGGCCTTGTGCTGGGCGGCACCTATGCGCTGCTGGCGCTCGGCCTGACCCTGCAATACGGGATCGCCCGGATCATGAACCTGGCCTATGGCGAGTTCACGCTGCTGGCTGCTTTCGTGCTGGTCTTCCTGTTTCAGTCAGCCGGCCTGTCGCCGCTTCTGGCCATCATCCTGATTGCGCCGGCCGGCTACCTGGCGGGATGGCTGCTCCACACTTTGATGATGCGGCCGCTGGTGCAGAGGGCTCACGGAAAGCCCGGCAAGCTGGAAGTGGATTCCATCCTGGCGACATTCGGCCTGCTGTTCGTCCTGCAGGGTGTCATGCTGGTGCTGTTCGGCGCCAATTTCACCTCGATCTCCTATCTCGATCAGGGCGTGAACGTGTTTGGCGTTTCGGTGGCGCTGAACCGGTTGATCGCCTTCGCGATCTGCCTCGTCGCCGGGCTCGGCCTGGTCGTGCTTCTGGCGAAGACCCGCTGGGGACTGATCCTGCGCGCCGTCGCGCTCAGTCCTGGATCAGCGCCCCTAGTCGGCATCGACGTCAACAAGGTCAGCCGCCAGGGATTTGCGCTCGGAACCGCTCTCGCTTCGATCGGCGGGGCAAGTGTCGCCATGTACCAGACTTTTTCCGCCAATGACGGCGTGGTCTTCACCATGAAGGCGCTGATCATCGTCATCATGGGCGGGGTCGGCAATGTCGCCGGCGCGCTTGCCGCCGGCTTCGCGCTCGGGCTGGTCGAAACCTTCGTATCGACCACATTCGACCCCGGCCTGACGCTTGCCGCCACCTTCACCATCTTCCTCGCCGTTCTGATCTGGCGTCCGCAAGGCCTGTTCGGGAGGCGTTCATGATCCGCCTGGCAATTCCAGTCCTCGGTCTCATCATCCTGGCCGGACTGCCGATGTTCGTGTCGGAATACGAGCTCGGGCTGATGATCGGCATGGCCACCTATGTGGCGCTGGCGTCCGCCTGGGCCCTGTTCTCGGGCCACACCCATTACATCTCGCTGGCGACCGTGGCCTTCTACGGCACCGGGGCTTACACGGTTGCCGTTCTCAACGAGTCCCTGCCCTACCCGGCGGTGATCCTGTGCGCCGGACTGATTGGTGCCGCGATGGCGCTGCTGGTCGGGCTCTCGACCCTGCGGCTGTCGGGGATCTATTTCGTCATCTTCACATTCGGGCTGGCGGAACTCGTTCGCCAGCTGATCACCTGGTACGAGGTAACGATCACCGGCACGCTTGGCCGCTACATCTTTCTCGACCTGACGGCGCAGGACATCTACTGGCAGATGCTGGCGCTGTGCGCGATTGCCATCGGCCTGACGGCGTGGATCAACCGCACCCGGCTCGGGCTCGCGCTTCGGGCAATCGGCGATGATGAGATTGTCGCGGCGCATTCGGGCATTCACCTGGCGCGCACCAAGCTGATCGCCTTCACGATTTCGGCGACGCTGATCACGCTAGTCGGCGCGGTCGCCTCGCCCCGCTGGGTCTATGTCGAGCCGCTGATCGTGTTCAATCCGACCGTCAGCTTCCTCACCGTCATCATGGCGCTTCTGGGCGGCGCCAACCGATTGTGGGGACCGCTGGTTGGCGCGATACCACTGTTCCTGCTGTTTGAATGGCTGTCGGTCAATTTTCCCGACACCTACCCGATCTTTCTCGGCCTGATGTTCATCGGGGTTGTCTTCGTGCTTCCAAACGGCGTTCTTGCCGGTCTTGACGATCTGCGCGCATGGCTCGGGAGGCGCGGCAAATGACACTTATCGATGTGCAGAAGGCATCAAGATCCTTTGGCGGGCTCAAGGCGGTCGACGAGATCTCGTTCGCGATGGACAGCGGCACGGTGATGGGGCTCCTGGGGCCGAACGGGTCGGGCAAGACCACATTGCTCAACCTGATATCCGGGTTCCTCGCGCCATCATCGGGCAGGATCGTCTTCAACGGCAAAAACCTGGCGGGCGCCCGCGTCGACAAGATAGCCAGAGCGGGCGTTGCGCGGACGTTTCAGCTTGTGCGGATCCTGCCCTCGCTCACCCTTCTCGAAAACGTCATGCTGCCGGCCGTGTTCGGGCACCGGTCCCATTGGGGCAAGGAAGCAGACCGGGTCGCGCGCCAGGCGCTTGAAAAAACCGGGCTCGCCGACCGCGCCGAAGCAACCGCGGGAGACCTCAACTACATTGACCAGAAACGGCTTGAGCTGGCCCGCGCCCTGGCCGGGGAACCCGAACTGCTGCTTCTGGACGAATGGCTTGCCGGCCTCAATCCGACCGAACTGCAGCAAGGCATCAGGCTGATCGGCAGCCTTGCCGGCTCCGGCATCACCATCATCATGGTGGAGCATATCATGGAGGCTGTCCGCGCCCTGTGCCCGCGCTGCGCGGTGATGAACGCCGGCAGGCTGATCGCCGATGGCGAGACCGCGCGGGTCCTGTCCGACAAGGCCGTGATCGCGGCTTACCTGGGGGATGCAGACGATGCTTGAGATCCGCGATATCAGTGTCGCCTATGGCAAGCACGTGGCGATCAACCGGATTTCGCTGAGCGTGAGCAAGGGCGAGATGGTGGCGATCCTGGGGGCCAACGGCACCGGCAAATCCTCGCTTCTGGGCACCATCGGCGGCCGCGTCAAGCCGGCCGGCGGCCAGGTGATCTACGACGGACGGGATGTGCTTGCGCTGCAGCCGCACGAGGTTGTCGAACATGGCATCGTCATCGTGCCCGAAGGACGCGGCATCTTTCCGCGGCTGACTGTGGCCGAAAACCTCAAACTCGGCGCGTTGCCCAAACGCGCTCACGCCGATGCCAGCAAGAACCTTGATCTGGTTCATGGGCTGTTTCCCAAACTTGCCGAACGCCACAACCAATTGGCCGGGACCATGTCTGGCGGCGAACAGCAGATGGTGGCAATCGGAAGGGCGCTGATGTCAGCTCCCGAATTGCTGCTGCTGGACGAGCCTTCGCTCGGGCTTGCCCCGATTGTGGCGCAGGAAGTGTTTTCGGCGCTTGGCAAGATCCGGGAGACCGGCCTGACGATTGTCATCGTCGAACAGAATGCACGCGCGACCCTGGCTCTCGCCGACCGCGCCTACCTTATTGAAACAGGCACCATCACCGGTTCGGGAACCGCATCGGAGCTGCGCAACGATCCCGCAGTCATCCGCGCCTTCCTGGGCGGAGAACAAACCAAAGCAACGAGGCAAAGCACCATGACAACACTGGACCTTTACATCGGCGGACAGCATGTCCCTGCGTCCAACAACGCCACCTTCGAGCGGAAAAACCCGGTCACCGGGGAAACCGTGACGGTTGCTGCGGCAGCTTCGCTGGAAGATGCGACCAGGGCGGTTGACGCTGCCGCCAGGGCATTTCCCGCATGGTCGGAAACCGGACCGTCCGAACGCCGCAAGCTGCTGCTCGACGCCGCGACCTCGCTCAACAAGCGCGCCGACGATATTGTCCAGGCGATGAAAGAGGAAATCGGCGCGACCGAGGGCTGGGCGCGCTTCAACGTGATGCTCGCATCCAACATGCTCGTCGAGGCAGCCTCGCTGACCACGCAGATCAAGGGCGAGATCATTCCGTCGAACCGGCCCGGATCAATGGCGATGGCCATTCGTCAGCCGGCAGGTGTCGTGCTGGCCATGGCGCCATGGAACGCGCCGGTGATCCTCGGCGTCCGGTCGATCGCAACGCCGCTTGCCTGCGGCAACACGGTCGTGATGAAGACTTCGGAACTCTGTCCGCGGACGCACGCGCTGATCGTCGAGGCTGTCGCCCAGGGCGGATTGCCGGACGGGGTGCTGAACGCGATCTCCAATGCGCCGGAAGACGCCCCGGCGCTGGTCGAAGCCATGATCGCCAACCCGGCCGTTCGCCGCGTCAACTTCACCGGTTCCACGCGCGTCGGCAAGGTGATTGGCGAACTGGCGGGCCGCTATCTCAAGCCGGCTCTGCTGGAACTTGGCGGCAAAGCGCCGATGATCCTGCTCGAGGACGCCGATATCGACGCGGCCGTCGCCGCCGCCGGTTTCGGCGCCTTCATGAACCAGGGCCAGATCTGCATGTCGACCGAGCGGATCATTGCTGTCGGATCCATTGGCGACAAATTCGTCGAGGCGTTTTCAAGGAAAGTGGCGCAGTTGACCGCGGGCGATCCGCGCGAGGGATCTTCGCCGCTGGGATCGATGGTCAATCTGGCGGCGGCGGACCGGATCAAGGATCTGATCGAGGATGGCGTGGCCAAGGGCGCGACCCTGATCGCCGGCGGCGGCGAAGGCACCATCCTGAATGCGGCGGCGCTTGACCATGTGACCCCCGACATGCGGCTTTACACCGAAGAGAGCTTTGGCCCTGTCGTCAGCATCATCCGCGCCGGATCGATTGACGAGGCGGTGCGGATCGCAAACGACAGCGAGTTCGGACTGGCCTCCGCCGTGTTCGGGAAAGATGTGATGCGCGCCATGAGCGTTGCCAAGCGGATTGAAAGCGGGATTTGCCATATCAACGGCCCCACGGTTCACGATGAGGCGCAAATGCCGTTCGGGGGCGTCAAGGCGTCCGGATATGGCCGGTTTGGCGGCAATTGGGGTATTGCCGAATTTACCGAGCTGAGATGGATCACCATCCAGGACGGCACGCCGCACTACCCGATCTAGGGAAGAGCTGCGCCACATTGCGCCAAGCCTGATGAGCGTTGCCGGTTTAGAGCCGATCATCTTTAGATGGAATCGTTTGAACGCAGGGATTTCGTGATCTGGCTAGGAGCGTGAGGCGACGCGGCGCGAGCGCCGTTAGCCTCGCGCGACGCAGTCCAGAGCGCGAAAGACCAAGTTCGGACGATAATAATGGCTCGCTCCTCAGCCAGGCTCCCGGTTTCGCCAGGCTTGGACGTCTTTTCCGGGCCGCAATCGCTTTCGCTTTGAACCATGATCCGCGGCACTTCCAGCCATGCACGCGCCCGCCACGGGACACGATCCGGCAGGCAGGCCTCTCCGGAGCGTTTCTCAGCGCATGATGAACGGGTTTGGCACATCCTTGTTGAAGCCCATCCAGACGCTTTTTGTCTCGAGATAGTCATAGATCGCATCCTGCCCGCTCTCGCGGCCCTGACCGGAATTCTTGAACCCGCCGAACGGCATCATATAGCTGACTGCACGATAGGTGTTGGTCCAGATCGTGCCCGCGCGCAACCGCTTGGCCGCTGTAAAGGCGCGCGCCATGTCGGTCGTCCAGACACCGGCGGCGAGGCCGTAGGGCGTGTCGTTGGCGATGGCATAGGCCTCGTCATCATCGCTGAATCGGATAACCGAGAGCACCGGGCCAAACACCTCCTGCTGGGCGATCTGCATCTCGTTGCGCACGCCCGCAAACACGGTCGGCTCGATAAACCAGCCGTCGCCGCATTCGGGCCGGTCGGCGGGCTTGCCGCCCATCACGCAGGAGGCGCCTTCGGCCTTGGCCATCTCGATCATCGAAAGGATGCGGTTGTATTGCGGTTTCGTGGTGACCGGACCGACCTGGGTCGAGATGTCCATCGGATCGCCCATCCGCGCGGTGGCGGCAAGCGCAAGAAACTTCTCCAGGAACTCATCGTGGATACTGTCATGCACCAGCAGCCGGGAGCCGGCGATGCAGGTCTGACCGGTGGCGGCGAAGATTCCGGAGACGACACCCTTGACCGCATTGTCCATATCCGCGTCGGCGAAGACGAGCTGAGCCGATTTGCCACCCAGTTCAAGCGTCAGCCGCTTGAAATTCACGGCCGACTTTTCAGCGATCTTGCGCCCCGACACTTCGCCGCCGGTGAACGCGATCTTGTCAATGCCGGGATGGGTCGACAGCGCTTCTCCGACATCCTGCCCGAAGCCGGTGACGACATTGACCACACCCTTCGGGAAGCCTGCCTCCTCGATCAACCGCATCAGCTCCAGGGTCGAGGCGGAGGTGAATTCCGATGGCTTGATCACCATGGTGCAACCGGCCGCCAGCGCCGGCGCCATTTTCCAGGCCAGAAGCAGCAGCGGCGAATTCCACGGCGTGATCGCCGCCACCACGCCGACCGGCTCGTGCCGCGTGTAGGTGAACATGTCGGGCTTGTCGATCGGCATCACCGCGCCCTCGACCTTGTCGGCCATGCCGCCGAAATAATAGAACCACTGCGGGATGTAGCCGACCTGTCCGCGCATTTCGGCATAGAGCTTGCCATTGTCCTGCACCTCGACCGAAGCCAGATGATCCGCATCGCGGGCGATCAGATCGCCAAGCCGGCGCAAGAGGTGCCCGCGCTGGGTGGCGTTGATCGTTGCCCATTCGCCGCTCTCGAAAGCCGCCCGCGCGGCCCCCACCGCCTTGTCCACATCGCGGGCGTCGCATTTGGGAACATTGGCCCAGTGTCTGGCGGTGAACGGATCGGTTGTCTCGAACACGTCGCCAGATTCAGCCCCAACCCAGTTGCCGTCGATAAAGCAGCGGTAATCCTTGATGCCTTCAATTCTGGCCATAACCATTCCTCTCGAAATTGATGCCGATACCCCCCGGCGACTGGGCCACCGGGCGTGCGTCCAAATCCGCTCGGCCTAGATGAAATCGACGATCTGCCGGATGGCCTCGCCGCTCGCCAGCCGGTCGAAGCCTTCATTGATGTCGTCGAGCGCAATGCGGTGGGTGAGCAGCTTGTCGACCGGCAGCTTGCCGCGCTTGTAGAGCCCGAGAAAGCGGGGGATGTCGCGCGAGGGCACGCCGGACCCGAGATAGCTGCCTTTCAGCGTCCGCTCTTCGGCAACCAGCGACACGGCCGGCAGCGTCAGCATCGCCTTCGGATTGGGCAGGCCCGCGGTGACTGTTGTGCCGCCGCGCCGCGTGATCGCGTAACTGAATTCGAGCGCCTTCACCGAACCGGCAAATTCCAGCGCCGTCTCCACTCCACCGCCGGTCGCCTCCCTGACCTTTGCGACGACATCGGGATCGTCAGCCCGGAATATATGGGTGGCGCCGAGTTCAAGCGCGAGATCGAGCTTCTGCTGGAAGCGGTCGACGGCCACGACAGTCTCCGCTCCTGCGGCAACGGCGCCGAGTACCGCGGCCAGTCCGACCCCGCCCAGGCCGATCACCGCTGTCGTGCCGCCAGGCTTCACGTCACCGCCATTGAACACGGCGCCCGCGCCGGTCAGCACCGCGCATCCCATCAAGGCAGCAATATGCAGCGGGACATCGCGGTCGATCTTGACCAGCGAATTGCGCGACACTGTCGCGTATTCGGCAAAAGAAGAGACCCCGCAATGGTGATGAACTGGCTTGCCATGGCTGCGCAACCGGAAGGCGCCGCTCATCAGATCGCCGACGCCATTGTGCAGAGCGCCTGGTTCGCAAAGTGCGGGACGCCCTTGAGCGCACGGCCCACAATGGCCGCAACTGGGCACAAAGACACAGACCACGTGGTCACCGGGAACGAGATCGGACACATAGGGGCCGACCTCCTCGACAATTCCGGACGCCTCATGGCCGAGCGCCATCGGCACCGGCCGCGGGCGATCGCCATTGATCACCGAAAGGTCGGAGTGGCAAAGACCAGCCGCCACCATCTTGATCAGCACCTCGCCGGGACCGGGGCCTTCCAGATCGACCTCCTGAACCCGCAGAGGCCGCGAAATGGCATAAGGGCCCTCCCGTCCGATTTCCTCAAGCACTGCCGCCCTGATTTTCATGGTCGCTCCTGTCTGAATGTCGATGCCATTGGCCGATCAATGCACAGCGGCGTACATGATCTTCTCTTCCGTCGCCTCCTCCATCGAGAATTCCTCGACGATGCGTCCCTGACGCGAAACCAGGATGCGGTCCGCGAGGTTGAGGATTTCCGGAAGATAGGACGAGATCACCACCACTGCCAATCCGCTATCGGCAAGTTCGTTGATGACGTGATGCAGTTCGGCGATAGCGCCAACATCCACGCCGCGGGTGGGTTCATCGAAAATGATCAGCTTGGGCTTTTGCACCAGCGAGCGGGCGATCACCACCTTCTGCTGATTGCCTCCGGACAATTCGATGACGCGCGCATTGGAGTCAATCGCCTTGACGTTGAGCTTGCGGGTCCATGTCTCGGCAAGCGCCATCATCTCCGAGTAGCTGATCACCGCGCGCTTGTTCAGGTCGGCCGAGAGCAGGTTCATGTAGATGTTTTCGGCGATCGATTTGGTTTCGAAAAAGCCTTCGATCTTGCGGTCCTCGGTGACATAGACAACGCCGTCCTTGATCGCCGGACGGGGCACCCGGTAGCGCACCGATTTGCCTTCCAGCCGCACCTCGCCGCCGTGGAAAAAATCGCGCTTGATGACACCCGAGATGATCTTCGCCGTTTCGGTCCGGCCCGAGCCAATCAATCCGAATATGCCGGTGATCTGGCCGCCATAGACTGAAAACGACGTGTTGCGGACCATCTTGCCCATCGACAGGTTCTGAACCGACAGCACCTTGCGCCCGTAGCCGCGCACGCTGCGCGACTTGTCGCGGCTGTAGAGTTCCTCGGACAGCGTCCGGCCAACCATGGCGGCAATGATCTTGTCACGATCGAAGTTGCCGGCATCGTCGGTGACGACATGCTGCCCGTCGCGCAGGATGGTGATGCGGTCGGAAATCGCCAAAGCCTCTTCTAGCGCGTGGCTGATGAAGATGATCGACACGCCGTCCTTCTTCAGGCGGGCAATCAACGCGAAGAAATGGTGCTTCTCTTCAGGTGTCAGCGTCGCTGTCGGTTCGTCGAAGATGATGACGCGAGCCTTGTGGTGGACGGCCCTGGCAATCTCGACCATCTGCTTCTGGGCCGCCCCCAATTGCGAGACATACATTGTCGGGTCGACGCCGAAATTGAGTGATTGCAGGAACTGCTGGGCGGCGATGTAAATGCCGCGCAGCCGGTTGAGGAACTTTTCGTTGCCGAGATAAATGTTCTGCGCCACCGTCAGCGACGGCACTAGGCTGGTCTCCTGGAAAACCATTGCGATGCCGTTGTGCAGCGCTTCCGCCGGACTGTCGAACACCCTCGGCCGACCATCCAAAAGCACTTCCCCGCTGCTGGCCTTGTGCACCCCGGCCATGATCTTGGTAAGCGTTGACTTGCCGGCGCCATTTTCACCAAGCAGCGAATGCACTTCGCCCGGCATCAGCGCAAAATCGACACCGCGAATGGCGGCCACGCCGTGAAATTCCTTGGAGACATTCCTGAGTTCGAGAATGGGTGTCATCTCAAGCTCCCTGCCGCATGAGTTCGATGGCAACGACTTCGTTTCCGCCCTTGCTCGCAAGCCAGAGCCGATTGCCATTCTCGACCGTGGCGGTGATGCCGTGACGCTTTCCGCCGGCGCGGCTGTGCAAGCTGCGGACCGGTTCGAAATCAGCCGTGAGCTCGACCGCCAACCCATAGGAGCGTGTTGGCGCCCATGGCTTGAGGATGCCCATCTGTTTGAGCGCACCGCCCTGCATCGGCTCGTTGAACGAAGCACCGCTGCGCAGTGCCGGAGCAATCCAGAATTCCGGAGCGACTTCGGCCATCATCGCCTTGCGGTATTCAGGTTCGCGCAGAACGAATTCAATCAATTGGTTGCGTGGGGCAAACAGCGAAAGCCAGTAGCCGCCGCGTGAATTGCGCGATATGCGCGCCGGATAGCCGGGCAGGTCTTCCATCACCTGACCCACCAGTTTGCCGGCGGACGTCAACCGGATCAGATGCTTGCGCCAGCTCTCGCTGATGACGATGTTGCCGTCCGCCTCCACGACAATCCCGTTGGGATAGGCCAGCCCACTGGCAATCCTGTCAGCGGCGCCGGTGTTGACGTCAATCGTCCAGACCGCGCCGGAATTGCCGCCGTTCAGAAGGTCCCGCTGCCACTCCGCTATCGGTGTCTGGTTCGAACCGATGCAGGCCAGCAACGTGTTTTCACCGGCAAAGGCCATTGCGGTTATGCAGGACCATGTCTGCTTCCCGCCGACGCCGGCCGCGGAGCTGTTGCAATCGAAAAGGCGGATGCCGCCCGGTTCGCTGGCAATGGCAATCCTTCCTTCAGGCGAAACCGCAAGGGCGGTAATGACGCCAGGCGCCTGGAATACCGGAATACCGACGCCATTCCCGTCCACCTGGAACAGCTGATTGCCGGCCGAGTAATAGGTGGCGCCGTTTGCGACGAGGATATCGTCAGGCTCATCCGCATCAATGCCATGCGGGGCCTCGTCGAGCTTGCTGTTGGGCTTGAGCGCGCCATCAAGCGGCGGCACGGTCACGGCGGCAGCGCCGCGGCCGAGGAAACGATCAGTCCAGCTTCGAAGTGCCCCGATCATGATTTCCGCCCCCAGTAGTTCTGGTAACCGCTCCAGTCGGGATCGCTGCCTGGCAGGCGAATTCGGCCGATGCGGTTGTTGGTAATGCCGCCGAGATAGAGATAGCCCTTGTGCTCGCGCATCGAGGTGATCATCGGATGGTTTTCGGAATGCTGGTCCCACAGGGATTCGAGGACCTCCCCCTTGTCGTTGAAGCGAATGACGCAACCGACATTGAGGTTGGGATAAAGCCACTGATCCGGTGCAATGCGGCGCGCCATCCGCTTGCGGAAGGCCGGCATCCGAAGCGCCACGTCGAGCGCCGGTGAGCGCATCCCCATGATCGCAGCCCAGTAGGTTCCGTCGGAGGCGCGATTGATGTTGTCGGGATAGCCTGGCAGGCGGTCGAGAACGATTTCGACCGATCCGGCCTTGGGGCCGTCGAAATAGTAACGGCTGATCCGGCAGGCCCAGCTTTCGGCGAACAGGATCGACTGGCCATCCTGCGACGTGCAGACGCCATTCGGGAAGATCAGGTTGCGCACCGCGGTGTGGGTCTTGTTGGTTTTCGGATCGTAGCAGATGATGCGCCCATTGCCGCGGCTTTCCAGCGCATCGACCGGCCAGTCGTGCATTTCATAGCGCACCGTCGCTTCCGAAAAGAACACCCTTCCATCGGGTGCTATATCAAGATCGTCGGCAAGCCGCAGCCGGGAATCATCGACCACCGAGAACGTCGACCGGTTGGTTTCATCCGTAACCTTCGTGACTGTGCGGTCGGGCGCGATCTTGTACAGCCCCATGCCGCCGACACAGACCAGCAGGTTGCGGTCCTTGTCCCACGACATGCCCAGCGGCGAGCCTCCGATATGGGCGAAGACCTCGAACTGCTTGTAGTCCGGCGCGAGGAAGCGAACGATATCGCCGTGGCGCGTGCCGCAATACAGATGGTCGTCGTCATCAAGGATCACGTCTTCGGGCGATTCCACGTCGCCAAGACCAATGATCTCCACCTCGTTGAGCCGGTCATTGACGGCCAGCGCCGTGGTGTCCGCGGGGTCGGTCGAAAGCGGCTTCGGCAATTCGATATAGGTCGGCGAGACGTAAACCTTGGACAAAAGCTTGTCGCGGTTCTTCAGCCATTTGACGTCGACGAAAACCGCGAAGATCAGGGTCAGGCCAAGCACCATCGGTCCCGACCCGCTGTTGAGCCCGAGGCGCAGGACGCCATTGGTCATCAGCAGCACGATGAGTGCGCCGATGAGCGCCTTGACCATCGAACCGCGGCCGCCGCCAAGGCTGTTTCCGCCGAGCACGGCGGCGGTGAGCGCCGAAATTTCAAGCCCCATGCCGGTGTCGGTTCCGGCGCCGGAGAGACGAGCGGCGTAAAGCACGCCGGCCAGTCCGCAAAGCATCCCCGAGATGGTGTAGGCGGCGCAGACCGTGCTTCGCACCGGAAGCCCGATATTGTGCGCCGAGCGGCGCGACCCGCCGATGGCCATCATCCGCCAGCCTGGCCGCGATCGCGTCAGGAGAATGTGGCCAATTCCGGCAATGATGGCGAGCACGGCAAAGGAAAACGGAATGCCGTAGAAGCCGCCGAGCCCCATCAGGTCCCAGGCAGGCGATTCATAGAAGCTTACCGACATCGCCTGCGCATACTGCAGCAACAACATGTCAACAATCGCCCGGACAATGATCAGCGTCACCAGTGTGGTCAGAAACGCCCTGAGCCGCATATAGCCAATGAGGAAGCCGTTCAGAAGACCGACGCTGCCGCAAATCAGGATCACGGCCGGTGCGGCCAGCTCGACCGGCCAGTCTCCAAGGTTGAGCAGCGCCAGCATCATGAAATTGCCAAGCGCGAAGTTCGAACCAACCGAAAGGTCAATGCCGCCAACGACAATCACCACCATCATGGCGATGACAACCAGACCGAATTCACCGAATTGCCGTCCGGTGATCGACAGGTTGGAACTGGAATAGAAATTGGGGATCAGCGAGCCGAAGATCAGCACCACGCAAATCAGCACCAGGAAGGGAATTGCGTTGTCGATCCACTTCTTGGAGAGGATTTCGCCAATGACATGGTCCGGAATGAAGCGGTATCTGAGCTTCGTTAGGTAACTCGCCGACGCCAAGGTACGGTCCCCTTATTCGAAATAATCAACGCAAGAACTGCGGCAACGGAATGGGAGCCTGTGGCCGGAAATGTTCCGGCCACAGGGCTTTGATCGAAATCAGCGAAGGATCTTCGCGTACTGCTCGGGATCCCAGCAGGTGCCGGCCTGAACGTCGGCCTTGGTCATCACCCGGGTCGGCGAATAGATCTGCGTCTTGATTGCGCCCGCGCCCTGGCCGTTTTGCAGCGCCATCATGATGGCGGTCCAGGCGTCGCGGCCCATGCCGGGCGCATTGTAGTTGATGGCAGCCGAATAGGTGCCGTCTTCAAGTCCGTTGCACATGCTCTGCGCACCGCCGCCGGAGGTGATGAAATAGACTTCACCCTGCTTGCCAGCCTGCTTGATCGCAGCGCCGGTGCCGATGCCCTGGCCATCCCATACGTCGATGATGCCGCACATGTCCGGATGCTGCTGCAAGGCGGTTTCGGTGATCGCCCGGGCCTTGGAAGCGTCCCAGTCAGCGGCCTGGCTGGAGACGATCTGGATCTCCGGGTGCTCATTGAACACCTTCATCATGCCCTGCACCTGATAGTAGCTGACGCCACCGGTCAGCACGCCCTGGACGATCGCCACCTTGTGTGACGTGTCGGTTCCGGCGCCGCATTTCTCCAGCATCATGTTGGCTGCCTGCTCGCCCATGGCGATGAAGTCGGGACCGACAAATGCATCGGTCTGCACCGCGCCCTGCATGTTGAGCTGCACCACCACGATGCCCGCAGCCGTTGCCTGCTTCATCAGCCGGGCCAGCGACTGCATGTCCGGGTTCTGGGTGACGATGACATCGGGATGCTCGGCAATCAGCGCCGTCATGCCCTGCGCCATCGCATCGGTGTTCCAGTTCGGATCCTGCGACGTGAACGTCATTCCGTAGCGTTCGGACTCGGTCTTGACGACGCCTCCCCAGGCCTGCGCCAGGTCAAAGCCGATCGAGATCGGCAAATAGGCGATTGTCTTGCCCTTCAGCGCTTCCAGCGCGGGCCCGCGATAGGGGTCGTTGAGATCGTCAGCGGCATTCACCGCCGATGCGCCGATGGCGAGAGCGGCAAGCGCCGTTGCCGCCAGTTTCATGAAACCAGTCTTGTTCATTGCGTATTCCTCCATTTACAATTGCTACTGATCGGTATACGAAACTCAGATGTCTCCCTGCTGGCCGGTCTGCTCATCGCGAGGGTTGACGATACTGTCGACGACGATCGCGAGCAGCAGAATGAGGCTCTTGATGACGTTCTGAATGGTGTACTGGACGTCCATGATGGTCATGCCGTTCATCAGCACGCCGATCAGCAAGGTGCCGACGATGACATTGCGCACATTGCCACGGCCGCCGGACAGACCGACGCCGCCAAGCACCACGACCAGGATGACGTCATAGATCATGTTGGAATTGACCACGCGGGTGTTCATCGCCTCCACCGAGGTGGCCGTGATGATGCCTGCGACAAAGGCAATGCCGCCTGAAATCACATATTGCAGAGCCAGCATGGGGCGAACCGGAATGCCGCCAATGCGTGAAGCGGGCAGATTGTCGCCGATCGCATAGATGAAGGCGCCAAGCTTGGTGTATTTCAGGAACAGGAACACCAGCAATGCCATCACCGCGGCGACGAGAATCGGCATCGGCAAGCCGAGGAAATGCCCCTGCCCCAATTCCGCGATCCAGCCCATGTTCTTGGGCATGTAGACCACATCGGTTCCTGTGATCATGTGGGCGCGGCCGAAGCCATAGATAAAAGTCGCCATGGCCAAGGTCGAAAACAGCGGCGGGATTTCGGCGTAGGCGACGAGGATTCCGGTTACCAGCGAGATACACAGGGCGAACAGCAATCCAGTGGTCATGGCGGCGTAGACAGGCATTCCCTCCGACACCAGCTGCATCGCCCAGGCAACAGAGATCGCCATGGTCGCCACCAGCGACAGGTCGATGCCGCGGCCGAGCACCACGATGAGCATGCCAAGTCCCAGAATACCAAGCACCGCCACGCTGCGCACCAGCGACAGAAGGTTTCCGGCAGCCAGGAAATTGCTCAACGTGAGCGAAAAAGTCACGAACAGCACGACCGTCAGAAGAAAGACAATTCTCTCCTGATTGAGCAAGCGAAACGCTTTGCTGAAATCCATGAACCGACGTCCTCCCTCACCTCACCCGACACTGCTGCAACCGATCTTTCCGGCAACGGTCAGTACCGGTGCGGACCGCTCCTCAGCAGACCTGACAGCAGCAGCAATCCGATGCACCGCCCCATTCGACATCCCAAGCTGCTTAAAACATTGGAGATACATCCGGATTTGAGGAAACCATACCAGCCGGCTGCATTATTTAAATTATCGAATTGCGTTAAGCTCTATATGGGATTGTTATGGCTTGATCCGCCGTCGCCATGGCCCGATCCATGGCCGGCGCACCTCTCCGCCGGCCGCTCACAATCGGGCGTCAGATCGTGCGTCCGCCATCGACCGGAAGCAGCACTCCGGTCAGAAATCCAGCAACCGGCGAAGCGAGGTAGAGCGCGGCATGAGCGATATCACCGGGCTTGGAGAGCCGCCCCATGGGGATTGTGGCGACAAACCGGGCGCGATTGGCCGGTGTGTCTTCGACGCCCATGAACGCTTCGAGTAGCCCGGTTTCACCCAGCACCGGGCAGATCGCGTTGACGCGGATATTGTCTGGCGCCAGTTCCACCGCCATGGATTGGGTCAGGATGTTCACGGCGCCCTTGGTGCCATTGTACCAGGTCAGGCCCGGCCGTGGCCTGATCCCGGCCACCGAACCGATATTGATGATGGAACCACCACCATTTTGTCGCATCAGCGGAACGGTTGCCTGTGACATCAGATAGATCGACTTCACATTGATCCGGTAAACCTTGTCGAAGGTCTCTTCATCGACATCGAGCATCGGCTGGTTCCTGTGGGTCCAGCCTGCGTTGTTGACCACAATGTCCGGTGCGCCGAACCGACCGGTCACAGCAGCAATAGCCGCTTCGACCTCATGGCGGACGCCCACATCGGCAACCGCTGCGATTGCATTGCCGCCGATGTCCTGGGCGACCCGTTCGGCGTCATTCCGGCGGATATCAAGCACTGCGACACTGGCCCCCTGGGCTGCGAAGAGACGAGCGATGGCTTCGCCAAACCCACCCCCGCCTCCGGTGACAATCGCCACCTTGTCAGCGAGGGTGTTTGCTTGCGAAAATTCGGGATGTGGCAGCGTCATAGCGGGGTCCTCCTCCGGGATCTTTCGCGAGAACCTAGAGGCGGGCGCCACAATTGCGCAAAGACAGATTAGGGCTTGCCGCTATATCGCGGCGTTATCAGACGCAGGCTCCGGCAATGCGCGCGCGCCCCGCCAGCGGCCGGTATCGACCAGGTCGAGCAAGGTTTCGCGGCAAAGCGCTTCGATTACGGTGACCGCATTGGGCATCGGCCGGTCGGAGGCATGGACCAGATAGACGTCGCGTTGAAGCTCCGGCTTGCGAATCGGCCAGTACCTGAGCCGACCGTCCTGCACTTCCCGCGCGATCGCATTGAAAGGCAGG
The DNA here is from genome assembly GCA_000961635.1 of Hoeflea sp. BRH_c9. GTDB lineage: Bacteria > Pseudomonadota > Alphaproteobacteria > Rhizobiales > Rhizobiaceae > Hoeflea. Next base: position 2,799 of record LADQ01000199.1, on the reverse strand, counting down.
ATCGAATAGCCCATGCCTTCTTCCACCAATTCCTTGATGTTGCCGTAGGAATCGACATCGATGATGGTGTTGAGCGGCATGCTGCTGGTGCCGGCCACCCCTTCCAGCAATTCGCGCAGCCCGTGATTGACGCTGGGCAGGATCAACGGCAATTGCGCGACCTGCTTGTAGGCAATCGGGCCATCGGAGGGAGGCTTGATGCCCTGCATCGCGTTGGCAGGACCGAGCAGGCACAGTTCCTCCGTCAGCACCGGATGGGAGGCGAGCGTCCGGTCCTGCACCGGGATGTAAAGGACGGCGAGATCGATCTTGTTCTCGCGTATCCATTCGGTGATGAACCCGCTCATCGCCTCGGCGATCGTCAGCTTGATACGCGGGTAGCGCTTCTTGGCGGCAATGATCAAGGGAACCGACAGGATCTGGCTTATGGTTCCCGGCAGGCCCAGCCGCACCTCGCCGGTGGGTTCGGCCTCATGCCCCCGGATTTCTTCGGCGGCGACAGCAAACTGGTCGATGATGACGCGCGCGTTGCGCAACAGGATTTCGCCCGCTTCCGTCGGCAGAACGCCATGCGGGCTGCGGAAAAGCAGTTGCGTGCCAAGATCCGCTTCCATGTTGCGGACATGCAGGCTCAGCGCCGGCTGCGCGACGTTGAGCATCGCCGCGGCCTTTGAAAACGAACCATTTTCAACGATCGCCACGAAGTAGCGGAGTTGCCGAAGATCCAAGTGACCACCCATGTTTTTATATAGCCTGCCGGACCGGCAACCATTTTTATTATACCGGGAGGACGTCCATGAATGTCAAGCCAAGGCGGTTGCCCAGCGCCGCCTTGCGCTACTCGGCGCTGGAAGGGGGCAGGAATTCGGCCCGAAGCCGTTCGGTGTCTTCGCCGAGACCAGGGACCTTGCCCAGCGTCGGTTGATTGCCGTCGACAAGGAAACCGGGCGCCAGCAGCCGCACCGGGCCGCTTGGCGTCTCGATCTCCGAATAGCGGTTCTGCGGATGTGTGGCGACATCTTCGAGCGTGCTGATGCGGCCATAGGCAATACGCGCCGCCTGCAGCCGCGCCGCCATTTCATCGCGCGTCAGCGCCGCCATGATCGGGATGATTTCGGCATCGAGCGCCGCCCGGTTGGCGACCCGCAGGCTGTTGCTTGTGAAGCGGTCATCAGTGGCCAGATCCGGACGCCCCAGCGATTGCTTGCACAGCGTCTGCCATTCGCGTTCATTCTGGATCGAGAACAGAACCGACTTGCCGTCGCCGCAGACATAGGCGCCATAGGGCGCAATCGTCGGATGATTGAGACCGCTGCGTTCGGGAACCTTGCCGCCATAGACATATTGCAAATAGGGCACATTCATCCAGTCCGACAGCGCGTGGTACAGCGAGACCGCGATATGGCGGCCCTCGCCGGTGATGGTGCGGGCATAAAGGGCCTGCATCACCGCCTGGGTTGCGGTCATGCCGGCGGCGATGTCGCAAACCGAAACACCGACCCTCGCCGAGCCGTGCTCGTTGCCGGTGATGGCCGACAGGCCGCTTTCGGCCTGCACCAGCAGGTCATAGGCCTTGAGATCGCGCAGCGGCCCCTCATCGCCATAGCCGGAGATGGAACAGGTGATCAGCCGCGGGTAGCGCTGCCTGAGTTCATCAACCCCGAATCCCAGCCGGTCAATGACCCCCGGAGCGAGGTTCTGGATGAAGATGTCGGCTTTCGCGATGATGGCCGAGAGCACCCGTTTGTCATCATCAAGCTTGAGATCCAGGCAAAGCGATTCCTTGCCGCGGTTGAGCCAGACGAAGTAAGCACTTTCGCCATGAACCAGATGATCGTACTCGCGGGCGAAATCGCCTTCCGGCCGCTCGACCTTGATCACGCGCGCGCCCGCATCAGCCAGCTTGCTGGAAAGATAGGGCGCTGCGACAGCCTGTTCGATTGAAACGACGAGCAAGCCGTCGAGATCCTTTTTCATCGCCAATGCCCGTGCCTGTGTGGGGTCCATACAGCCGTCCTCCAGGCTGTTTCCAGGAGCGATCATTGCCGATTTCCGGTATCACTACAAATAACACTGAAATGGGGAGGCGATAACAAGACGCTATAGGGGAATTCTTCCGCTACGCGCCGCGCCGCATAAGGGAACGCGATGGTTGCGTTATCAAAATGCTATTGGCGGGAGATCGCCTGAACAGCCTATCGTCAAAAAGAACCATGCTTTTCATGAGTAGCAACAGCCCGTGACCGCCATGCCCGACACCCCGTCGCTGTTTCTTTTCGTGCCGGCGGATCGGCCCGAACGCTATGCCGGTGCTGTGGCAGCGGGAGCGGATAGGGTGATCATCGACCTTGAGGATGCTGTCGCGCCGGACAGAAAGAACCGGGCGCGCGCAATGTTGTGCGAAGAACTGCAGCTTGCCACTGCCACGCCCGTTCTGCTCCGCATCAACGGCATCGGCACGCCGTGGCACGTGGATGATCTGATCGCGGCCTCCAGCCTGCTGGACACCGGCCGGCTCGCCGGCATCATGCTGCCGAAAGCCGAAGCGGCCAGTGATATCGAGACCCTTCGCCTGGCCCTTGGTCCCGCCGCGATGATCATTGCACTTGTTGAAAGCGCCGCCGGGCTTGCTCGCGCCGGGGAAATCGCGTGCGCGGCCGACCGGCTTGCTTTCGGCTCCATTGATTTTGCCGCCGACATCGGATGTGATCATAGCCGCGACGCCCTGCTGTTTGCGCGCTCGCGTCTGGTCGTCGCCGCCCGTGTGGCGCGGCGGGATGCGCCGATCGATGGCGTGAC
>LADQ01000246.1 GCA_000961635.1 Hoeflea sp. BRH_c9 | reverse complement strand
ATGCAGGCCTACGAGATCGACGCAGAGCCGGCGATCGCCTTCCTCGGCGAAGTCGCGGCGATGAAGCAATCGCGGATCAGCGCCATCAAGGTGATCTCCCGCAACCGCCGCGGCCTGCTGCCCTATGGCGCCGTGGCGCTGCAGGAAACGCTGATCGCCATGAAGGCGGCGCGGGTCAGTTTTTCGGCGCTCGGCGTGCGCGAGGGTTATCTCTATTCCCTGCTGGGCGCGGACGAGGCAGCGCTTGACCCGCTGCTGACCGCGGCAGGCGAACTTGCGATCCTGCGCGCCCGCTCGCCCGAGCATGCGCGCGAACTGGCGGCCTGGACCGGCCGCATGTTTCCGGTGTTCGGCGTCGAGGAGTCCGAGGAAGACGCCCGCTACCGTCAGGCCGCCTGTCTGCTGGCCGACATTTCCTGGCGCGCCCATCCCGATTACCGCGGCCTGCAGGCGCTCAACATCATCGCCCATGGCACCTTCACCGGCATCACCCATGGCGGCCGCGCCTTCATCGCGCTGGCCAATTACTTCCGCTTCGAAGGCCTCAACGAGGACGGCGCATCGTCCGGACTGGCGGCGATCGCCGGTCCGAAATATCTCGAATACGCCAAGCTTCTCGGCGGCATGTTGCGCGTGGTCTATCTGTTCTCGGCCTCGATGCCGGGACTGGTGCCGCAACTGGAGTTCGTGCCGGCCGAACCCAAGGATGGCGATGTCGATATCGTGCTGCTGGTGCCGCGCTCCTGCGAGGCCTTTCTCGGCGAGCGGCTGGACGGCCGCCTGCAACAGCTCGCCAAGCTGACCGGCAAGCGCCTCGGCTTCAGGCTCGCTTGAGGTCTGATCCGGCTACGCATCCTGATCGGGCGTGAAATCCGAACTCACCGTGATCGCTCCGGGGCCGGTGGCAAACGAGATGTCGTTGGGCGTGTCGGTTTTCGACGCCCAGCTGTCCTTGCCGTAGTCATAGGCCGCCTTGAGATAGACCGTATCGTCGACGCCGAACTGGATGACGGCATCGCCGCTCAGCATCAGCGTGAAGGTCTTGCGCACATTGCCGATGGTGAAGGTCTGGTTGATCACGCCATCGCAATAGATGTTCCATTCCTGATCCTGGTTTGAGGTGTTGTAGACAAACAGCGTGTATTTGCGCGCCATGGGATGATGCTCCGGGTTGTGCCGGCCCGAACCCCCGGGCCGGTCTGGCCGGGCAGGGCCCGGTCTGGCTGGTTCGCAGGGCTCAGCACCCGCCGAATGATTTGGTGACGATGACCTTGCCGGCGACGCTGACGGTGACCTTGACCCCGGTCGGGAATCCCAACGTGGTGCAAATGCTCAGGCAGGCTTCAGCCGCCGTGCCGTTCGGAATGAAGGGCGGAATCGGAAGGCAGACTTTTCCGATTCCGAGCGGCAGGTTCAAACAGATCTTGCCGTTGTCAACGGTCACGGAAATGCAAGCCGCGGCAAGCATGCTGACGTGACCATCGTCAGTGAGGGTTCCCTTGCCCCCTTTTTCCAGCAAGCCGAGTTCGGCGTAGTGCGCGCGGGCCGCTTCAAGTGTGGCGTCGATCGCCTTGGCGTCAAATTCATGAAATGTGGCCATTTTCTTCTCCCTGATGGTTGTGAGTGAAAATCCCGGCCGCCGCTGAGTTGAAGCGCTGCCCGGGCATTTGCCTAACGCCTGCAATTCATGACAGCGGAACGCCGAAAATGCAACCAAAAAGAGATTTAATGATATGAATGCCGTATAAGTTGTATTTATGGAGCCGGTCCGCTGCATCCGCCTTGGCGATCCCCGTCATCTGCGCCCGGCCGCGGCGGCTATGTCTTCATGCACAATGGCGACAACATGACCCGCTATCCCGATCATGGCCCCAACAAGCAGGCGCTGATCGCCAACATTGCCGTGGCGCTTCAGAGGCTGTCGATGGGAGAACTGTTGATCTGATGTAAGGTGGCTGGTCCAGACCGGCCAGCCGTCCGCCGGTCCGGTCTCAGGCCTCGACGATGACCTCGAAGCCGCCCCAGATCATCCGCTTGCCGTCGAACGGCATGTTTTCCGGAGCGTAATCCATGCGCGGATCCTTCATCGAATTCTCCATGCCGGCGGTCTGGGCTGCCTTGTCCGGCCAGGTGATCCAGGAGAACACCACGGTTTCGTCCTCTTTCAGCTGCACCGCCATCGGCATCGAGGTCAGCTTGCCGTCGGGCACGTCATCGCCCCAGGCTTCCACCACCTGGATGGCGCCATGGTCCTTGAAGACCTCGGCCGCCTGCTTTGCCACATTGAGATAGTCCTGCTTTTTCGCGGTCGGCACCGCCACCAGGAATCCGTTCACATAGGCCATTGAAGTCTCCTCTCTAAATTATCCGTTTGCTGCTGCTGTGAGCGCGGAAATATCGGGTTTGCCCATGGCCGGCCGCTTTTTCACAAGCCTGTCGGCCGGTCGAATTCCAATCGCCTTCATCTCCAGTCTCCTGATACGGTTTGGAGGGCGGCCGCGGGCAATTCAGGCTTTCGCCATCAGCGATCTTGCGGTTTCCTCCAGCTGATCGGTCGCCTTGTTCCAGCCGTCGTGAAAGCCCATGTCCTCGTGGCGCTGGCGGTCCTCGACGGTCCAGTGGCGGACGACGGCGCGGTAGCGCGTGCCCTTGCCCTCATCGGAAAACGTCAGGATCCCGGTCATGAACGGTTTCTCGCTCGGCGCCCAGGCCTCGGTATAGGCATCGGTGAACACCAGTTTTTCGCCCGGGATCACTTCGAGATAGATGCCGGGATTGGGAAATTCCTCGCCCTCGGGGCTTTCCATCACCACAACACAGCTGCCGCCGGCGCGGAGATCGTTGCTGGCGCTCTTGGTCTTCCAGGGCGCCGGCGTGAACCATTTGACGATCTGTTCCGGATCGGTCCAGCAGCGCCACACCAGCGCGCGCGGCGCATCGATATAGCGGTCGATCACCAGTTCCCGCTCGTCGGTAAAGTCTGAATTGCTCATGGTCGCTCCTCACGCGCTAAGTTGTTTTTCGAGTGCCGGTTCGTTGAAGGCCCATTCCAGACCGAAGGGATCGCGGACCCGGCCCCAGCGATCGCCCCAGAATTCGAGCTTGAACGGCGACAGCACCTCGCAGCCGGCCTTGACCGCGCGGTCCCACCACAGATCGCCGTCGGCGATCACCAGTTGCAGCAGGAAATTGCTGCCTGCTGACGGCTGCGAGCCGTGTTCGGGGAACGGGTCCATCAGCATCACCATACCGCCATTGATCTCGATGCTGGCGTTGAGCACGCGGCCATCCTCGCTGCGCACCGGCTCGCCATGGGCCACGGCGCCAAAGGCGCGCGTGTAGAACTCGATCGCCTTGTCGACGCCGTCGACGGTTGCGTAGGGGATCACGCCGCGCATCAGGCGCTTGTAATCGGAAGGACTGCTCATGCGGCTTTCTCCTCTGCTTGGGAAAACAACAGCGTCACATACCGCTTGAGATGGTCGACGCTGTCGATGGCGACCGAGACGGAATCCTCCGCCTTGGCCAGAATGAAGGCGCCCTGCAGCACGGCCTGGGTGTGCAGCGCCAGGCTCTCGGCGGTAAAGCCGGCGTCTGTCATGCCGCGCGCGTCCATCGCCGCCTGGATGTCGGGCGCGAGCGTGCGGGCATGGCCTGCAATCGAGGCGTGGCAGGCGTCGCGGATCGCCGGCGCGGTGAGATAGGTCTCCTGCACCATGGTGCCGACCAGGCAGGTGTAGTCCGGCAATTCGCCGGCCAGCAGCAGGCGGCGGAAATCGAGATAGCCCAGCACCCGGTCGAGCGGATCGGCGTGATCGTGATAGGGGGCCGCGGCAAACAGCGCGCCGGTGAACTCCGACCAGTAATTGGCGGCGGCGACGCCGAGCGCCTCCTTGCTCTTGAAGTGATGGAAGAAGGCGCCCTTGGTGACGCCCGCGGCGGCGCAGAGCTCGTCGACGCTGGTGCCGGAATAGCCCTTGGAACGGATCACCGCGAACCCCGCCGCCAAAAGCTTGTCGCGGGCGCTCGGATGGGTCGGGGCGGTTTGGGATGTCGGATTGTTCATAATGTCTCCTGTGCGATATTGATACCAACCAGTCGGTATGTTGGCAAGACCGAATCCGCCCGCGACCCCGCTTTTCTCGCCGCCAGGGCGGATCCGGCCGTGAATCAGGATGTGAACGTTGTCATGCAGGTGCTTGATAAAGCAGCGAAACCGGCAATAGGCCGGTGCTTGTCCAGCCTGCGTGTCTGCGTCAAGCGCTTTATCATCGCCAGGCCGAGGACGTCCGGATTGGGGCCGGGAGCGGAATGTCAGCAATACGTCCTTGAGAGTGATATACTGCCTAAATAGAAGCGTTCGTGGAAGAGTCTACGATTTCAACGAGAGTAAAAAGATGACAAAGATCAAAGGCAAGAACGATGGTCCCGGTGGTCGAAACGAGCACTACGATATAGGCAACCGGAAGAACGTACCTCGAAGAAACGTGGTAGCCGAGGTGAAGCGCGGCGAGCATCCCGGCGCGCATGTGGTGAAAATAAATGACCGCGAATATGTGCGAGACAATCCTGATCACTCCACAAAGGATAATGTTAACCGGGGGAAGTGACGCTGCTTGGCGTTCGGCGGTTCTGGGGCCGGGAGCGGCCAGGTGGCTTCGTGCGTTGAATAGGCAACAGCGGACCTTTCGGTGAGTGTGCGCGATGGTCGTCAATGACCTCCACCGTTCGCGCTACGAGGGAACGAATACGGCGCATTGCTCAGCGGCAACTGTCCTAATGGCCAGACAGGGCTGACGTACTCGAGACGCCAAGGTTATCCCATCGCTCGAAACCAATCGCGAATTGAGAGATGCAAACGAACTACTTCATCTTCAGCTAGCGGTTTGCAATGGGCAATAGGTCCGCGAAGCACATTCAATGTTGCGGTCACTCTTTCGAGGGCTTTAACATCCTGAAAAATATCAATAAAATCGCTCCAATTGGACTTAATAATCTCAGATAGTTCGCCAAACGTTGTATAATCGATAGCCTCCTGCGATCGAACAGAAACACCAAATTCCTTTTCCTTCTTCCGCGTCGAAGCGACGTGATTTTTCACGTTTTCGGAGACCTTGGTATCCCACCATTGTTCGCCATGCTTTTCGAAAAGAACGTCGATAACGAGAGATCGAATCGAGTTTTCCAAACAGTAGAAAACGCGATAGTGCGCACTCATATCGGCGGCTTCACGACGAATCTTTTCTTCGAATTGCGGATAGTATGTCTCGTCGATCTTTTCTTCGATCGGCGGCATATGTCCCAGATCTAGCTCATAATCGCGCTCTATGCGTTGAATTGCAGCCTCAATGGCTAAGTTATTCAAGGCAAAGAGGCGAACACGGTCGGATGGGTTATTCATCGGTCAAAAGGTTCGTTCGGATCGCCGAAAAGATGGCATTATAGACGTTTACGTCGGTGGTCTCGGGCAGGTTAACGTTGATTGTATAGGCAAGACGCAGATCAGTCGATGATCTCGATTTAGCTTCATGCTTCACCAGCGACATGGAGGGGCCCAAGGGCTCAACTTTTTCTTTCAATGCTGTATCCGCAGCATCGAAATCAGCAAGCTGTTTGCACGCTTTGAAGCTTCCCACGATTGCGCTAACCGTTCCGTCCCCCGGTTCTTTACCAGTGACTTCGACAACGAGGTTTTTTAATTTGTCGTCCGTAAGCGCGTGCGCGAACTCGTTTTTCTGAAATATACCGGAAAACCCTTGTCGCATAGCGTCGGCCATCGCGGCACCACTGCTATCAGCGTTCCGAAAACGAGTGTAAAGTTCAGTCGGTGTCCCATCGCTTTGTATGAAGCCTAGTCGCTTCAAGAACGGGATGAATGGCTTCGCGCTGCCAGAGCCATAGCCTAGAACTGTCGCTTGAAAATCTTGTGTGTAACGGGGCGGTACCTTCGCCTGCTGTATCTTCTCGAAAATCTTTGCGATTAGACCGGTCGAATTCATGAACGGTGGTAGTGCCATACGTCGTCCCCCTTGTCCCATGCTGGTTTAGGTTAGAGCGAAGGAAGCATAGTCGTCCAATAAAAAGCACAGTAGATTTAACAAACGCCGTACCCAATCCGATGTCCGCCAATCACAATGTGAGCCACCATCTCGATACATTTGCGGCGCAAGTTAGGATCAATCGGGTTTCTACGATCGCTTTTGGCAAGGGGGTGACGCCCGTAAACGACCGACATGGCGGCGCATCCCAGCCCAAACCACCGCCCCGAGCAGCAGAATCTTCCGACAGCCACCGCTGTTTCCAGCTTGTGCGGCGTCAACGTCGTTTGCGGCCCGCGCTCCGGGATCGGCGCTCCGCCCTGCCATGCGCCCCATCGCCGGGCCTTGATCAGCCCTGCCGGTGCGCCGGATTGAAGCATGCATCAGCAGAATTCAATGGACGGTGGCGCATGGCCGGTGGCAGGTTCGCGCCATACGCCCCATATCCGTGCCGACGCCCCGCCACCCTCCCGCACCGAAAGCCCGTTCATGACCCAGTTGTTCACCCCGTTCAAACTTCGCGATCTCACCGTGCCCAACCGCCTGGTGGTCTCGCCGATGTGCCAGTATTCCGCCGTCGACGGGCTGGCCAACGAGCACCATTATGTCCATCTCGGCCGATTTGCGCTCGGCGGCTACGGGCTGGTGATGGTCGAGGCCACCGCCGTGCTGCCGGAGGGCCGCATCACCCATGGCTGCCTCGGCCTGTGGAACGAGGCGCAAGTTGCGCCGCTTGCCCGCATCGTCGATTTCCTTCACGCCAATGGCGCCAGGGCCGGCATCCAGATCGGCCATGCCGGGCGCAAGGGATCGTCGCGGCTGCCGTGGCGCGGCGTCGGCACGGTGACGCC
>LADQ01000016.1 GCA_000961635.1 Hoeflea sp. BRH_c9 | reverse complement strand
GTCTCGGAAAGACGAAATGTTTCCGCCCAGAGACGATCCGGCACGACCAGCGAGACGAAGGCGCCGGGACGCAATTGCACCGGATTGTCGGCCGCGGCGATGCGGGCGAACACCTCGACGCCGCCGCGTTCGGCGGTAACGCGCGCGCCGATGCGGTCAATGATCGCGGGCCAGGTGTAGTCAGCGCCGCCGACACTCCAGCTCAATTCGACCTCGCGGCCGATCAGCGGATCGGCATCGGTCGCCATGCGGCCATACTGGGCATTGGTCAGGGTGAAGCGCACGTCGAGCGCGGAATCATCATAGATCGAAACCAATGCCTCGTTGGCGTTGACCGACCGTCCGGTCTCGACCGTCTCTTCGGAAATGATGCCGTCAAACGGGGCTATCAGCGCCGTCTCAGTCAGTTTGCGCTCCGCCTCGCGGATTTTCCATTCCAGCCGCTCGGCGTTGGCTTCCTGCTGGGCGCGCTGGGCCTCGGCGATCAGGATGTTGCTGCGGCGCTGATCCGAGGCCTGCTCGCGCTGCGACAGGATCAGCCGCCGCGCATCGAGCTCCTGATTGGTGAGCGCGCCGGATTCCGACAGTGAAAGCGCGCGCTCAAGGTCGGCGCGGGCCAGTTGCAGCTGGGCGTCGGAGGCTTCCAGCTGCTCCCGCTCGGACGCCAGCCGCGCGTCGATTTCGGCAATCGCCGCATTGACCGAGGCGAGATTGGCGCGCGCTTCAAGCACGGCGCCTTCATAGGCGAAGGGATCGACCCGCAACAGAACCGTGCCCTGGGTGACGCGGCGGCCGGCCACCAGATCCGGATGGATTTCGACCACGTCACCGCTAACGGCGGTGCGCAACTCGACATTTCGGCCGGTGTCGACCTGGCCATAGAGCCGGATTTCGGGTCTGTTGTCGGCGCGCGTCGCGGCCATGGTGTCGACGGTGTAGACCAGCGGCGTAAATGGCCGCGCCTTGCGTTCCGGCTTGGACGCGGTGAGGCGTTCCATGGCGACCCAGCCGCCGGCAAGCACCAGCGCCATCAGCGCGAACTGCGCCAAAACCCGCAGAAAACCCGACCGGGCCGGCGCCGCGGTTTCAGCCTCGGAGTCCACCGGCAATTTCGCGCGCTTGTCGGCCCCGTCGAGTGGGGACCTGTCGAATTGGGGCCTGTCGAGCATGGGTCACTCCGTTGACGCTCAACAGGTAACGTAATGGCGATACATGGCAAATTAAAGTTTTGTCATGTTGCGGCGGAAGTGGTCAGACGGCAAATTCCGATGGATCGAACTTGTAGGCTGTCGAGCAGAACTCGCATTGCACCGTGATCTCGCCGTCTTCGATGCTGTTGGAGATTTCTTCGGCGGAAAAACCGCGCAGAACCTCACCCAGCCGCTCGCGCGAGCAACTGCAGCGATCAAAGACCGGCACAGGCGAATAGACCTTGGCGCCGCGCTCATGAAACAGCCGGTAGAGCAGGCGTTCGGCGCCGACTTCGGGATCGGTCAACTCGCCGGGCTGCACGGTGCTGACAAGCGCCTTGGCTTCGGCCCAGCTGTCGTCGTCGTCATGGAAAACATGGTCGACGCCCTCCGGCGCATCGCCGCCTGGAAGGTCCGGCTGCCGCATCCGCTCCGGCGCATGGGGGAAAAACTGCACGACAATTCCGCCAGCGCGCCAGCTGTGGCGCGGCTTGCCGTCGGCGTCGCGGTACAACAGTTCCGCAACGGCCAGCCGAACCAGCGTCGGGATCTGCTCGGATTGGCGGAAATAGGTTTCCGCCATGGCTTCCAGCGTCTCGCCGTTCATTTCAACGATACCCTGGTAGCGCTGCATATAGGCGCCCTGATCAATGGTGAAGGCCAGCACGCCGCGCCCGAGCAGTTCGGTGGGGCTGGTGGCGCCGGCCGCCTGCGCGGCAGCCAGGCGCTCCTCGTCAAAGCGGGCATAGGCGCGCAAATTGCCGGGCGTCGAGAAATCCGCCACGACAAGATCCACCGGACCGTCACCCTTGGTCTGGACGATCAGCCTGCCCTCGAATTTGAGCGAGGTCCCGAGCAGCACCGTCAGCGCGATGGCTTCGGCAAGCAGCCGCGCCACCGGTTCCGGATAGGAATGCCGTGCAAGGATCGCATCGATCATCGGTCCGAGCTGGACGGTGCGTCCGCGCACGTCCAGTCCGTCAACCTCAAAGGGCAAGACATTGTCATCGCCGGCGAAGCCAGGTTCGCCGAGGGTTTGGATATCGGTTTCCATCATCATTCCCGATTGTTCAGCGTGGCGCGTCCCGGCTTTGACCGTCCAGGCCGCTTCCACATTACAAACGGCGCATATAGGCACTGGCCGGCGAAAGCGCCAGAGGGCGTCACAAGAGGCTTACATCGGGCGTTACAAAACGCCCATGCACCAGCGCATCACCGCCTTCTGCGCGTGCAGGCGGTTCTCGGCTTCGTCAAACACCACCGATTGCGGGCCATCCATCACCGCGTCGGTGACTTCCTCGCCACGATGGGCTGGCAGGCAGTGCATGAACAGAGCGTCCGGATTGGCCTTGGCCATCAAGGCCTCATTGACCTGATAGGGCAGAAAGACATTGTGTCCGCGGGCGCGGTGTTCCTGGTTCATCGACACCCAGGTGTCGGTGATGACGCAATCGGCGCCCTTCATGGCCCGCTCCGGATCGGCGCTGATGTCGATCTCCGCGCCGCGCTTGCGGGCCCACTCTACATATTTGGCCTCAGGCTCGGAGCCCGCCGGGGTTGCGATCTGCAAGCGGTAGCCGAATTGCCCAGCTCCCTCGATGAGCGAATGAAGCACATTGTTGCCGTCGCCGGTCCAGGCCAGCGTCTTGCCTTTGACCGGACCGCGGTGTTCCTCGAATGTAAGGATGTCGGCCATGATCTGGCAGGGATGGGTGTCATCGGTGAGCGCGTTGATGACCGGCACCGTGGCGTGCTCGGCCAGTTCAAGCATCCTTGCATGGTCAAGTGTGCGGATCATGATCAGGTCGACATAGCGCGAGAGGACCCGCGCCGTGTCGGCGATGGTTTCGGCGCGGCCGAGCTGCATCTCCGTTCCCGACAGGAACAGGGTCTCGCCGCCGAGCTGGCGCATGCCGACGTCAAACGACACCCGGGTGCGGGTGGACGGTTTTTCAAAGATCATCGCCAGCATCTTGCCGGCCAGCGGACGGTCCGCCTGCGCTTCTGTCTTGGCGGATCGCGCGCCGTCAAGCATGGCGCGCAGGTCAGCGGCGCTGACGGCGGAGAGATCAAGAAAATGGCGCGTTCCGTCGGATGTGGTCTGTGTCATGGAATCCAGTCCGGTTAGGTGGCAGTGTGAGACAGCATGTCGAGCGCCGCCTCTATTCTGGAGAGGGCTTCGCGGGCTTCCTCGGCGGTGAGGATCAAGGGCGGCAGCAAACGGACGACATTGTCGCCGGCCGGCACGCTCAGCAGATTTTCATTGCGCATGGCCATGACCAGGTCGGCATTGGACTTGGCGCACTGGATGCCGAGCATCAGGCCCGAGCCGCGCACATCCTTGATCAGATCGGGATAGCGGTCCTTGAGCGAGGCCAGCCCTTGGCGCATCACCAGCGCGACATCATTGACATGCGGCAGGAAATTCTCATCGAGAATGACATCGAGCACCGCGTTGCCGACCGCCATGGCCAGCGGATTGCCGCCATAGGTGGTGCCGTGGGTGCCGAGCGTCATGCCGTCGGCGGCGCTTGCCGTGGCCAGGCAGGCGCCAAACGGGAAGCCGCCGCCGATGCCCTTGGCAACAGCCATGATGTCGGGCGTGATGCCGGCCCATTCATGCGCGAACAGCTTTCCGGTACGCCCGACGCCGGATTGGACCTCATCCAGAATGAGCAGTATCCCATGCTCGTCGCACAGGGCGCGCAGGGCGCGCAGGCTTTCGTTGGACAGCGGGCGGACGCCGCCCTCGCCTTGCACCGGCTCGACCAGGATGGCCGCGGTGTTTTCGCCGATGGCCGCCTCGACGGCTGCAAGATCATCGAACGGCACCTGATCGAAGCCCTCGACCTTGGGTCCGAAGCCCTCGAGATATTTGGCCTGGCCACCGGCCGCGATGGTTGCCAGGGTCCGGCCGTGAAACGCGCCTTCCATGGTGATGATGCGGTAGCGCTCGGGTTCGCCGTTGACAAAGAAATGCCGCCGCGCGGTCTTGATCGCGCATTCAAGCGCTTCGGCGCCGGAATTGGTGAAGAACACCTTGTCGGCGAAGGTCGCCTCGGTGAGCCGTTCGGCCAGGCGGGTCTGGCCGGGAATTTCATGGACGTTGGACAGGTGCCACAGGCGATCAGCCTGGGCCTTCAGGGCTTCGACAAGATGCGGATGGGTATGGCCGAGCGAATTGACCGCGATGCCGGCGGCGAAATCGAGATAGCGTTCGCCAGTTGGCGTCTCCAGCCACACGCCATGCCCGCGCTCGAACACGATGGGAACGCGATTGTAGGTATCATATAGCGGCTTGACATCGGCCATTACGCTCATCTCCCAATGGACACCGGGCATCGGTGCATTGACCGAAGCTTGGCGGAGGTTGTTACGGTCCGCCCAGTCACCCTGTGCCGGAAAACCAAAAATGCCGCCCTTCCGGGGCGGCGTGGGCACTATTTACATTTCAGTCTGGACTGTCAATGAGACAAGCTGAACGCTTGGATGAGCGCGGTTTGCCGCCCATTGCGCCTCCGCCGCCGGTTCCGGAGCGTGTTTCGGGCAAAGCGTCAGGGGCAGACGGCTTTTTCATCCGGTAAGTTGGGGAAAACCGAAAAAAGGAATCAGCATGATTCGCCTGACTCTTGTCATGGAGTCCCGCGAGCACTACGTTGTAGACATGAATTAGACGTTCGCGGCGGACACTATTCACCTCACAGTAACCGAGCGCCTGAGCTCCGGCCATCCGGAGCGGCGGTGAGGGATTCTGCCATCCCGGGGCACGGGGCACACGGAGACCATGGCATGAACTGGACTGATGAACGGGTTGAAAGACTCACGAAATTATGGGCGGACGGGCTCAGCGCGAGCCAGATTGCCGCGCAATTGGGCGGCGTCAGCCGCAATGCGGTTATCGGCAAGGTGCATCGCCTGAACCTTCCGGGCAGGGCCAAGAGCGGCGGACAGGCGGCCGCGCGGACCAAGCGCACGACTGCTGCGCCGCGCGCACCCAATTATGCCGGTCGCACCGCGACACAGACCACCCGCACCATGAGCCGCTCAAGCGGCGGAGCGGCGCTGAAAGAAGACCTCGATGTCGTGGCCGTCGAAAGTATCGACATGCGGTCGCACGACGACGTTGTCGTGCCGATTTCACGGCGTCTGTCGCTGATCGAGCTTTCGGAACGGACCTGCAAATGGCCGCTTGGCGATCCGCTGCAGGAAGGCTTTCATTTCTGCGGCAATGATTCAGGCGACGCGTCGCCCTATTGCGGCTACCACGCCAAACTGGCGTTCCAGCCGTCGAGCGAGCGCAAGCGCGCCCGCTGATCAGCACTGCACCGAAACAGGCAAGCCCGGATCCATGATCCGGGCTTTTTTTGCGCTCGCGCCACGGGTCCGGTCCCGGATGGTGACACGGAAGAAGCTATCGAGGTGGAGCAATCGCTGATGAGCCGCATGACCCGCGTCATGCAGGAACGGGCCGAGGAAAGACCGTACTCAATCGGCACGTTGATGCCAGGATAACGCCCGCCTCAGCTTTCGATCGAATAGCCGGCGCCCCGCACCGTGCGGATGGTGTCGCGCATGCCCGACAGATTGACCGCCTTGCGCAATCGGCCGACATGCACATCGACGGTTCGTTCGTCGACATAGACATCATGGCCCCAGACGCCATCGAGCAATTGCGCGCGCGAGTAGACCCGGCCAGGCGAGCTCATCAGATATTCGAGAAGCCTGAATTCGGTCGGTCCCAGCTTGACGTCGCGGCCGCGCCGGCGGACACGATGGGTTTCGCGGTCCAGCTCGATGTCGCCGACCTTCAGGAGCGTGGAAATGACTTCCGGCCGGGCGCGGCGCAGCATCGCCCTGACCCGCGCCAGCAGTTCGGGGGTGGAAAACGGCTTGACCACATAATCGTCGGCGCCGGTTGCAAGCCCGCGCACGCGCTCGCTTTCCTCGCCGCGCGCGGTCAGCATGATGATCGGCAGCCGCTCGGTTTCCGGCCGCGCGCGCAAACGCCGGCACAGCTCGATGCCGGAGATCCCGGGCAGCATCCAGTCGAGGATCAAGAGATCCGGAACACGCTCCTGCAGCCGGATCTCGGCCTCGTCGCCGCGCAGCACGGTGTCAACGTCATAGCCTTCGGCTTCCAGATTGTAACGAAGCAGCACCGAAAGCGCCTCTTCGTCCTCAACCACTGTAATGCGCGGACTCATCGCCATGGTGTGTTAACTCCCCGCGCCGTCAGGCCGAACCCGGAGCGGGCGCGATCATGGTGGCGGTGTCGTCGTCCTTTGGCCGGTCGGTGGCAAACTGCTCGCCGGTGGCGACATAATAGACCGTTTCGGCGATATTGGTGGCGTGATCGCCAATGCGCTCGATGTTCTTTGCGCAGAACAGCAGATGGGTGCACGCGGTGATGTTGCGCGGATCTTCCATCATGTATGTCAGCAATTCGCGGAACAAGGAGGTGTAGATGGCGTCGATTTCCTCGTCGCGCTCACGGATTGTGTTTGCCAGCGACGGCGAGCGTGTCGCGAACGCATCAAGCACTTCCTTGAGCTGGGTCAGCGCCAGTTCGGCCAGATGCTCAAGGCCGCGCACCAATTTGCGCGGTTGCGCCATGGTGTGAACAGCGATCACCCGCTTGGCGATGTTCTTGCCCAGGTCCCCGACACGCTCGAGATCGGAGGCGATCCGGATCGATCCGATGACTTCGCGCAGATCGGAAGCCATCGGCTGGCGCTTGGCGATCAGCACCACCGCCTTGTCGTAGATTTCGCGCTCGCCACTGTCGAGCAGCAGGTCTTCCGAGATCACCCGCTGGGCCAGCGCCGTATCGGCATTGACCAAGGCTGCAACGGAATCGGCGACCATGCGCTCGGCGATGCCGCCCATTTCCGACAGGCGGCGCACAAGATAGCGGAGTTCGTCATCATAGGAGGTTACTGTATGGGCTTCGGGCATGATCTGATCCTTCAATCCTGTAATCGCGATACCGAGGGGCGGTCGTATCAGCCGAAGCGGCCGGTGATGTAATCCTGGGTCAGTTTGGTGTCCGGATTGGTGAACATCTTGTCGGTGGGACCTTCCTCGACAAGATTGCCCAGATGGAACATCGCCGTGCGCTGCGACACGCGGGCGGCCTGCTGCATCGAGTGGGTGACGATGACGATGGTGAAGTTGACCCGAAGTTCGTCGATCAGTTCCTCGACCTTCGCCGTGGCGATCGGGTCAAGCGCCGAACAGGGTTCATCCATCAGGATCACTTCCGGGCTGACGGCGATGGCG
>LADQ01000051.1 GCA_000961635.1 Hoeflea sp. BRH_c9 | reverse complement strand
CTCAGATCGCGGATCGAAACACTTGTCATGCTGTTATCCCTTCACCGCACCGGCCGCGATGCCGCGCACGAACAACTTTCCGGATACGAAATAGACGAACAGCGGCACCAGTCCGGTCAGGATTGTCGCCGCCATGTTGACGTTGTATTCCTTCACGCCCTGAACCGAATTGACGATATTGTTGAGCTGCACGGTCATCGGGTAAGTGTCGGGTTTGGTGTAGATCACGCCGAACAGGAAGTCGTTCCAGATTCCGGTGATCTGAAGGATGATCGCGACCACGAAGATCGGCAGCGCCATCGGCAGCATGATGACGAAATAGATCCGCCAGAAACCGGCGCCGTCCACCCGCGCCGCCTTGAACAACTCTTCGGGGACCGAACTGAAATAGTTGCGGAACAGCAGCGTCAGGATCGGCATGCCGAAAATCGAGTGCACGATCACCAGACCCCACAGCGTGCCGTAGAGGCCGATCTCCCTGAGCAGGATGACGATCGGATAGATCATCACCTGGTAGGGAATGAAGGCGCCGACGATCAGGATGGTAAAGAATGTGTCGGCGCCCTTGAAGCGCCAGTTGGCGAGCGCGTAGCCGTTCACCGATGCCACCGCGATCGAGAAGATCACCGAGGGCACGGTGATCCGCACAGAATTCCAGAAACCTCGGCTCAGGCCATCGCAATTGAGCCCGGTACAGGCCGTCGCCCAGGCCTTGACCCAGGGCTCGAAGGTGATTTCGACCGGCGGCGAGAAAATGTTGCCGAGACGGATTTCCGGCATTCCTTTCAACGAGGTGACGATCATCACATAGAGCGGCACCAGGTAATAGGCGGCGACAAGGATGAGCGTGCCATAGAGAAAGATGTTGCGGCGCGACAGCGCCCGGCGCGGCTTTGCGCCCTGCGGGCCGGACATCTGGCTGGCGACGGGATCAATGCCGACGGCAACCGTGTTCAGCGTCTGAATGTCAGCCACGTTTGTGCCCTCCGAATTCGAGATAGGCCCAAGGGACGACGATAATGGCGACCGACAGCAGCATCATGGTCGATGCGGCGAAGCCTTGTCCAAGATTCTGGGCGAGGAACATGTAGTCGTAGACATATTTCGCGGGCACCTCGGAAGCGCCGCCGGGTCCGCCGCTCGTCTGCGCCACAACCAGGTCGTAGAGCCGGACGATGCCCGACGCGATAATGACCAGCGTGGTGATGAAGACCGGGCGCATCATCGGGATGACGATGAACAGATAGGTTTTCCACATCGGAATGCCGTCGACGCGCGCCGCCTTCCAGATATCCTCATCGATGCCGCGCAGGCCCGCAAGCATCAGGCACATGATCAGCCCGGTGCCCTGCCAGAGTCCGGCGATCAGGATGCCATAGATGACGATGTCCTGGTCGTAGAGCGGGTTGAACGAGAAGCTCTCCCATCCCATGGACCGCACGATGTTCTGCACGCCGAAATCGGGATTGAGGATCCACTGCCAGGTCAGCCCGGTGACGACGAAGGAGAGTGCGAATGGATAGAGGAAGATGGTGCGGAAGACGCCTTCGAAGCGGATCTTCTGGTCGAGCAGCGCGGCGAGCAGGAAGCCGATCACCAGCGAAAAGATCAGCGAGAGAACGCCGTAGACGAGAAGGTTCTCGATTGACGTCAGCCATCTCGGCGCCGACCACAGACGCTCATATTGGTCGAGGCCCACGAATTTCAATCTCGGCAGCAGCTTCGAATTGGTGAACGAGTAGACGATCGTCCACACCGTGCCGCCCAGGAAGACGAGCAATGCGGTCAGGATCATCGGAATCGATGCGATCTTGGCGTTCAGATTCCTGAACATCTGGCTGGGTCGGCGGTTGGCAGTGCCGCTGGTGCTCATGACGGACTCCGGCTGTGCGCGGACAGGCCGGTCCGGATGGGGACCGGCCTGTCGCGTTTGACGTTACAATCAGTCGGCGGATGCGATGATCGCGGCGTAGCGCTTCTGCGCTTCCTCCGGCGTCAGCGAGGGAGTCTTGAAGAACTCCACGAACAGATCGTTGAGCTGATTGTTGGTGTCCTCGGTATTGAGCTGGTTGGTATCGGGTATGATGTTGCCCTTGGCGAGGATTTCGAGACCCTTCTTCATGCAGTCGTTGGCGGCGGAGACGTCAACGTCGCCGCGCACCGGCACGGATCCCTTCTTCAGGTTAAACGCAACCTGCGTCGCCGGGTTGAGCATGGTCGAGGCAAGCGCTTCCTGAGCTGCGGTCTTGTCAGCGTCGTCCAGCTTGGGGAAGTAGAAGGAGTCGCCGCCCGTGGAGATCAGTTCGTTGACGCCGAGACCGGGCAGGCAGGTATAGTCCTGCCCCGCGACCTGTCCGGCAACCTGAAACTCGCCCTGCGCCCAGTCGCCCATGATCTGACCGCCGGCCTGGCCGGTGATGACGAGATTGGTCGCCTGGTTCCAATCCTGGACGTTGGATTTCGCCGACATCCGGCGCGCGTCGTCGGCGGCCTTGAACACCTTGGCGATTTCCGGGCCGGCGGCTGCTTCGGCGTCATGGTCCTTGTAGACCTTCAGGAAGACGTCCTTGCCGGCGATAGCCGGGATCAGCACGTTGAACGCGCCGGTCGTCTGCCAGGCCTGGCCGCCGATGGCGAGCGGGATCTTTCCGGCCTTTTCGAGAGCGGGAGCAGCGGCGACGAACTCGTCCCAGTTGGTCGGCACCGGCACGCCGGCGTCTTCAAAGGCCTTGTTGGAGAGCCACAGCCACTGCCAGGAGTGGATGTTGACCGGCACACAGTAGACCTTGCCATCCACCGTGCAGCCGTCGAGCAGGCTCGACGGACGAATCGCGGCCTTCCAGTTCTCTTTCTCGGCCAGCTCGGTGAAGTCGCGCAACAGGCCTGCCTCGACCAGTTCCTCGGCCTGGCGGCCGGTGTTGAATTGCGTCGCGGCCATCGGCGAGCCGCCGGTGATGCGGGAGATCATGACGGGACGGGCGGTGCTGCCGCCGCCGGCGATGGCGCCGTCGACCCATTTGTTGCCGGTGGCGTCAAACGCCTTGGCGAATTCGGCGACAGCCGCGGCTTCGCCGCCGGACGTCCACCAGTGCGTGACTTCCAGTTCGGCCGCGTTTGCAGCGGCGGAAAGCGCCAGCGCGGACGCGCCAGCCAGAAAAAGCTTGAATGTGTTCATCGAATTCCCTCCCAGGATTGAGCCTCCTCCCGATCCCGCCGCGCTCGCGGCGACCCGGGCCAACCGGTGTCCTCACACCGTTTTTCAATCGATTACATGGCGCGTCACTATGCTGCATTGCAATCGATTACATAAAGGTTGACCGCGATGCGATTTGGAGTCAAGTGATATTTGCTGGCAGCGTTCGTACGCCCCGGCGCGTAACCGGGAATGCAGCGTATCATGGAACAAAAAGCGCCGAGGATCACCGATGTCGCCAGGCTTGCAGGGGTCTCCACCGCGACCGTCAGCCGGGCGCTGAGCAAGCCCGAAACCGTCGCGGAATCAACGCGTAACCTTGTGCTGGCGGCAGCCGAGAAGAGCGGCTACAGGGTCAATCTCTCGGCCCGCAATCTCAGGCGCCAGCGCACCGGCGCCATCGTCGTGCTGGTGCCGAATCTGGGAAATCCGTTTTTCTCCGAAATTCTCGCCGGCATCGAGACGGCGCTGTCGAAGGCGGATTTCAACATGCTTGTCGTCGACACCAGGCAGGCGCATATGAAGCCGCAGCTCGTATCGGAATATCTGCATGCGACCCGCGCCGACGGCATCATCGGCCTCGACGGCTCGCTGCCGGACCCGGTTCTGTCGGCGGCAACCTCCGGCTCCGGCTCGCCGCCGATCATTTTCGCCTGCGAATGGACGCCGCGCGGCCAGTTTCCGTCGGTGCGCGCCAACAATACGCGCGGCGGAGAACTGGCGATTGCGCATCTCGCCGGCCTTGGGCACCGCGGCATCGGCATGATCTGCGGACCGGAGGAAAATGTCCTGACCCGCGGCCGGAGCGCCGGCGCGCTGGCCGGTCTGGCCGCATTGGGGCTGACCTTTGATCCCCGGCATCTGTTTCCGGGGGATTTCAGCCTCGACGCCGGGGCGCGGGCCGCGCTGGCATGGCTCGATCTGAAACAGCGGCCCACCGCGCTGTTTTGCCATTCCGACCAGATGGCGTTCGGCTTCATTTCCGAGCTGGCACGGCACGGCGTTGCGGTCCCCGACGATGTCTCGGTGGTGGGATTTGACGACATCGCCATCGCGCGGCGGTACATTCCGGCGCTGACCACATTGCACCAGCCGCGCTACCGGATCGGGTATGCGGCGGCGGAAATGTTGCTGGGCCACATTCGCTCGGCCTCCAGCCTGGCGGTCGAGACAAAGATCCTGGAAGTCGAACTGATTGTCCGCGACAGCACCGCGGCGCCGCGCGGATGCGCAAAACGCGCTGTAGACCCTTGATATAAGCCCTGCCGCGGCCAAAACTTGAAACATCCGTACATGTTCTTTATATAAGAGCTGACGAATGTTCACAGACGGATTGCCGCCCATGCTGGATGCACACGACATGCTTGAACTGGAGCCGCGCATGAGCGATGCGGCGAAACTGATGGAGATGCTGTCGCAACCGGTGCGCCTGCGCATTCTCTGCATCCTGCTCGATGGCGAGCAAAGCGTGCTCAGGCTCGCCGACATGGGCGGCCTGTCGCAGCCGGCGATGTCGCATCACTTGCGCAAGCTGCGCGACGCCGATCTGGTCAACACCCGGCGCGATGCCCAGACCATCTATTATTCGCTCAAGGGGACCGAAGTCCGCGCCATCCTCGAGGTGCTGCATGGTCTCTACTGCACCGTGCCCGGCAAGACAGCCTGTTGAGATAGCGTCCGGTTTTCCAATCCCCGGCGTTTCCCCCCTTGCTGCCTGAGCGCCGCCGCGCCGCGCCTCTCTGGCCCTAGAGGAAGTCAATCTGGCGTTATGCCCCGGCCTTGACTTTTGAGCGGCCGCGGGCTCCGTTTACGCGGCAGTCGCGGAGGCGCCGGTTGCTGGATTGCCCTGTGGTTGCCGCAATCGGGCCATCGGGCGGGACGCGCGGAGAGGGGCGGAATGGACCAGACCAGCAGGGCTCCGGGCGCGGCTCCCGGCACGACCGGAATTCGCAAGACCACCTGTTACATGTGCGCCTGCCGCTGCGGCATCGATGTTCATCTCGAGGACGGCCAGGTCCGCTACATCGAGGGCAACCGCGACCATCCGATCAACAAGGGCGTGCTCTGCGCCAAGGGATCGGCCGGCATCATGCAGCATTATTCCCCGGCGCGGCTGAAGAAGCCGCTGCTGAGGACCGGCGAGCGCGGCTCGGGCGAATTCAAACAAATCGAATGGGACGAGGCGCTGGCTCTCGCCACCGGCTGGCTCGGCGAGGTGCGCCGCAGCGACCCGCGCAAGCTCGCCTTCTTCACCGGCCGCGACCAGAGCCAGTCGATGACCGGCTGGTGGGCGCAAGCCTTCGGCACTCCCAACTACGCCGCCCATGGCGGCTTCTGCTCGGTCAACATGGCCGCCGCCGGCATCTACACCATGGGCGGGGCGTTCTGGGAGTTCGGCGCGCCGGACTGGGAGAAGACCGAGCTGTTCATGATCTTCGGCGTCGCCGAGGACCATGATTCCAACCCGATCAAGATCGGGCTGGGCAAGCTGAAAGCCCGCGGCGTCAAGGTGATCGGCGTCAATCCGGTGCGCACCGGCTACAACGCCATCGCCGACGAATGGCTCGGCATTACGCCCGGCACCGACGGGCTGCTGATTCTCGCACTGGCGCACGAGCTGCTGCGCACCGGCAAGATCGATGTCGATTATCTGATCCGCTACACCAATGCGCCCTGGCTGGTGATCGACGACCCCGACGGCGTCGGCCACGGCCTGTTCGCCCGCGACGGGGAAGGCGTGCCGCT
>LADQ01000267.1 GCA_000961635.1 Hoeflea sp. BRH_c9 | reverse complement strand
GGCGCCAGCATTGATCTGGTGGTCAGCCTTGCCGCGGAACGGACGCTGGCTGCTGAATGCGGCCCCGATGCTTTGGCGCGGTTGACGGCCCTCTGCGATCAGCGCCACGATCTGCGTGATGTGGGCGCGGTCATTGCCTCGGGCTCGTCTCCGGTGGCAGGGATGCTGGTCGCCCCCTGCTCGATGCGCAGCCTGGCTGCGATCTCCTTGGGCCTGGACGACAATCTCCTGACCCGCGCGGCGGGCGTGCAATTGAAGGAACGCCGGCCGCTGGTCCTGCTGGCGCGCGAAGCACCGTTGACGCTCGCCCATCTGCGCAACATGACGGCTGTGGCGGAAATGGGAGGCATAGTAATGCCGCCGGTGCCCGCCTTCTACATGTGTCCCCGGACAACCGACGAGATCGTGCAACAGATCGCGGCACGGGCCGTCGATCTGTTGCATCTTGGCAGGACAGTCGCGCAAGCATGGACGGGTGACGCCCCATGACGAAACCATCTGACCAACCAAGACCATCGAGTCATATGGCGCTGCAGGTGCAAAACCTGTCGCCTGCCTATTTTGGCATGGTCATGGCCACAGGCATTGTTGCGCTGGCCGCCTATCAGGTCGGGCTGTACTGGTTGGCCTGGGGGTTAACCACGATTGCGATCCTCACGTATCTTGTGCTGTGGTCGCTGACATTTCTGCGGGTTTATCGCCACCCGCGGCTTTTTTTCGGGGATATGATTGATCACCTGCGCGGCCCGGGATTCTTCACCATGGTCGCCGCCTCGGGGATAGTTGGCAGTCAATTCGTGGTGATGGCCGAGGCCATGAGTCTTGGGTTCGCCTTCTGGTTTCTGGCGCTGTTCTTATGGATCATCCTGACCTACACCATCTTCACCGCCTTTACCGTAAAGGAAGAAAAGCCAACGCTCGACAAAGGTATCAGCGGGGCTTGGCTGCTGGCGGTCGTGGCTACGCAATCCATCGCCGTTCTGGCAGCCCTGCTCGCTGCGCATACTCCGCAGCCTTACCGTCTGGACCTGAATTTTCTGGCCCTTTCCATGTGGCTCTGGGGAGGCATGCTCTACATCTGGATGATGTCGCTGATTTTCTATCGCTACACGTTTTTCAAGTTTGCACCCGGTGATCTTTCGCCGCCTTACTGGATCAACATGGGCGCCATGGCAATTTCCACGCTGGCCGGATCATTGCTGATCGAAAACGCCGCCAATGCATGGTTTTTGCATTCCATCGACCCTTTCATCAAAGGCTTCACCATCTTCTACTGGGCAACCGGAACATGGTGGATTCCGATGCTGGTTATTCTGGGGATATGGCGACACGCCTATAAACGGTTTCCGCTGGCCTATGATCCGCTGTATTGGGGCGCGGTCTTTCCCTTGGGCATGTATGCAGTCGCGACCCATCGCATGGCGACGGCGATGCGGTTTGATTTCCTCGAACCACTGTCAACCGCGTTTTCCTATATCGCCATGGTCGCGTGGCTGGTCACGTTTATTGCGTTTTTGCGGACATTGGGCAGGTCCGGCCAAAGCCGTTGAAAAGACTCGCAAACGCTTCTGGCAGCTTTGTGGCGCGGCCCTATTCATGTCGGGCTCCTGTCTGTGGCGAGTTTTCGAACGCTATAGCTCTGTGATGTTTCATTGTTCATGTGAACTCGGGAAACTTCATCCGCCTGGCCGGTGCATTGCCGTCGGCAGCGGTATATCGCCATAATCGACGATTGACCGGCGCAGAACTTCTCCTGACGCATTGACCTTCAAGCGGACGCGGCGGCCCAGGTAGAAGAAACTCAACCGATACTCGCCAGCATCTTCGCCGATCCCGGTCTCACACAGGCTGGTGATCGCGCCTTCGCGCATCAGCCCTGGAACGTCGGCTGGCTCAATTTTGAGCAGAGGTGCGATAAGCGCTGCGTCGATGACAATGCCGCCATCTCCAAACTCGATCTTCATATCAACCTTCCCATGATCTCGCCGCTTCTGAAATTTCGTTGCCGACCGGTGGCGCATGCCGGGCCAGACGATGAAGCAACAACACGTTGAGCCTGTTCATCCCTGTGGATCGGGGTGACGCAAGCCAGCGCAGGTCTGTCCCGCAGGCCGCGTCGACCATCTCCAATGTTTCGATTAAAAGATATATTGTCAATATATCTTTTATGATCTAGATCTCCTTCTCCAAAACTTCGGCCCTTTCGGGCTTTGACCATTGCGATGAAACGAGGTCAGCCAGGTTGATGGAGCAAGCAATGACCATGTTGCATTTTCAGAGATTTAAAGCCTTTGATGGGGCCGGCCGCAGCCAGGCTTGCAACCAACATCCTCGGTCTTCTCTGTGCCGAGCGCGGAGTGACCGGGCGCATAAATGCCGGCATGGATCGCAAAA
The DNA here is from genome assembly GCA_000961635.1 of Hoeflea sp. BRH_c9. Classification (GTDB taxonomy): domain Bacteria; phylum Pseudomonadota; class Alphaproteobacteria; order Rhizobiales; family Rhizobiaceae; genus Hoeflea. Next base: position 6,782 of record LADQ01000267.1, on the reverse strand, counting down.
ATGACCGGGCCTTGTTCGTGGCAGGTCTGCCGCGAGACCCAACGGAACATCGATATCGGGAAATATCATGAAGCTGACCACTTATTCCGACTATGCCTTGCGCGTGCTCATGTATGCGGGAGCCGCCGGTGGCAGGCTGGTGACCATCGAGGAAACGGCCCGGATCTACGGGATCTCGCAGGCCCATCTCATGAAAGTCGTCAACGGCCTGACCAAGGCTGGATATCTGCGCGGTGTGCGCGGCCGCTCGGGCGGATTCATGCTGGCTGGTCGTCCCGAAGAGATCAATCTCGGCGCGGTCCTCCGGGCAACGGAGACGGATTTTGCTCTGGTGGAATGTTTCACGCCAGCCAATCAGTGTCTAATTTCAAGCCACTGTCGGCTGCCCAGGCTTTTCAACAAGGCATTGACCGCTTTTGTCGCCACATTCGACGCCTACACGCTGGCCGATATCATGCTCCCGGAACAGGCGTTCACCCAATCGGCGCCGCCGACGCTCACCATGCACACCCCCACATTTCCAACCTGAACTGAATGCCGCTCCGATATCGCCGCCGGGCGGCTGCATGCCGGTCGTCCAAGTTGTTAGTCGGCGACGACAGCGTCCGCGGAGGTACTTCAACCCATCGAACCCGGCCAGCCACCTTTGTCGGATCAGCTGCTCAGCGACATTGAGCGCCGGAAGAGCGCCAGACTTGCAGTAAAGAATGCCACACCCAAGCCCGCCATCAAAAGAAGTTGCGGCCAGACCGTGCTCATGCCCGCCCCACGAAACGCAACTGCCTTGGCGAAGGCGAGAAAGTGGCGCGAAGGCAGCGCCAGTGTCAGTTTCTGCACGAGATCGGGCTGACTTTCCACCGCACCCATGCCGCCCGACAACATGATCACCGGAATGATGACCATGATCACCAATAGCGCAAATTGCGCCATGCTGCGCGCCAATGTGCCCAGGAGCATTCCGATTGCAGCGGCAGCCCAAAGGTATACCGCTGCCCCTGCCACCAGAAGCGGTGCCGATCCTGCGACCGGAACCTGCAACACCCCCTGTACGACAAACAAAAGCGAACCGATGAAGGCCACCAGCACCACCACCATCGTTGCCAGAACCTTGGAAAGCGCCACCTCAACCGGCGTCAGCGGCATGACCATGAGATGCTCGATCGTGCCATGCTCGCGTTCGCGCAGCATCGCCGCCCCGGTCAGCGCAATGGTGAGCAGGGACAACTGGTTGAGCAGCGATGACATTGCCTTGAACCATACCGGGTTTCCGTTGGGGTTGAAGGCGCGGCGCAGCTCCAGCCGCAACTGCGGCGTGGGGCCGTCAGGATTGCCCGTCAGAAAGGCGCGGGCCTCGGATTGAACGATGTTACGGATGTAATCGGCGCCAAGCTGGGCCTGCGACACCGCCGTCGCATCGGCCAGGAGTTGCGCAACCGGGCTTTTTCCGGCGATCGCATCGGCGGCGAAATCCGGCGGGAAGGCCAGCGCGAACATGATCTCGCCACGGTCCATCGCGGCGCCTGCCTGATCGGCGGTCATGGCGACAGGGACCTGGAACCAAGGCGGTATCAGTGCCGCCTCGATCTGCCGTGTCAGGGGCGAGCGATCCTCATCCACGACGGCTATGGCAGCATTACGCACGGTATCACCTGCGCCGCTTGCCTCGAGCATCACTGCCGCGACGAAAGACCAAAGAATCAGGATAACCATCACGGGGTCGCCCAGAACGCTTTTCAACTCTTTGCCAACCAGCCAGAAAATGTTTTCCACGCGTCGCAAGTCACTTCTCCTGTTTGCGCAAGGTCAGGATGGCCAACCCGGTGAACACAGGTCCGAACACCGCCAATCGCATCAGCGCCCCGGAAAGATCGGCCAACCCCAGCCCTTTGGTGAAGGTGCCGACGCTGACCGCCATGTACCAGGTCGTCGGCCAAAGGTTGCCCAGGATCCGTGCCGGCCCCTCAAGCGAGGAAACCGGTGTCATCATGCCGGAAAACTGCAACGTCGGCATCACCGACAGGATCGTGCTGGCAAAAACCGCCGTGACCTGCGTGGAGGACATTATCGAGACCAGAAGCCCAAATCCGGTCGCCGCCACCGAATACAACAGCGCGGCAAGGAGCAAAACCAGCGGATCGCCGCGCAGTGGCACCCCCAGCGCCAGCACCACCAGTGCCGTCAGGATGGCAAAGTTCAAAAGCGTAATGCCGATATAGACCAATTGCTTGCCGATCAGGAATTCGGCACGTCCGGTCGGGGTGACGTAGAAATTGGTAATTGTCCCGATCTCTTTCTCGCGCGCCACGCTGACAGCCATCAGGATGGCGGGAAACAGGAGCAATAGAAGCGGCGGTATCGAGGGGCCGATGGAGGGCAGGCTCTCCATCGCCGGATTGTAGCGAAAGCGAGAAATCAGCTGCACCGGTTCCGGGTTGGCCTGTGCCAGCATGGCAAGGGCGGGTGCAGCACCTCCCGCATTGGCCACAACCGACGCGTGATTGCCCTGCACATAGCTTTCCACCGTGCCGGCTCGCGTGGTGTCGGCGCCGTCTATCAGCGCTGCGACCTCTGCGCCGATACCGCGACGCAGATCCGCGCCAAAACCGGGCGGGATCTGAAATGCCAGCGTCAGCTCGCCACTGGCCATCCGCTGTTTCAACGCAGTCGGGTCCAGGATTGGCGCCCGGGTCAAAAACCAATGGGAATCCTCAAATGTCGAAAGATAGGCCCGACTTTCGGGGCTGTGGTCCTGATCCAGGGCCGCGAAGGGCATATTGCGCACCTCCTGCGAAATACCGAACGACATGATCAACAACAGCATGGCGGTGCCCAGAAAGGCAAAGGCCAGCCGCACCGGATCGCGTCGGACCTGCATCGCCTCCCGCGTGGTGTAGGCCAACAACCGGCGCAGGCTGAAGCCGCTGGCATTGCCGTCACTGTCGGATGTGGAAGCGAGTACAGCGGCGCTGGCGGGTTCGGGCGGAATTTCGGCGGAAATATAGGCGATAAACGCTTCTTCCAGCGACGGCGCCTGGCGCGAGGCGATGATTGCGTCAGGCCTGTCGGTGACAAGCACCTTTCCCGCATGCATCAGCGAAATCCGGTCACAACGCATTGCCTCGTCCATGAAATGGGTCGAGACAAAGATCGTCACCCGATCGTTTCGCGACAGATCAAGCAAAAGCTTCCAGAAATCATCGCGCGCCTGCGGGTCGACGCCCGACGTCGGTTCGTCGAGGATCAGGATCTCGGGCTCATGGATCACCGCCACCGCCAATGAAAGCCGTTGGCGCAGCCCCAGCGGCAACGTATCGGCTCGCTGGTCGAGATGCTCTTCAAGCTCGAAACGCGGCACCAGATCCAACATGCGCTGGTCTGTCCGCGCCCGGCCCAGGTGAAACAGCCGCGCATGCAACAGCAGGTTTTCGCGGACGCTCAGCTCGCCATAAAGTGAAAACGCCTGCGACATAAAACCGACGCGGCGGCGGGCTTGCGGGTCTTGCGCATCGACTGGACTGCCGAATATCCACGCCTCGCCTTCGGTCGCCGGCAAAAGGCCGGTCAGCATCTTCATTGTGGTGGTCTTGCCGCAGCCGTTGGAGCCGAGAAAACCGAAAATCTCGCCGCGCGCGATGTCGAAATTGACCTTGTCAACGGCGGTGAAATCGCCAAAGCGCCGGGTCAGGTCACGCGCCCGGATTGCTGGTTCCTCGGGTGGGGGCGGGGCGGTGGGCTGTTCTGCCGGCACGACAGGGTCCGTTGCGGATGCGAAGGCATCGGCGGTGGGGCTGTCGTTTGGGGCCATGTCATTGTCGGCCTGCAACAGCGCAACATAGGCCGCACCAATTGAGGTGGTTTCGGTCTGCACCATCAGATCGGCGGGGCTGGCCTCGGCCAGAACACGACCGGCATTCATCGCCACAAGATGGTCAAAGCGCGCGGCTTCCTCCATATAGGCGGTGGAAACCAGCACGCTCATCTGCGGCCGATCTGCACGGATTGCGTCGATCAGATCCCAGAACTGACGGCGTGACAGCGGATCGACTCCGGTCGTTGGCTCATCGAGCAGCAGGAAGTCGGGATCGTGGATCAGCGCCGAACACAGGCCCAGCTTCTGTTTCATCCCCCCCGAAAGTTTGCCCGCCGGACGATCCAGAAAGGGGTGCAGCCCGGTGGCTCGGGTCAGCCGGTCGATACGCGTGGCGCGCTCGGCCCGGCCCAGTCCGAATAGCTTGCCGAAAAACTCGAGATTTTCGCGCAACGACAGGTCATGGTAAAGATTGCGGCCCAGCCCTTGTGGCATGTAAGCGATGCGTCCACCGATGGCGGTGCGATGACGCGCGTCGGCCATGCTGCCCCCCAAAGTCCGGACTGTGCCCTGCTGCAACCTTTTGGCGCCGGCGATCAGCCCCATCAGCGTCGACTTGCCAACCCCGTCGGGACCGATCAACCCGATCATCCGCCCTGCGGGCAAGACAAGTGTCAGATCCTCCAGCGCCTTGACCTTGCCGAACCGGTGACTGACCTGCCCAAGCTGAGCGACAGGTTCAGTCTGCCCAGTCATCATTTGGGTTGTCATGGCTTGTTCCGTGCTGCGGAGGGCGTGGAGAAAACCTTGGCAAGCGGCGGCGTCAAACCGGCGGGCCAATCAGGCAGACTGCCGTCGGCCCGCGCCAGCCGCACCCAAGCGAGGCCGCGCACACCGGTCTTTACCTGATTAATGCGCTCGGCCACCAATTCGGGGGGGATGCGCACGCGGACACGGAACATCAGGTTTTCGCGCTCGGTCAGGGTTTCTACCTGCTTGGGCGTGAACTGTGCCTGTGGCGAGACAAACATCACCGTCGCCGGGATCGCCATATCGGGCATGATATCGGCCACGATGCGCGCCTCGTCCCCGATATGCACGCGGGGTGCCTCGCTCGCGGGCAGGAAGAATTCCATGTAGACATCTTCGAGGCTGACGAGCGTCAAAATCTTCCCGCCGCTGCCCAATACCTCGCCGGGCTGCGCCAGGCGGTATAATACACGTGCAGCGCCGGTTGCATAAAGCGTCGCATCTTCGATGCGCGCCGCAACCTCGGTCCGGGAGGCCACCTCGGCTTCGACAGCGCGTTCCTGCGCGTACTGCGTGGCCTCGGCGGCGGTCAATCCTGCCTCAGCCACTTGTGTTTCGGTGCGCCGGATATCTCGATTTTGCAGCGAACCAACGTCGCGCTCGCTTAGTGTTTCGGCGCGGGTCTGTTCGCTTTGGGCCAGCGCCAGCCGAGCGCGGGCTTCGACCACATGGGCCGCGGCGACCCCAACGCCAGCTTTGGCGCTGGCCACGGCCGCATCAGAACGGGCCAGTTGCGCGCGCAGTTCCGCCGTATCCATGACCGCCAGCACGTCACCCGGTTGCACAAGATCGCCCTCGCGCACCCGGATTTCCGCCACCCTTCCTGCCAGCCGCGGCGATATGTCGAGCAGATCTGCCTCGATCCGTCCATTGCCGCGGGCAAAGCCTTCGGGCGGCAGGTCGGACGGCTTCAGCAGCACCGTCCAGGCGCCAAAGCCCAGAAGCCCGGCAAGTGCGATCACAACAATCCCAATGGAAATTTTTCGCGACATCAGTTCAGTCTCCCTATGGTCCCGCTACGGTCGTGATGACCGGCAATACTCCCGGCGCAGACATTCCGGCGGCCGTCCGTGGGTGCGCCGGCCCGAGCCGCGCGTGGGAAAGTCGGTTTCACCCTCTTTCCTCCGCCTTGGTCACATCATGTACGAGGCCGGCGCGATAGATCGCGAAGACCCGTGGGGCATCGGCCCGCATCTGGTCCTGGTCGCCACTGATTAGCGCCTGCACCACCAAGCCCTGGATCATGCCGAGAAAAAGGGTCGCCGCTGCAGCGTCGTCGAGGTCGGCGGGCAGGGCGCCGGAACTTCTGCCTGCCGCCAATATGCGGCGAAGCCGGATGGCGTAGTTCGAGGTCAGGGTATGCGCAACCTGCTTGGCCGGAGTTGACCCGGTACGCTGGAGCTGCCCCATCAGGATCCGCGGCACGCCGGGGTGTTCGGCCACAAAGGCAATGTGCGCCATGAACATCGCCTCCAGCGCGGCGACCGGATCGGACTCGCCGCCGGCAACCTTGTCGATTCGTTCAAGCAGGCGATCGGATACCCAGTGCATCACCTCGCGCCAGATGGCGTCCTTGGTCGGAAAATGCCGGAACAGTGCACCCTGACTGAGTTTCATCCGCCCCGCGATGGCCGTGGTGGTGATGTCCTCGGGGTTCTTTGCGGCAGCGAGCTCTATGACGGCCACGACAGCTTCGTTGCGCCGTTCTTCGGTGGGCAGGTGTTTTGCGCGGGACATTGGAGAAACCTCGAAAAAGTGATTACTCACTTATTAGGCGAATTTCTTCTCCTTTGATAGCGTTGATATGTTAAAAACACCAAATAGGTCCGATTTTTGGTGAAATGGACGCTTTACAAAGTGAGTGATCTATTACATCGTGTCCAGCAGATATTCTGACTTGTAAAGCCCCGGTATGCCCCAATGAGATATGTCGCCAAATTCACCCGGTTTTTGCTGCTGACTGCGAGCATGCTTGCAGTCGGCCCAACGCTGGCCGAGACGCTGACCCAGGCACAGATCGCCGATCAGATTATTGGCAAGGACCTGGTTGGCCACCGCAACGGCATGACCGTGCGGTTGCGGTTCAATGCCGATGGCCGTGTCGCGATGAAAGCGGCTTTCATAACTGGCGCCGGCACGTGGGCTTTTAAGGGCGACAGGCTCT
>LADQ01000251.1 GCA_000961635.1 Hoeflea sp. BRH_c9 | reverse complement strand
ATGGGCGTGCCGGCCACCGCGATCGAGGCGGCGGTGGCCGCGCGCTCTCTTTCTGCGATGCGGGACCAGCGGGCGGCCGCGCAAGCCCGTTTCGGCCTTCCCGCTCAACAAGGCCGGCGGGTCGGGCAGGAGGTGATCGAGGACCTCGAAAAGGCGCTGCTGGCGGGAAAGGTCGCCGCCTACGCGCAAGGATTCGCGGTGATGGCGGCGGCGTCGAGCGAGTTTGGCTGGAACCTGCCGATGGCCACCATCGCCCGGATCTGGCGCGCCGGATGCATCATCCGCTCGCGGTTTCTCGGCGAGATCGCCACCGCGTTTACCACCGACCCGGACGTGGCCAATTTGGCGCTGACCCCGGCCTTCTCCAAAATCATCGAGGACACCGACGCCAGCCTTCGCCGGGTGGTGGCCGAATCGGCGCTCAACGGCCTGCCGATCCCGGCGCTCTCAAGCGCGCTCGCCTATTTCGACACCTACCGCCGCGCCCGCGGCTCCGCCAACCTGATCCAGGCCCAACGCGACTTCTTTGGCGCGCATGGCTTTGCGCGGCTGGATCAAGAGGGCGGGGATCATCATGGGCCCTGGGGCGGGACGGGGTGATGTCGCGGTGATCTAATGGATCGGCCAGCAGCTATCTTGCTGCGTCATTTGGCCCCTGCGGGTGCCGACCACGCGGCAATCAGTCATCACGAAGCCCGCAGCTATTCCGCCAGCCTGTCAGGCTCGCGGCGAGGGCTGGAACATCAGCTTCATGAATGCCCTCAACACCAGCAACTGGTTTGCCAGCGTGTCTGGCTCCTTCAATGCCTTCGACATGACGATGCCGCCCTCCAGCACGGTTGAGACCATGTCGGCGAGCTGGTCGAGATCGACGGGCTCGCGTGGCGGATAAACCTCAACAATCTGCTGGATCATGCCGCGAAACCGTGTCCGCCAACGCAACACTGCCTGCCGGTTGATGTCCTGAATCTCGCGGTCGAACAGGCGCTCGTAGTAGCAGCTGGTCGCCACCAGGCAGCCCGGATGACCGTTGGGCAGGTCCGACAGCAGTTCGGCCAGGAGCTTCAGCCCGAGCAGGAAGGATTGCAGCGGATCGTCCATCAATTCGCGGGCGCGGCCGAAGATGTCGTCGTAGATCCGCTCGTCCGCCTCGATGTAGCGCGTGAGAAGAGCCTTGGCGAGTTGGTTCTTGTCCCTGAAATGGTAGAAGAAGCCGCTCTTGGTGATGCCGGTCTCGACGATCAGCTCCTCGATCGAGGTGGCGCCGAAACCCTTCGCCAGAACGGCGGCCTCGGCCACGTCCAGAATCCGGCCGCGCGTTTCCTCGCCCTTTCGCATCCTGATCTCCTGTACCGTTGGTATGGTTTTAAAGCACGCACGCATGGCCAAGAGCTGCGCGCATCCTTCCGGGTTTCATGCAAATCCATGATTTCAAACGGCAATATAGTTTCTTGCGCCAGTATACCGCAAGTCCGCTAGTTTCAAACAGTCCAAAACGGCAGAAATCCACCCACAACGCCGGTCCAAAACGGGGCCAGCGAGACAACCATTTGGGATGGATAGGATGACCACAAACTACAGACACAATCTTCCACAGCTGAAGGGCGGGGCGTTCCTGACCGACGGCGGGATGGAAACCACGCTGATTTTCCATGAAGGCGCAGACCTCCCGCACTTCGCCTCCTTCGTCTTGCTGGCAACACAGGAGGGGCGCCAGCAGACCGCCGCCTACTACCGGCGTTACCTTGAAATCGCCGCGCGCCACGGCTCCGGCTTCATCCTCGACACGCCGACCTGGCGGGCAAACGCCGACTGGGGCGCCAAGCTCGGCTATTCCACCGAAGCCCTGCGCGCAGCCAATGACGATGCCATCGAGCTGCTCACGGAGCTTCGGGCGCACTATCAGAGGCCCGGCGCACCGATCGTCATCAGCGGCACCATCGGTCCGCGCGGCGACGGCTACAAGGCGGGCCGGATGACGGCGGACGAAGCCGAGGCCTATCACGCCGAACAGATCGAAAGCTTTGCCGGCACCGACGCCGACATGGTGACGGCTTTCACGCTGACAAATGTCGACGAGGCAATCGGCATCGCCCGTGCAGCCAAGCGGCTGGCCATGCCCTGCGCGATCTCGTTCACCGTGGAGACTGACGGCAAGCTGATCACCGGCGGAACGCTGAAGCAGGCAATCGAGGCGGTGGATGCGGCGACCGGGAATTATCCGCATTACTACATGATCAACTGCGCCCATCCGAGCCATTTCGCCGAGGCTGTCGACAGCGGCGAGGACTGGTTGAAGCGTATCGGCGGCATCCGCGCCAACGCCTCGATGATGAGCCATGCGGAACTCGACGAATGCGAGACGCTGGACGATGGCGATCCGGCCGATCTCGGGCGGCGCTACCGTGAACTCACCCGCCAGATGCCGCATGTGCGCGTGCTTGGCGGCTGCTGCGGCACCGACCACCGGCATATTGCGGCGATCTGCGAGGCTTGCCTGCCGGAAACCAAACTGAGCGCCTGACCGGCGCCATCACCAAAGGAAACGACCATGACAAACATCAACACTCGCGGACGCGGCGGACTGCTGCGTCTGATCGGCGGCTGGCTCGGACTTGGCAAGCCCGGCCGGACCGGCCTCGATCTCGACCTCGTCGAGCTGGAAGGGCTGGATGGCTATCTGATGCGCGACATCGGCCTCTTTGAGGCCGATGAGCGTCCTGCCAGCCGGGACATCTTTCAGTAACAGCAGGAATTCCGGACCGGCGCCCGATCGCGCCGGCCGGTACGCGGCCATCCGCCGGGGCAGGATGGATGACGCATCAACAGCCCCAAATTCAAGAAAACAGAAAAGAGACTGACATGACCATGACCACCAGACTGGCGGCCGTTGCGGCTGCCGCATTGCTTTCGATGACCGCCCTTGCGGTTGCCGCAGAACTGCCCACCGCCGAAGAAACCTACAAGGAAATCGAAGCCACCTACGGCGTGTTGCCGGGCTTCATGAAGGCCTATCCGAAGAACGGCATCGCCGGCGCCTGGGCCATGACCAAGGGGCTGGAGATCGACGAATCGTCGGCGCTCGACCCGAAGATCAAGTCGCTGATCAATATCGCGGTCGCGGCCCAGATCCCGTGCCGGTACTGCGTCTGGCTCGACACCAAGTTCGCCAAGCAGATGGGGGCGACCGACGACGAAATCGCCGCCGCCGTCGCGCAGGCCGGACTGACACGCAACTGGAGCGCGATCCTCAACGGGTTGCAGATCGACTTCGACACCTTCAAGGCCGAATTCGGCGGTGAGTGACGATCCGGCAGCGATCTGACCTGGATCGCAAAGTATGCATCGGACGCCGCGCCACGTTGCGCGGCGTCCGTGCATTTATTGAGGCTCCATGGTGAGCCTTGCGGAGTTGCCGGACGCCCGGGTCCCGTCACCCCTCCCCAAGCCGCGTCTCGATCGCCGCAATCCCGGCCTCCAGCCTTGCTGCTCCCGGTTCGCCCAGCTGGCCCGCGAGCCTGGCCTCGTAGGTTCGGGCCAGCGCCACCAGGTCGCGGTAGCGTTGGCGGCCTTCGCGGGTGAGTTCGATGTGTTCGACCCGGCGATCGGTCTGGTCGGGTTGGCGGGTGATCCATTTGCGGTCTTCCAGCGCGCGGATGGCGCGGCTGACCTTGGTCTTGTGCATCGACGAGTGGGCGCCGATTTCGGTCGCGGTGATGCGGTTGAACTGGCCGATGGTGGCGAGCGTGCGCCATTCCGGCCGGGTCAGGCCGTGGCGTTCGCGGTAGAGCGTGGCGAACTGGCGGCTGACGATTTCGGCGGCGCGGGCCAGCCGGTAGGGCAGGAAATTCTCCAGCGCCAGCACGTCATGTGCGGGAATGTCAGCCTTGCGGTCCATCATCATGTCCATGATCGTTGCGAATGTAACCATGCCGACATAGGGGCAAAGCGCGCTTCAATCAATCGCCATGCGAAGATCAGGTCTTGAAGTCCGGTCCGATCGACGCGAAATAAGGCTTTTGCCAACCGAACCGGTCAGAAGGATCGTTTGACCGCGTGGATCAGTCCTGCCTGGTTGGAAGCAGGCCAAGCCTGGCGGCCTTGGCCAGTCCGGCCATGCGGTTGGGGACGCGCAGTTTCAGCATGACCACCGACAGCACCGAATTGACTTCGCCGGCGGTCAGTTCCAGCTCGGCGCCGATTTCCGCATCGGTGCGGCCTTCGGCGCATTTGCGCAGGCAAGCCATTTCCGTTCTGGTCAATGGGAGAAACCCTCGATCGTTTCCGAGATCCATCAGCAAGTCCTTTCGCGGGCGCCCGGGTCCGCCGCCGCCGAACCGGAAATCGCGGCGTGGCCACAGGCCCACCGCGAAACACCCCCAGATTGTGTTTGATATTCTTTCGAGCATATGGGCCATCGGCCGCATCGCTGCCTTCACACTGCGCGCCAAAAAGGCCACCCGATCCGTCTGTCGGGGATGGCGGGATGGCCTGCGGCGGGATGTTCGGCTGGCGTCAGACGGCGGTTGCGTGCTTCTGGCGGTACTCGCTCGGGGTCATGCCAAACCAGCGGATCGCTGATCTTGTGAAGGCGGCGGGCGCCGAAAACCCGACCCTGTAGGCAATGCTTGAAAGGGTCAGATTGGTCTCCAGCAGCAGCCGTCCGGCCATCTCCTTGCGGCAGTCATCGAGGATCGACTGCATGCTGGTTCCGGCGTCGGCCAGCCGGCGCTGCAGCGTGCGCGAACTCATGCCAAGCCTTTCGGCCTCGCTGGCGAGCGTGAGCGTCTTGTTTTCGAGGTTCGCGGCCACATACAGGCGAACCGCGGCGACGGGATCGTCGGCGGGCGGGCGGCGCGGCTCCATCGCCTCCACCTGCTGCGCCATCATGGCAAACAGCTGCGGATCGGCCTGGGGATTGGTTCTGCCCAGAAGCTCCACCGGCAGGATCAGCGCGTTGACCGCGGCGCCGAAGCTGACATGGGGCGTTAGCAACTGTTTGTGTAAATTTGTATTTGCCGGTTTCTTGCGTTCGAGCTGCAACCCTATCCGGCTGACGTCATCTCCCAGGAATGCGCGCAAATGCGTGAATGTTTGCGCCGTTCCCAGGTCGACAAATTGGGTCCGGTGCAGGATCAGCGGAGAATAAGTCCACTCGAAATGCGCCGTGCGCGGGCCGATTTCCAGCGTGCAGATGCTGGTCTCGCTGATCTTTTGAAGATTGCGGCCGAGAAAGATCAGGCAATCGCGCACGGTGGCCGCATTCATCATGGCGTAGCCGAAGGGCCCGGATGCGCCTTTCTGGAATTCCGAGGCCGATTTGAGCCCGAACAGATCGTCGCCGGAGATCAGTGCCAGCGCTTCCATGTAGCGGCACAACCGGTCAAGACTGATGCGTTCGCCGATGGCGGTAAACCGCGCCGGCTCCAGGCCGCAGGCCCGCGCGATCGGATCTGCGTCGATACCGAGACCGGCGGCGAAACGGCTGATGCCCGAGGCCAGTCCGGCGGCGACTTCAAACTGATCTGCCAGTGACGATTTCATCCAGTTGGCGTCCTAGGTAAAAAGATCGGCGCGCCAAGTAAACGCTGAAGTGGCATGGCTGTCGAGTTCAAAGCTATGATACGCTAAAACCTGCGTGTATTGAGTGATTTTCCAATGGATAGACAAGCTTCGGCGTCCGTTTTTCAACTGCCTGACAAAACGCCGGAGCGCATCCGCAGTTTCCACGATCTGTGGCTTGCCAAGGCCGGCGGCGGCCTGCCTCAGTCCTCCGAGTTCGACCTTCCGGCGCTGAGCGCCGACTATCCCTTGCTGGCGCGCATCGGCGTGGAAGGGCCGGAGAAGAAGCTGATCTGGCGCGAGCTCGCCGCCACCGAATTGTGGCCTTTCGGTCCTCCGGTCGAGAACGGGCCGGTGGCGGAATCGGTGCCGGCGCTCAGCGTCAAGCGCGTCGCCGACGCCTTTCGGGAAACGCTTGAGAGCGGCATCCCGGATTATTTCGAGACCACGTCGTGGTTTCATGGCGGCCGCTCGCTGTCGCTGGCGCGGCTGGTGGCGCCGATTGCCGCCGGCGCCGGACGTGAGCTGATCGCGCTGTGGGAAGTGATGGAGCCGCCAGTGGCGCTCTGAACGGCGGATCGCGTGGCGCGGCGAAAAATAGTTCAAGCCTATAGTATCCCGGAAAATCCATGTTAAAGAGAGGCGAGCGGCTGTAGAGTGCCCGCTGGCCAAGGATTGAAGGCCGCCTTTATCGAACAAACTGGAGTTTTTTTGATGTCCGTGTCCCCCGCCGTTCCGATCAAATCCGCGAAATCGCCGTTCAAGTGGGACGATCCGTTCCTGCTCAATGAGCAATTGACCGACGAAGAGCGGATGATTGCGGACGCGGCGGAGGCGTTTGCCGCCGACAAACTGGCGCCGCGGGTGACACAGGCCTATCTCAACGAGACCGTCGACCGCGACATCTTTTCCGAAATGGGCGCTGCCGGCCTGCTCGGCGTCACCGTACCGGAAGCCTATGGCGGCGCGGAAGCGGGCTATGTCTCCTACGGTCTGGTGGCGCGCGAGGTCGAGCGGGTCGATTCGGGCTACCGCTCGATGATGAGCGTGCAGTCGTCGCTGGTGATGTATCCGATCCAGGCTTACGGCAGCGAGGAACAGCGGCAGAAATATCTGCCCAAGCTCGCCAGCGGCGAATGGGTCGGCTGTTTCGGCCTGACCGAGCCGGACGCCGGCTCCGATCCCGGCGGCATGAAAACCCGCGCCAAAAAGGTCGACGGCGGCTACGTGCTCAATGGCGCGAAAATGTGGATTTCCAACGCGCCGATCGCCGATGTCTTCGTGGTCTGGGCCAAATCCGAGGCCGATGGCGGCGAAATCCGCGGCTTCGTCTTGGAAAAGGGCATGAAGGGCCTGTCGGCGCCGAAGATCGGCGGCAAGCTCAGCCTGCGCGCCTCGGTCACCGGCGAAGTGGTGATGGACAATGTCGAGGTCCCGGATGACGCGCTGCTGCCCAATGTTTCGGGCCTGAAGGGCCCGTTCGGCTGCCTCAACCGGGCCCGCTACGGCATTTCCTGGGGCGTGATGGGGGCGGCAGAGGATTGCTGGCATCGGGCGCGGCAATACGGGCTTGACCGGCACCAGTTCGGCAAGCCGCTCGCCGGCACGCAATTGTTCCAGAAGAAGCTCGCCGACATGCAGACCGAGATCGCGCTGGGGCTGCAGGCCTCGTTGCGCGTCGGCCGGCTGATGGACGAGGGCCGCTTCGCGCCGGAGATGATCTCACTGATCAAGCGCAACAATTGCGGCAAGGCGCTCGATATCGCCCGTCAGTCCCGCGACATGCATGGCGGCAACGGCATCCAGGCCGAATACCACGTCATGCGCCACGCCCAGAATCTGGAAACCGTCAACACCTATGAGGGCACCCACGACGTCCACGCGCTGATCCTCGGCCGGGCGCAGACCGGCATCCAGGCGTTTTTCTGAGGGCTGCCGCTGGGCCGGACGGCTTTACCTCCCCCTTGAGGGGAGGTCGGACCGCAGGTCCGGGTGGGGGTCGGCGCATGTCCATGCGCCGGGAGACCCTTGCAGCGGCCGCGCAAAACCCCCACCCGGCTCTGTCGCGCTCCGCGCCCCAATCGCCCGGGGACGAGCCACGGGACTCGTCCCGTCCTTCAGACCCCCTCAAGGGGGAGGTTGGGTTCCGTGCAGGAGCCGGACTCGCGGGGACGCCTTTCGGGGCATTGCATCTTCGGGCCTCCCCATCGCCATCCGGTCATGACTTACATCAAAGCCCGCCTTCGACCGTGGTCAGGCCGAGGATTTTCCAGGCCTGCATGCCGCCGCGGTAATAGAAGATGCGGTCGGCGGGATAGGTTTCGCGCAGCATGGCGCGGATGGCGGTGGGGGATTGGCCGCACCACAACCCGTTGCAATAGAGCGCGACCCGAACCGCGTTGGCGCAGTCCCAGGCGCCGCCGTCCTTGACGCAGCCGAGTTCATCCAGGCGTCCGGCGATTTCGGTGTAGGGGATGTTGAGCGAGCCCGGAATGGTTTCCTCCGCATGCCAGTCCACCGTGCGGGCGTCGACGACGCGGGCCTCCTTGTCGGCGAGCATGTCGAGCAATTCCAGTTCGCCAATAGTGGCCACACCCTCGGCGGCCTGGGCCGGTTGAATGCAGAAGGGCGGGCACGCGCGCGAGGTTTTTGCGTAATAACCGGTGATCTCGTGCTCGGTGTCTTGAATGCGCTCGATGGTGACCGGGCCATCGGCGGTTTCAACCACGACGCTTGCCACATCGGGGCGGATATTGACCTGCTTCTCCGTGTCCGCAAATGCCGCGCTTGATCCAAGCAACAGCCCGATCGCGGCCGCCAGGGCGATAATCCTGTCCATCATATTCCTCCTCGCTGGCCCGGTCCGCGCCTCAGCGGGCTCCGGGAAATATTCAGATTTACCTATATAATAGTCTGGCAGACGGCGGGTCAATGATGCGTAACAGCGCGCCAAAATCCCGCGCCCGACTTTTGCCGGCGGCATGAGGCAATCAGTGTTTCCGGCGAAAACCGGAATGCGGGGCGCGCGCGGCGCCAATCTCCCCCTTGCAGGGGAGATTGGGTTCCGGCTCGCCTATGCGTCGGGAGCCCGGGGCCCATTCCACCTGCCTGCGGATCAGGCGGCGTTGCCTTCGGGGCAATGGCATTTGCCGAATTGCACAGGTAGGATGCACTTCGGAGGAGATGGATCTTGCAGTTTGCCAAGGGATTGACCGGCGCGATCATTGGGCTGTTGGCGCTCCTGGGCGTGGGCGAAAGCCTTGCGCAATCAGGCGCCGGCGAGGGCGTTGCGCCGCGCGAGCGGACCGCCCAGATCGGCGTGCTG
>LADQ01000242.1 GCA_000961635.1 Hoeflea sp. BRH_c9 | reverse complement strand
TTGCCGCTGCTGGGCGAGCTTGCGGCCGCGCTGCATGATCGCGCGGGCCTTGCCGACCGCATCGCCAAGATGGAGCGGGACCAGGCGGAATATGTCGCAGCCCTTCAGGCAATCGCCGCCGAAGCCGGTGTTGAAACCGAAAACATGCCCCCCGCCAGTATCGCAAGGCAGCTCGCGGACCGGATGGCGGCCGCCGAAAAGGCCCGCAACCGGCACGAAGACCTGACGCGGCAAATCGAGGAGTCGGTCTCCCGGCAGCGCAACCACATCGAGGCCCGCGCGGCGCACACGGCCCGAAAATCGCAGATGCTGGATGCCCTGGGCGCCGAAAACCTGACGGACGCCGCCCTGTGCATCGACCAGGCACTCGAGCGCAAGCAGCTTGGCCTGCGCATCGAGCAAATCGCAGCCGAGATCCGTGAGGCGCTCGACGCCCTATCGCTGGAGGATGCCCGCGCCCAGCTCGACGCCGCGGATGCCGCCGAACTGACGCAAGAAAAGCAGGATCTCGAAGCCGCGCTCGAGACGCTCGACGCCGAGGTCCAGGAACTTTACGCCGCCCGCACCAGCGCCACCGGCGCGCTCAACGCCGTTGGCGGCGACGATGCCGTCGCCCGCATCGAGCAGCAGCGCAAGACCACGCTTCTCGCCATCGCCGAGGGCGCAGAGCGCTATCTCAGGCTTTCGGCCGGGATCATCGCCATGGAACAGGCGCTCACGCTCTACCGCGAACGCCACCGCTCGTCGATGATGGCGCGCGCCTCCGAGGCAGTCCGCATCATCAGCCGCGGCCGCTACACCGGGCTGGCCTCGCAGCCCGACAAGGACCGCGAAACGCTGATCGCACTGCAGAACGACGGCTCCTCCAAACAGGCCGCGGAAATGTCCAAGGGCGCCCGCTTCCAGCTCTATCTGGCGCTGCGCGTCGCGGGCTATCACGAATTCGCCGAGACCCGCCGCACGGTGCCGTTCATCGCCGACGACATCATGGAAACATTCGATGATTTCCGCGCCGAGGAAACATTCCGCCTGTTCGCGGGCATGGCGGGCGTCGGCCAGGTGATCTACCTGACCCACCATCGCCACCTCTGCGACATCGCCAAAGCCGTTTGCCCGGACGTCAGGATCCACGAACTCACCGCGTAATCACCCGCGCGAAACCGGCCTTTTTTTGCACCTGCGAACAGGTTTTGCTTGGCATCCCGGGCTTATCCCTTTAACGAAACCGCATTCTCGTTTGATCCGCGATCGGGTCACACTCCCTGCAGAACACAAGACCGGCGCGCCGCACACGTATTTTCCAAGTGGCCCGTTCTTGCAAGCTTCGCACCGCCAATCCACCGTTCAACCGGACAGGAAGCCCATCTCCATGATTTCATTCAACCGCTACCTCTCGCAATGGACCGGCAATATCCGTGGCGACATCCTGTCGGGGCTGGTCGTTGCCCTTGCCTTGATCCCTGAAGCGATTGCCTTCTCGATCATCGCCGGCGTCGACCCCAAGGTCGGGCTTTACGCCTCCTTCTCGATTGCCGTCATCACCGCGATCGTCGGCGGACGCCCCGGCATGATCTCGGCCGCAACGGCCGCGACCGCCGTGCTGATGGTCACCCTGGTCAAGCAGCATGGGCTTGAATATCTACTGGCCGCCACCGTGTTGGCCGGCCTCATTCAGGTGGCTGCCGGCATCGCCAGACTTGGCTACGTCATGCGCTTCGTCTCGAAATCGGTGATGACCGGCTTCGTCAATGCGCTTGCGATCCTGATTTTCATGGCGCAATTGCCCGAACTCATCGGCGTGCCATGGCTCACCTATGTCATGGTCGCCGCCGGTCTGGCCATCATCTACCTGTTTCCGCTGATCACCAAGGCCATCCCCTCGCCGCTGGTGACCATCATCGTGCTGACCGCGGTTACCCTGTTCTTCGGCTTTGATATCCGCACCGTCGGCGACATGGGCGCATTGCCCGACACATTGCCGGTGTTCCTGATCCCGCAGATCCCGCTGACGCTCGAGACGCTGTGGATCATCCTGCCCTATTCGGTCGCTGTGGCGGCGGTCGGACTGCTCGAATCGCTGATGACGCAATCGATCGTCGACGATCTCACCGACACCTCGTCCAACCGCAACGTCGAATGCGTCGGCCAGGGCATCGCCAACACCGCCACCGGCTTCATCGGCGGCATGGCCGGTTGCGCCATGATCGGCCAGTCGATCATCAACATCAAATCCGGCGGCCGCGGCCGGCTCTCCACCTTCGTCGCCGGCGCCATGCTGCTCTTCTTCATCGTCGTGCTGGGCGACTGGGTGGCGAAGATCCCGATGGCAGCCCTGGTGGCGATCATGTTCATGGTGTCGATCGGCACCTTCTCCTGGTCCTCGATCAAGAACCTGCGCACCCATCCCCGCTCCTCATCCATTGTGATGCTGGCAACCGTGGCCTTCGTGGTGTTCAGCCACAATCTCGCCATCGGCGTGCTGGTCGGCGTGCTGCTGTCGGGCCTGTTCTTTGCCTGGAAGATCGCCCAGCTGTTCGGCATCCGCTCCATCCTGTCCGATGATGGCAAAACCCGCACCTACATCGTCGAAGGCCAATTGTTCTTCGCCTCCGCCGATGATTTCATGCAAGGCTTCGACTTCCGCGAGGTGCTGGAGAAGGTCGTCATCGACGTCTCCCGCGCCCATATCTGGGATATATCGAGCGTCGCGGCGCTCGACATGGCGGTGCTGAAATTCCGCCGCGACGGCGCCACCGTGGAAATCATCGGTATGAATGAAGCCTCTGAAACCATCGTCGACCGGCTTGCCATCCATGACAAGCCGGGCGCGATGGACCAGCTGATGGCCCATTGAGGGAGAGAGAACCATGACCAACATAATTTTGGCCCTTGTCGACGGGTCCGCCTATTCAAAAAGCGTTTGCGATCATGCCGCCTGGGCATCTGGCCGGATGAATGCACAGGTTGAGCTGCTGCATGTTCTCGACCGTCTGGCAGGGACCGGAAAATCCGATCTGTCTGGCTCGATCGCGCTTGGTGCGCGCACCGCGCTGCTGGATGAACTTGCCACGCTCGATGAACAGCGCGCAAAGCTGCTGCAGCAGAAAGGCCGCGCCATTCTCGATGACGCCCGCGCCATCATCGAAGCCGCCGGGCAAAAAGTATCCGGCGCGCATCTTCGCCAGGGCGAACTGGTCGAGACTGTCATTGAACAGGAAAACCACATCGCCATGCTCATGATCGGCAAGCGCGGCGAGGAGGCCGATTTCGCCAGGCTGGGCGCCCATGTCGAGAGATTTGTCCGCGCCAGCCACAAGCCGGTCTTTGTCGCCTCCCGCGCCTTCAAGCCGATCAACACCGTGATCATCGCCTATGACGGCGGCGCCTCAAGCCAGCGGGTGGTCGATCACATCGCCCGCAATCCGCTGTTTGCCGGCCTGGCCATTGATGTGGTCACCGTCGGCCAGCGCAACCGCGAGACGGAAAAATCCCAGGAAGACGCGCGCGCCATCCTGCAGGGCGCCGGATTGACGGTGGAAACCTCCATCATCGCAGGTCAACCGGAGGCGGTTCTCGGCCAGCGCGTCGAGGAAAACGGGGCTTGCCTCGTCGCCATGGGCGCCTACGGCCATTCGCGCATCCGCAGCTTCGTCATCGGCTCGACCACAACCGAAATGCTGCGCTCCTGCAAGGCCCCGGTGCTGTTGATGCGGTAACTCCGCAGCAACCAGCACCCGGATGCGCGCTTACCAGGGCAGTCCCAGCGGTCGCTTGCGCCGCCAGTGATAAAACACCTTGGCGAGCGCCGCCGAGACGATCCGGGCGTCGACGGTGTCGGAGCGGCTGGTCAGCATGATCGGCACCCGCGCGCCCAGAGCTATTCCGGCTGAGGCGGCGCCGGCGAGATGGATCAATTGCTTGGCGACCATGTTGCCGCTTTCGAGATTGGGCGTGACCAGAATGTCGGCGTAGCCCGCGACATCCGAGACAATGCCCTTGGCGGCCACCGCGGCCGGCGAGATGGCGTTGTCGAAGGCCAGCGGCCCGTCAACCTTGCCGCCCACGATCTGGCCACGGTCATGCATCTTGCAGATGGCCGCGGCGAGCAATGTCGAGGGCAGTTTTGCCGTCACCGTTTCAACCGCCGACAGGAGCGCTACCAGCGGCGTTTCCACACCCAGCGCAATGGCCAGATCAATGGCGTTCTGGACGATGTCGCGCAGCGCCTCGAGATCGGGCGAAATGTTGATCGCCGCGTCGGTGACGAACAGGGTCCGGTTCTGCCCCGGCATATCCAGCGCGAAGACATGGCTCAACCGCCGCTCGGTGCGCAAGCCGTTTGCCCGGTCGAGCACGGCGTCGAGAAGCTCGTCGGTGTGCAGCTTGCCCTTCATCAGGGCGCCCACCCGTCCTTCGTGCACCAGAGCCACGGCGATCTCAGCGGCCGCATGACTGTGCGGTGCGTCAACGATTTCAAGCCCGCTGAGATCCAGCCCGGCCTGCTCGGCCGCCGCCCTGATCTTGGCTTGCGGACCGACCAGGACCGGCACGATCATGCCCTCGTCACGCGCCGCGATCGCCCCGCCCAGGCTGAGATCGTCGCAGGGGTGGACGATGGCGGTGATCAGCGGATCGAGCAACCGCGCCCGCTCCACCATCGCGCCGAACCGCACGCCCTGGGCGTGCAGCCGGGCGGAAGGCATGCGGGCGACAGGTCGTTTGACCTTCTCGCGCGGGGCTCGCACCTCGGCGGTTCCCGATACCACCGTCACGCCGTCGGCGTTGACGCAGACGCAATCCAGCGCGACATGGCCTGAGCTTGTGTCAACGCCGGTGACTTCAACACGCACCGTAATGCGGTCGCCGATACCGACCGGCTGGTGAAACTTCAGCGTCTGCCCCAGGTGCACTGTTCCCGGTCCCGGCAATCGCGTCGAAAGAATCGCCGAAATCAGCGCGCCCGCCCACATGCCATGGGCGATGCCCTGCTTGAGGCCCGAGGCTTCCTCATCATCTGAATCCACATCGACGGGATTGACGTCGGCTGATGCCGTGGCGAACAGGACAATGTCCTGGCGGGTCAACACCCGGTCGAGATCAGCCTTGTCGCCAATCTTGATTTCGTCAACTGTGCGGTTTTCAATCAGGTTCATGCAAGGCTCCAGAGGACAATCCGGCGACGGCTGCCCGATGATCAGGCTGATGCCCGGGGATGAGCTTCAGCGCACTGGCCGGACCTTGCCCCAGCGGTGCGACAGATACAAGACAGACAAAACGACCTGCCAGCGCGGGCGGCAGCTGGCAGGTCAACCTGAGCGTCAGGGGGGCGGTTGAACGCTCAGGCTATATCGTCGGGGCCGGCCGCGCGTTTTCTGCCGGTGATCATCGCACGAACCAGGTTTTCGCCGTGCTCAAGGCTGGCGACGATCACGCCGCCGATGTGCAGACCGATCAGGCCAAGAGCGGCGAAGGCGGAGGCCTCGTGCAACTCCTCGACCCAATCCAGACCCCAATAGGCATCGGTCGTCATCATCCATCCCGTGAGCGAGATGACCGCGATCACGATCAGCAGCGCGATCACCATCAGGCCGCCGGCCGGATTGTGGCCAAGATACCGCCGCGCCTTCATGCGAACCGTATCGCGCACAAAGCCCGCCACGGTGGCGGGCCCGTACAGGAAATTCGAGAACCGGGCATGGCGGGAACCGACGAAACCCCAGGCCAGGCGAACCGCAATCAGGCCCGCCACGACATAACCGGCCATTTCATGCGGCGTCTGCCATTCATCACCGGTGAGAAAGGCGAAGGCGAACAGGCCGACGAGCGACCAGTGGAAGATCCTGACCAGCGGGTCCCACACCCGGACGGTCGCCGGCGACTGAACGCCGCCGGTTTGCGTCATGGCCTTTGCCATTGCCATCAGTCGTCTGCCTTGACCCGCAGCACGTCGCCGGTGGCGGGATGAAAGTAGACCTCGACGCGGTTGCGCTGCTTGTCGAATGCATAGGCTTCAAGGCAGCCGTTCTCGGCCTTCAGCGAACGCACCTCATAGCCCAGGCCCTTGGCCTTCTCGGTGATCTGAGCATCGCTCATCCATTGATCCCGCGGCACGTTCGGGCAGCTTGAACTGGCCGAGGCGACCGATGGGGCGAGGACTGCGACAAGTGCGGCGGCGATAAACGTTGTTTTCATGGTTTGTCTCCTTTAAAAATGCGGTCGAGGCCATTGGCCGTTGACCCCGCCTTTTTCGCAGAGCTCTGATGACAAGCCGCTGAGGAGGTCCGTCAGCGATTTGTCATATTGCAACCGCGATGATGGAACCATGAAACCCTATATGCCTCTCCTTTTGTTGCTTGCCGCGATCACGCCCGCGTTGGCGCCGGCCTACGCGGACAATGACGACGATCATCGCGAACGCATCAGGCTTGATGCCGCTGTCGAGCGCGGCGAGATCCTGCATCTGTCGGAAATCCTTGAGAGGGTCAGACCGGACATCGAAGGCAAGATTCTCGAAATCGAGTTCGAATACTCAAAGGGGTCGCCAATTTACGAGATCTATGTCCTGAGCAGCGATGGCCGTCGCCTCGAATATGAAATCGACGCGCGCACCGCCGAAATCCTCAGCCTTAAAGACGACGATTGATGCGCATTCTGCTCGCCGAGGATGATGATCGCATCCGCAGGGATGTCACCCAGGCGCTGGAAGCCTCGGGCTATGTTGTCGACAGCGAAACCAACGGCGAAGAGGCCTGGTTTCTCGGCGATACCGAGACTTATGCGGCAGCAATCCTCGATCTCGGCTTGCCGGGCATGGACGGATTGGCGGTACTCAAGCGCTGGCGTGCCGACGGGCGCGATTTTCCGGTGCTGGTGCTGACCGCCCGCGGCGCATGGACGGAACGGGTCGAGGGCATTGACTCAGGCGCGGATGATTATCTGCCCAAGCCGTTTCGCATGGAAGAACTGGTGGCCCGGCTGCGCGCCATCATCCGCCGTTCCGGCGGACAGGCCAACCCGGTGGTCACGGTTGGAGAGGCGGAACTCGACACAAGGCAGATGCGGCTCAGCATCCGCGGCGTCCCGGTCAACCTGTCGCCTCAGGAATACCGCCTGGTGGCCTATCTGATGCTCAACAAGGGACGCGTGGTGAGCCAGCAGGAACTCTCCGAGCATTTGCAATCGGTCCATTTCGAACGGGAATCCAACGCCATCGAGGTGCTGGTCGGGCGTGTCAGGCGCAAATTGTCCATCGCCTTGATCGAGACGCGCCGCGGTTTCGGTTACATCGTCGCCGAGCCGGACAGCGCCCCATGAGAACCGGCCGCTCCCTGCGTTTCAGACTGTTCGCCTATGCCGCATTGGTTGTCGCGGCCGCTCTGCTGGTGACCGGATTCAGCCTCTCCGCCTTGTTTGCCCGTCATCTCGAGCGGCGTGTCGGCCAGGAACTCGACACCCATCTCAACCAGATCACCGGCGGCCTGCGAATGGACGCCAATTCGGTTCTGTCGCTTGGCCGCGAGCCCGTGGATCCACGGTTTCAGTCGGTTTTCGGCGGCTTGTACTGGCAGATCGACGATGCCACCGCCGGCACGCAGCTCAGGTCGCGGTCCTTGTGGGACACGTTTCTCGAGGTTCCCGTCGACGAATTGCGGCCAGGCGAGACCCATGTGCACGACACCGCCGGACCGCTGGCATCGGAACTGCTGGTGCATGAGACAATGGTTCTGCTTTCAGCGCCCGACGGGGATCACCGGTTGCGTATTTCCGTGGCCATCGACCGGGCCGAGATCAGCGCCCTTTCCACCGGTTTTTCCCGCGACCTTGCCCCGGTTCTGCTGATTCTTGGCGGAGTTCTGCTGTTGGGGTTCCTTTTCCAGATCGGCGAAGGCCTGAAGCCGGTCTACCGTGTCCTGTCGGGGGTCAGCGCCATCCGCTCCGGCGACAGTAAGCGTCTTGATGCCGATGGCGTGCCAAGGGAGGTTGCGCCGCTGGTCGAAGAGGTCAATGCCCTGCTTGACGCTCAGGACCTGGCGATCAGCCGGGCAAGGGACCGCGCCGCCAATCTCGCCCACGGCCTGAAGACGCCATTGTCGGCGCTGGCCGCCGACATCGAGCGGCTCCGGGCCAAGGGAGACACCCAGATCGCCAACGACATTGCCGAGCTTGCCCAGCGCATGCGCCGGCACATGGAACGTGAACTTGCCCGGGCCCGGCTGCGCCATGGCCGCAGCCATGACAAAACGCCGCTCAAGCCGATCGTCGATGGCATCCTGCGCGCGCTCAAACGCACCCCGGCCGGCGAGGAGCTCGATCTGGTGTGCGGCGTCAGCGCCGAACTGACGGTTCCCGTGGATCCCGATGACCTCCATGAACTCATCGGCAATCTCGCCGAAAACGCGGTTCGCTTCGCCCGCAGCCGGGTGACGGTGGAAGCCGAAAGAACGTCAAGCGCAACCCTGATCCGCATCAGTGACGACGGTCCCGGCCTTGATCCCGCCGGCATCGCCTCAGCGCTGAGATCAGACCGGCGTCTCGATCAGTCGGACCTCGGCGCAGGCCTGGGTCTCGCCATTTCCGGCGATGTCGTCGACTCCTTCGGCGGCCAGCTTGAACTGGGGGCCTCGCCGCTGGGAGGTCTCGAAGCGCGGATCTCCATTCCCCTTGTCTCGCCGCCGGGCTAGCGCCACCGATCAGCTTCAAGAACGAGAAAATCCCCTATTTCACAGGAATTAGTGCCATGAAAATATCCCGGCCTTCCGTCGGCAGCGTCGCCCTGAGCCTCTTTGTCGCGGCATGGATCATCCTTGTCCTCAACACGGTGTTCTGGACCAGGACAATCGCAGCCTTCGGGGACCACCGGGCAGCCCTGATCGCGTTTTCCGTCGGCATCTGCGCATTGCTGATCGCTTTGTCCACATCCGTGACAGTCAAGTATGTGACCAAGCCGGTCTTTATTCTGGCGGTTCTCAGCGCCGCCGCGGCCGCCTGGTTTATGGAAAAATTCGGAATCATCATCGACATCGACATGATCCGCAATGCGGCGCAGACCACTCCGGCGGAGGCCGGGCATCTGATGACGCCGGCGTTCCTGCGTCACATGGCGCTTTACGCGATCCTGCCTTCGCTGCTGATCGCGTTGGTGCGGATCGAGCATCGGAGCTTTGGCGCCAAACTGAAATGGAACCTGGCTCTTATTGTGCCGCTGCTGCTTGTCGCGCTGACAATGGGCCTTTGGCAGTACCCCGCCATTGCCTCGACCATGCGCAACAACCGCATCGTCATCAAGACACTCAATCCGATCTGGCCTGCAATCAGCGCCGTGAATTTCGCCGTTCGCAGTGGCCGGGAGAAAAACATCGTCGCCATGGCCCTCGACCCGGATGCGAAGCAGGGGCGGCAGGCCGCAACGTCCGCCAAGCCGGTGTTGACCATCATTGTCGCCGGGGAGACCGCGCGCGCCCAGAACTTCTCGCTTGGCGGTTATGAGCGCAAGACCAACCCGGAACTTGAAAAACGCGAGATTGTCTTTTTCCGCAACTCATCCTCATGCGGGACCGCCACCGCGGTTTCGATTCCCTGCATGTTCTCGCTGCTTGACCGTTCTTCCTATTCAACCGAGAAAGGCCTGGCGCAGGAAAACCTGCTCGATGTGCTTGTCCATGCCGGCGTTGCGGTTGAGTGGTGGGAAAACAACACCGGCGAAAAGGGCGTGGCGCGCCGGGTGAGCCTGCGCAATTTCTCAGCCGAAAACGACCCGCGTTTCTGCGTCAACTCGGAATGCCGCGACGAAGTCATGATCGATGCGCTTGGGCCCTGGCTGGACGCCATCGAAGCCAACACAACGCTTGTGCTGCACCAGTTGGGAAGCCACGGTCCCGCCTATTACGCCCGCTATTCGGAGCAGGAACGGGTGTTCCGGCCTGATTGCCGCACCGCCGAGTTCGCCGATTGCACGGACGAGGAAATCCGCAATGCCTATGACAACACGATTTTCGCCACCGACCGCATGCTGGCGCGAATCATCGACATGCTGGCCGCACGTTCCGACCGGATCGCGTCTTCGCTGATCTACATGTCCGACCATGGCGAGTCGCTTGGCGAAAAAGGCATCTATCTGCACGGTATGCCCTATATGTTCGCTCCCGAGGAACAGACCCATGTTCCGTTCCTGATGTGGTTTTCAGAAAGCTATTCGAGGCTTTTCGGTGTCGGAACCGCTTGCCTTGCCGCGCAGGCCGATGAACCCGTCTCCCATGACTACCTGTTTCACACGGCCCTCGGGCTGATGGACGTCGAGGCCGCGCATTATCAGCCGGCGCTGGATGTAACAGCCCGCTGCCGGGCGGCTTCGAATCCGCCCAGATCCGAGCTGCACTCGGTTTTGATTGCCCCGCGTCAGCCATGACAGGGTGGCGCTGATTTCAAACGCGTGCGGGGCGCTCAGGTCAAACCTGGCGCCCCGCTTGGGTCTTGACGATGTGATCAATCTTAGTGGAAGCGCGGCGAGCCGTCGTTGCCGGCGCGGTCATAGGTGACCCGGTCATTGGAAACGTTGCCGATCGAAGCCGTCGCGGTGTAGTCGATGCCGCCCTGCGGCGCCTGGAAGACCGGTGAGCCGTCATTGCCGGCCCGGTCATAGCTGACCAGATCATTGGCGGGCGCGGCCACAGTCACGGCGGCGGAACCGTCAAACGACGGGATATTGTAGGCGTCAAGTGCGCTCGACTGGGCAAACGCGCCGGTGGAGGCGGCCAGCGTCAGGCCGAGGGCGATGAGGATCTTGTTCATTGTGATAGTCCTTTTGAATTTGGTGGCGTGTCTTGGGAGGACAGCTTTGGTTTCATAACAGGCAGGCCGTCCCAGCGGCGGCGGAGCATCTGCTCCACCGCCTGCCGGAGCGGTTTAATGGAAGCGCGGCGAGCCATCGTTTCCGGCGCGGTCGTAGATGACCTGGTCATTGGAAACGTTGCCG
>LADQ01000093.1 GCA_000961635.1 Hoeflea sp. BRH_c9 | reverse complement strand
TAGATCGCGCATCAGCCGCCAGTTGGCGGCAAGCGCGCCGAGGTCGACCGTCAGGCGCGTGGTGGCGGCGGAGTGGGAACTGGCGAAGGGCGACGTCAAAGCGCGCGCCTATTCGTCGTGGATAAACTGGTTGTAGGAATTGTCGGCCAGATCGGCAAACCGTGTGTATTCGGCCTGGAAGCCCAATTGCACCGTGCCGGTGGGGCCATGGCGCTGCTTGGCGATGATGACGTCGGCGGTGCCCTTGACCTTCAGCATCTTTTCCTCCCAGGCCAGATATTCCGGCGTCTTGATGTCGGCGACAACCTCGTCGGGCGACCGGCGCGGCTCGCCATTCTTGACGTAATACTCCTCGCGATAGACGAACAGCACCACGTCGGCGTCCTGCTCGATCGAGCCCGATTCACGCAGGTCGGAGAGCTGCGGGCGCTTGTCCTCGCGGCTTTCGACCTGACGCGACAGCTGTGACAGCGCGATGATCGGCACATTGAGCTCCTTGCCGAGCGCCTTCAGGCCGGTGGTGATCTGGGTGATCTCCTGCACCCGGTTGTCGCTCGACTTGCCCGAGCCGGTCATCAGCTGGATATAGTCGATGACCAGCACGTCAAGGCCGCGCTGGCGTTTGAGACGGCGGGCGCGGGCCGACAATTGGGCGATGGAAATGCCGCCGGTCTGGTCGATATAAAGCGGGATCTTCTGCATCATCTGCGAGCAGCCGACCAGCTTTTCGAAATCGGCCTCGGTGATTTCACCGCGGCGGATCTTCGACGAGGAGATTTCGGTTTGCTCGGAAATGATGCGGGTGGCCAACTGCTCGGCCGACATTTCCAGCGAATAGAAGCCGACGACGCCGCCATTCTTGGCCTTCATCGAGCCATCGGCCTGCACCTCGCCCTCATAGGCCTGGGCGATGTTGAAGGCGATGTTGGTGGCAAGCGAGGTTTTGCCCATGCCCGGACGTCCGGCAAGCACGATCAGATCGGACTGCTGCAAGCCACCCATGCGGGCGTCGAGCGCGGAAATGCCGGTGGAAACGCCGGACAGCCCGCCATCGCGCTGAAAGGCGGCGCCGGCCATGTCGATGGCGAGCGAGACGGCGTCATTGAACGACTGGAAGCCGCCATCATAGCGGCCGGTTTCGGCGAGCTCGAACAGGCGCCGCTCGGCGTCCTCGATCTGGGTTCCCGGCGGCATGTCCAGCGGCGCGTCATAGGCGATGTTGACCATGTCCTCGCCAATCGAAATCAGCGACCGGCGCTGCGCCAGGTCATAGATGGCGCGGCCATAATCCTCGGCGTTGATGATGGTCACGGCTTCCGTCGCCAGCCGGGCGAGATATTGCGCCACCGTCATGTCGCCAACCTTGGACTCGGCGGGCAGGAAGGTCTTGATCGTCACCGGGTTGGCGGTCTTGCCCATGCGGATGATGTCGCCGCCGACCTCGTAGATCTTGCGGTGCAGCGGTTCCTGGAAATGGGTCGGCTTCAAGAAATCCGAAACGCGGTAAAACGCGTCATTGTTGACCAGCATGGCTCCGAGCAGCGCCTGCTCGGCCTCGATGTTGGACGGCGCCTCGCGAAACAGCGGACTTTTCTCGGCACGGGCCGGAATCGGCTCTATCTTGCGGGCGGCGTCATTCATTGTCGGAACGGTCCTGAACTTGGTGCGGGCGGTCGCTTGGCATAGCAACAGTCACCGGCCGTGTCAGCGCATGGCCAGTCTTATTCGCAAGCGATTCGCCGAAGTTCTCATGTTGTGCACGTTGTCCACACTTGTCCACAGCGGGTGACGGGCAATGCGCTGAGATCGGCGAAAAATCGTCCGCCACGGCTTGTTTCAGAGGCCGAATCGGTGGTGGGGTTTTCAACCGGATGCGAGGTACGTCTCGCAATCAACAAGCGTGGCGTAGGTGCCATCAAGCGCACTCATGAACGCGGCATGGACCTGAGCCGCCGGCACGGTGACGCCATCAAACCCGGCGTCGCGCGCGGCGCAGGCGTCGTGAACAACGGTCACCTTGTAGCCCAGATCGGCGGCGGCGCGGGTGGTGGCGTCGACGCACATCTGGCTCATGGCGCCGATGATGGTCAGTTTGGAAATACCGCGCGATCCGAGTGCGTCATGCAGGCGGGTGTTCAGAAAACTGTTGGGCTTGTGCTTGAGAATCACGTCTTCGCCGGCAATCGGCGCCACTTTAGGGTGGATTTCGGCGCCCTTGCTGCCAGGCCTGAAAAACGGCGCCTGATCGGAGGGGATTTCATGATGGATGTGAACCACCATGATCCCATGTTCGCGGGCATGCTGGAGAACCCTGGCCGCCTTGTCGCTGGCCTGGTCCATCTTGCTCAGCGTCCAGCGGCCGCCGTCGAAATAGTCATTCTGAATGTCAACGAGGACAAGGGCTGTGTCGGTCATGCTGGATCTCCCTGAAATGATGCCTCGGGTTTACAGAGGATCGGGGCATTGGCAAACCAGAGAACAGGATAAAATGCACGCAGAATCCGCCGCCCGGGGCCATCACCGGAGCCATCAGGGCTGCGGGTGGCCGCCGTCCTTCGGATAATCGGTTTCGGTCAGCGCCTCCTTGGAGAGCAGATGTTCGCTCTCGAAGGCAATGTGGCGCCGCATGGCTTCAAAGAAGCCGCGCAACATGTAGCCGGTCGCCTCGATATTGATATCGGCGTTTCCGGCGCCCAGCGTGTGCAGGGCCTCGATCAGTTCCTCGGCGAAACACTCATCCTCGCAATGCTCGAATCGCAAGCGGTTCAGCGTCGCCTCGATTTGCGTGTCTCCCTTGAGCCGCTCGGCGATCAGCGGAAACACCACCTCTTCCTCGAAGCGGTGAACGCCCCTTATCATCGGACCAAGGGCGCGGGCGGCATAGATGCATTTTTGCCGGTTGACGCTGTCGGGCAGCGAATCGGCGATCTCTTCCAGCCGGTCGCACAGCAGCAGCTGTTCCTTGTGTGCCTTGCGCAAAGCGGCAATCGGGTTTTCCCCATGTGCCAACCTGATTGTGGCATCGTCTGTCATGAAGCAATGATCCCAGTGCAAAGAGCGGTTGTTGTTGTTGTTGGTTCTTGTCTCTCTCTAGGCGTCGAAACTAGGAGCGGGATCAGGCCTCGTCCTTGACTTGGATCAAGGCGGCACGCGGTTGGTTCTGCGATTTGTTGATCAGCTCGGCACGGCCTGCAGCTTGTCCAAAGGGGGCAGGGGCTGCGGATTTGGCCCGGTTCAGTCTTGATACCCCTGGGGGATACCAACCATGAAATACGCTTTCGAAACTATCGCCGTGGGCATAGGCGCCTTCCTGGCGCTGCTCGGCGTGGCTTTCGCCAAGGACGATTTGTTCGAGGCCCATATGTGGGTCTTGTTCGTCGTGCTTTTGGCGGGAACCGTACTGTTGATGCGCCGGATCAATTTTTCACCGGTCACCGGCCAGTCCGCTGACGATACATCCGGCTATTTTGACGAGGTGGTCCGCTACGGCATCATCGCCACCACTTTTTGGGGTATCGTCGGGTTCCTGGTCGGCGTCATCGTCGCCTTCCAGCTGGCCTATCCGGACCTCAACATCGAACCCTGGTTCAATTTCGGCCGCACCCGCCCGCTGCACACCTCGGCGGTGATCTTCGCCTTTGGCGGCAACGCGCTGATCGCGACATCGCTCTATGTGGTGCAGCGCACCTCGCGCGCCCGGCTGTTTGGCGGCGATCTGGGCTGGTTCGTGTTCTGGGGCTATCAGCTGTTCATCGTCATGGCGGCGACCGGTTACCTTCTGGGCATCACCCAGGGCCGCGAATACGCCGAGCCCGAGTGGTATGTCGATCTCTGGCTGACGCTGGTCTGGGTGGCCTATCTGATTGTCTTCATGGGCACGATCATGAAGCGCAAGGAGCCGCATATCTATGTGGCGAACTGGTTCTATCTCGCCTTCATCGTCACCATCGCCATGTTGCACATCGTCAACAATCTGGCCATTCCGGTGTCGTTCCTCGGCGTCAAGAGCTATTCGGCCTTCGCGGGCGTGCAGGATGCGCTGACGCAATGGTGGTATGGCCACAACGCGGTGGGCTTCTTCCTGACCGCCGGCTTCCTGGGCATGATGTACTACTTCATCCCCAAGCAGTCGGGCCGGCCGGTATTTTCCTACCGGTTGTCGATCATCCACTTCTGGGCGCTGATCTTCCTCTACATCTGGGCCGGTCCGCACCATCTGCACTACACGGCGCTGCCGGACTGGGCGCAGACGCTCGGCATGGTGTTCTCGATCATGCTGTGGATGCCCTCCTGGGGCGGCATGATCAACGGTCTGATGACGCTGTCGGGCGCATGGGACAAGATCCGCACCGATCCGATCATCCGGATGATGGTGATCGCGGTGGCCTTCTACGGCATGTCGACCTTCGAGGGTCCGATGATGTCGATCAAGGCGGTCAACTCGCTGTCGCACTACACCGACTGGACCATCGGTCACGTTCACTCCGGCGCGCTTGGCTGGGTCGGCATGATCTCGTTTGGCGCCATCTACTACCTGACGCCGAGGCTGTGGGGCCGCGAACGGCTCTATTCCATGCGTCTGGTCAACTGGCACTTCTGGCTCGCCACTCTCGGCATCGTCGTCTACGCGGCGGTTCTCTGGGTCGCAGGCATCCAGCAGGGCCTGATGTGGCGCGAATACAATGATCAGGGCTTCCTGGTGTATTCCTTCGCTGAATCCGTGGCGGCGATGTTCCCCTACTATCTGCTCCGCGCCATTGGCGGGCTGATGTACCTGACTGGCGGCATCATCATGGGATGGAATGTGTTGATGACCATCCTTGGCCACCAGCGCAACGAGCTGCCGATCCCGGGCAGCGAACCCATCATGCAGCCGGCAGAGTAGGAGACAAGACCATGTCACTGTTAGAAAAACACGGTATCATCGAGCGCAATGCGACG
Source organism: Hoeflea sp. BRH_c9 (assembly GCA_000961635.1). GTDB lineage: Bacteria > Pseudomonadota > Alphaproteobacteria > Rhizobiales > Rhizobiaceae > Hoeflea. The sequence goes on along the minus strand of LADQ01000093.1, from coordinate 2,687 downwards.
CTGCTTATGGTCGGCTCCCTGCTGGTGGTCAGCATCGGCGGCATCGTCGAGATCGCGCCGCTCTTCTATCTCGAGAACACCATCGAGAAAGTCGACGGAATGCGTCCCTACTCGCCGCTGGAACTGGCCGGCCGCAACATCTACATCCGCGAAGGCTGCTATGTCTGCCACAGCCAGATGATCCGTCCGTTCCGCGACGAGGTCGAACGCTATGGCCATTACAGCCTCGCGGCGGAATCGATGTACGACCATCCGTTCCAGTGGGGATCGAAGCGGACGGGGCCGGACCTCGCCCGCGTCGGCAACCGCTACTCGAACGAATGGCATGTCGGGCATCTCACCGAGCCTCGCTCGGTGGTGCCGGAATCGATCATGCCGAGCTATGCGTTCCTGGCGACGACTCCGCTCAAGGTGGCCAATGTCACGGCTGATCTGAACGCGAGTGTGCTCGTCGGGGTGCCTTACTCCGAGGAGATGATCGCCAACGCCGCAGCCGATCTGGCGGCGCAAGCCGACCCGGCGGCGGACACCGCGGGCATTGAGGAGCGCTATCCCAAGGCCAAGCTGGGTGATTTCGACGGCAATCCACAAGTGGTCACGGAGATGGACGCCCTGATCTCCTATTTGCAAATGCTCGGCACGTTGGTCGATTTCTCGACCTACGACGAAGCCGCTGGCTACCGGTAAGGAGAACGCGTGATGGAAACCTACACCGCAATGCGCCACTTCGCCGACAGCTGGGGACTCGTCTTCATGTTTGTCGTGTTCGTTGGCGTGATCCTCTTCACGCTGAGGCCCGGCGCCAGGAAAGCCGCCGAGGACGCAGCGCAAATCCCCTTGAAGGAGGACTGAGTTATGTCCGAAAAACACATTGACGAAATATCGGGCGTCGAAACCACCGGTCATGTCTGGGATGGAATCAGGGAGTTGAACAACCCGCTGCCGCGCTGGTGGCTGTGGACCTTCTATCTCTGCATCATCTGGGCCATCGGCTACATGTTCTTTTATCCGGCGATTCCGCTGATCAATGGCGCAACCAAGGGCTATCTCGGCTATTCGAGCCGGGCCGACGTGGTCGCCGAACTGGCGGACGCCAAGGCGGCGCAGGGCGTGCTGCTCGAAAAAGTCGCCGCCACTCCGGTCGAGGAGATCGCTAGCGACCAGGAACTGCTGCAGTTCGCCATTGCCGGCGGGGCTTCGGCCTTCAAGGTCAATTGCGCCCAGTGCCATGGCTCCGGCGCCGCAGGCTCGGCGGGCTATCCCAACCTCAATGACGATGACTGGCTGTGGGGCGGCACGATCGACCAGATCTACCTCACCATCGCCCACGGCATCCGCTATGAGGCCGATGAGGATACCCGCGTGTCCGAAATGCCTGCCTTTACCGATCTGCTTGAACCCCAGCAGATCAACCAGGTCGCCGCCTATGTGGTCAGCCTGAGCGATACGCCATCCGATCCGGCGCTGGTCGAACCCGGCCAGGTGGTGTTCACTGAAAACTGCGCCGCCTGTCACGGCGACAATGCCGAAGGCCTGATCGATTTCGGCGCGCCGCGTCTGTCCGACGCCATCTGGCTCAAGGGCTCGACCGAAGCCCAGATCGCATCGCAGATCCGCAACCCCAAGCATGGCGTCATGCCCGCCTGGGTGGGCCGCCTCGGCGAACCGACGATCAAGCAGCTCGCCGTCTATGTCCATACGCTGGGCGGCGGTCAGTAAGATCCGGCGCTGAACTCAGGGCCTGATCGAATGCGATACATGAAACCCGCCGGATGCAAGTCCGGCGGGTTTTGTCATGGGGCATGGCGACCGGACCAGCGGCGGGCGCGCAGTAGTATTATCCAATTGCCGCAGCTCCAGATTGATATTTCGGCGGACTTCGATTATGATTGCCATTCAAGCTTGGGCACTCGTTTGAGACGAAGGATGAGAGATCATGGCGGACCAAGGGTACACTTTTGCCTTGATCCTGATGTGGGCCGCCACCCTGGTCGCTGCGTATTTTTCGCGTTATCTGCCCGGCATCCGCGGCTATCGAACCGCGTGCATCTTCAGCCCCATTGTCCTGTTCGCGCTGCTCAACTGGTACGGCAAACTCGACATCTGGCCGCTCTCGGCGCCGCTTCCGGACCTGGGGCGGATCGCCAATTTGATCGTCTATGCCGGTGTCGTGACCGGGCTCGCTGTTTTCGCCATGCTTCGATTGGTCAAGCACAAGACGCCCGAGTCCCGCTGAGCAAAAGCTGGGTCATTTCCAGTTTAACGGCCATGCGCCGCCACACCAGTTCGAGCCGCAACTGGCGGCCGACGACCTTGGCCGCGCGCATCAGCGTCTCCAGCGTCGTTCCGCCATTGGCGGAATCAAGCATTTGCCGTCTATGTGCATACGCTGGGAGGCGGGCAGTAGTGCCTGATCAGGATTCCGAACCCGGGGCCTGATCGAATGCGAAACCTGAAACCCGCCGGATGAAAGTCCGGCGGGTTTTTGATGGGGTCGCAAAGCGCAAGTCGACAGCGGATTGATGGTTCTTGTGGAACATGACCAGCGTCGCAATCCCGGATCCCGATGCCCCCGGGGAGCAGCTTGTCCGGATGTCCGACTAATGCATGTCGCGTTCAAACGGATTCGTTTGAACGATAACGTACATGCATTGATTCAAAGTGCTACAGCGACCTTTGCGCATCCA
>LADQ01000191.1 GCA_000961635.1 Hoeflea sp. BRH_c9 | reverse complement strand
TGACCGTGCCGGAAGCCGCCAGCGTCTCGCCGGCGCCGCCGGTCCGCGTCAGGATCGCCGCGCCATTGCTGGTGGGATCGGCGATGGTGACGCCGCCGCTAGGCACGCCGGAGAAAATGGCCGGAATGACCAGGCCGCCGTCGGTGAAGGTGCGGCCATTGCCGAACGAGGCCATGGTCTGGCCATCGGCCAATGTGAAGCCGTCGATGTCATCAATCGCGGCGCCGTCATTGATCAGAATAAAGGTTGTGCCGGTGGCGACAATCGCATCGGCGGTGGCCACACTGGCGCGGTTGTCGACATCGGAGCCTGAGAAATCGCCGGTGGCGGTGGCGGCGACGAACACCAGATCATCCCCGGCGCTGGCGGTAAAGTCGAGCGTGCCGGTGAAGTTGACGTCGTCGAAATCATAAGACCCGAGCGTCACCGTCGAGCCGCCCGATATCGCCGTGGTGGCCGAGATCGAACTCAGTCTGTCGGTGGCGCCCTCGCCGTCGCCAAAGATGAATGTGGCGTTCGAGGCGGCGGAGAACTGCACGCCGATCCCCACCCCGGCAATGGTAGCGCTCTGCCCCCCGGCATCGCTGTCGCCGAGCCGGATTGTGCCGGTTCCGGTCGTGCCCGACAGGTTGACGCCGGTGGTGCCGGTGGCCGAGGTCGAGGTCAGGTCGAAATCCGTCGCCGTCACATCGGCGTTGATCACCGCGCCGGACAGATCAATCCCGGTGGCATTGGCGCTTTGCAGCGCGATGTCGAGATTCGCAAAGCTGACCGCGCCACTGGTGGCGCCGGCAAAATCGACGCCCGCCGCGGCGTTCGTCATTGTAAGCGTGGTCGCGCCGTTGAAGTTGACGGCGGCGCTGTTGCCAATGAGCTGGATGGCGTTGCCGGCCGAGCCGGAAACCGTGGTCGCGCCGGACACCGAGAAGCCGCCGCCGCTCACGCCATTGATGTCGATGCCGCTGCCGGCGCTGCCGGTTGACGAAATGCTGTCAAAACTCACCCCGCCTGCGCCAAGGATGACACCGTTGAGATTGAGCGCCTGGCCCGCCGTCGACGTGATGCTCTCGTCGCCGGCCGTCGCCGCCACCGAGATTGTGCCGCCGCCGGTGGCGCTGAAGCCGGTGCCGGCGGTGGTGGCGATGTCGAGCCCGCCGGTGAAGCTGACCGTCGCGCCGGTATTGCCGGCCAGGTCGACAGCGGCAGATGTCGAGGTGTTCGCCGTTACCTGGCCACCGAAAGTCACCGAACCGCCGGTGTTGTTGGAGAGCGAGACCGCAGTGGCGGCGTTGTTCTGGGTGATCGTTCCGTTGTAATTCACCGTGGCGGCGCTGCCGGTCACGGTGAACGCCATGCCGGTCGGCGATACTATTGCCGTATCGGCGCCGAACGCAAACGTGCCGGCCGAGCCGCCCAGAATATCGATGCCGGCATCGCCGCCATTGAGATTTGACGGCCCGTTGAAATTGTAGGCGCCGTCCGCATTGTTGAATTGCAGACCCGCGCCGCTCCCGGCGCTGATCGCCGCATCCGACGTCAGGGTGCCGGAATGTCCGTTGAGCACTTCAACGGTGGCGCCGGCGCCGGATTGAGCCATGGACGAATTGCTGTCAAACGTAGCATTGAGCGACCCGCCATCAATGCTCAGGCTGGTCCCGCCATCGCTCGTCACGTCAACATTGTTGAAGCTGGCATTGCCAGTCAGGTTGCTCAGAACCAGGCCCGGGTTGGCGCCAGTGCTCAGGATTGAATCGGTGACCGAGATCGCGGCCGCCGAATTGGCAAAATTCAGGCCGCCATCCAGCGTCCTGACGTCATTGACCGTGACCGAGCCTGAAAAGCCGCTACCGGTGACACCCGTCGCCGAATTGGTGGTCAGGCCCGCGAGCCGTGTGTCGGCGAAATGACCGATATTGATGCCGGTAACTATCGGCCGCCCGCCAAGGCTGGTGATGATCAACACGCTGCTGGCTGAATCGGGGAGAACCAGCGTGGCGCTGCCGCTATCGCCCGCGCCAATCACCCGCTGGCGATCATTGTTGAGCGCGAACACGCTGCCGATCGGACCAGTGGCGTCCACCGGCACAAATGTGTCGCCGGCGCCGGCAAGACCCTGCGCGGTGACAAATTCGCAGGCATTGGCGACACTGGAGCAATCCGCGGCGCCCTGCGCCGTGTTGGCGACGAAGAAAGCCTGAAGGCTTTCACCGCTCGCCACATCCGTGACCGGCGCCAATGTCTGCGTCGATCCGGCCTGCACCACCGGCGTGACGATGTCATCGTCACGATACACCCGCCGGGTCATCAGCCGGTCGAGACCGCTCAGTTGCCGCTCGGCCTGAACCGAATCGCTGACGCCGCCGATCGGCATTCGCAACCGGACAATGCCGCTGGCCTCGGTGCCGCGCACCTTGTCGGTGCGGATTTCGCCGCCAAAACTGAGCTTTGCGCCATCCAGTCCGAAGGGATCGTCAATCTCCACCTCGGCGCGGAAGCGTGGGCCTTCCACCAGGGTGCTTCCGCGTTCAAACCGGAAATAGCCGGCGTTCAGCCTGATGGCTGCTTCGGAAAAATCAATCTTGACGCCTGCCTCGACATCAAAGCCGGGCAACGCCCGCTCAACCAGATTCGTGCCGGTATTGACGATATTGAAGCCGTCGAGCGCGATGCTCCCGCCTGTCGTGCCAACCACATATTGTGTTGAAGACGGCAAATAGGCATTGGCGCGGAATTCCAGATGCTCGGTGATCAGCTCGGCGCCAAAGGTGCCCTGGTAGAACATGTTGTCGTAAGCCGAGTGGCGCGCGTCAACAAACCCGTAAACTCCGAAAATGGCATCGGTTCCGAAAAACCCGCCGGGCACGATCTGCCGGTAGCCGATGCCGAAATTGCCCTCCTGCACATCATCGGTCCAGGCCGACGCGCGCAAATCGGCAAACAGCATCGAATCGCTGTTCTGCACCAAGGGCGCGAACAGGTTGACTTGCCCCATGCTGCGGCTGCCGGGCGCGGCGGTGAACTCCACATGAGGACGCCACTTTTTGCCGCCGGCAAGGCCATCTATCCCGGGAACAAATTTCCGGTCGCCAGCCGTTGCCGCGCCATAGGACTGGTCCAGAAGAACCCCGAGATTGTGATTCATATCCTGCTGCGAGACACCATAGCTGGCCCCGGCGGTTTTCAGCGATGAGGCCTTCGCGGGTCGGGAAATCCGGGCGGCCTCCGGCTTTTTGGCCGAGTCGCCATCATTGCGCAGATTTTTCCACGGGTCCCTTGCCTCAGCAACCGTGGTCAACCCGGCCGAAATGGTGGCAAGGGTAGCGGTCAGACACGAAGAGCATGCGAGCCTGTTTCGAAAATGAAACACATTCCCCCCTGGCGAACACCTGGGCGTCCGAAGGATTTATCAACAAAGCACTACCTCTATTTTCATTGATCATATCTTGCATTTGAGTTCAAGCCTCAATCCAGACTTGCAATCACGGGAACTGGAATCTGTTACCATAATGCTACATACTTCAAGTATATAATTCAGTTTCGACCCTCAGAATTTGAAACGTCGCGGTTAGGATTTCGATGGATGCATCTCGTCCGCAATGCAATTGCATGGCTCGAGTCGATGCCATGAACTGGACTCATGTCCAATTCCTTGTTTTGAATCAATTGTCGTTCTCAATTCAAATTCTAGAAGCAAAGCTATCCGAATATTTTTCCAAATGCGCAATATAATCCACTGTTTAACTTTCCAAGTTTGCATAATCGGCAGACCGTCCGCGCCTGCCCAGTGACCATTCCGGCGCCGCCCACTCGTGTCATGCAACCGCCAGTAATTTCCCCTGATGAAACGGTTGACCATCTCAAATCTCGTCACTCGGCGGCGGCAAGCGCGCGTCACACCATTTCCAAAACTTCTGTAAGAGCACGGTTGGCGCCTAAGATCTCGCGGCCGGGCGCGGCGCGACAAAGCGCTCCAGCCGAACCAGATGGGTTCGACTGGCGCGCTTTGGCTCCTTGATTCTGGATGTCGTTATGGCAACACCGCCGCACGGCTTTGCGCAACAACCACGCCGCGGATTGCCAGGCTTACAAGGTCGCGGCGCCGCCATCCTCGATCGAAGCGGTATCAGCGGAGAGGGTTTCAAGCGCGCGATCGAGCAGGGCGAGATCGTCTCCGGTTTCATTGTCATCGACCATCGCGCTCTCTGTCGCGGCGCGCATTTCCGAACGTGCATTCACGCGCATGGTCTCGAGCAATTTGATCTTCTCGTCCCTGGGGAGCATGTCGTCATCGAGAATGTTTTGAATATCCGTCTTCAAGTCCTGATGTGCCATGATGTGTATCCTTGTTGTCCGCGGAGCCCGTCGCCAGCCGGCTGGACTGTGTCTAGACCAATGCGGCACCGCGGCGTTTGTTCCCTGCCACGCGATCTCCGGCCATCCCGCGGACCGGATCATTACAGAATACTCTAGCGCCGGGCCGACGGGCGGCGCGATGAAAGGATCAGATTGGTCTCGCTTGAAGTGATGCCGTCCAGGTTGCGGATGCGCACCAGGGTGTCGTCAAGTTGCTGCAGCGTATCGGTCGCCAGTTCAATGATCAGATCCCAGCGGCCATTGGTGGAATGCACCGCCTGCACGGCCGGAAAGCCCTGCAATTGCGCCATGATCCGTTCGGTCCCCCGCCCCTCGATGCAGATCAGGGTCAGCCCCCGCACCGGTGCGGCGGTGACGTCAGCCCGGGTCAGCACGGAAAAGCCGGCGATCTCGCCGCTGGCCACGAGACGTTCGATACGGCTGCGCACGGTGGCGCGAGCCAGTTTCAGCTTCCCGGCGAGATCGGAAATCGTGGCCCGCCCATCGCGCCGCAACGCGGCGATCAGCCGAACGTCGATATCATCCAAAGTTGGCATTGTTTTCTATCGATCTGGTTTGTTGATGTTTCGATTTGATCATAAATGGTTAAATCGCTTACGCAAAGAGCCAAGCTCTGCCGTCCGGTGACCTCGGACCCCGGCCACATAAACGGACGCCAAACCGGGGCAATTTGCCAAATTGGAAAATCAGAGCGCCACAAGTGCTGCTTTGGCCATCGGAACGATAAAATTTCCCATTCAAACCGCCATCCGCCTCTGCGAGGGCTTGTTTGAAGCGAGGGAAACCGATGAACCAACATTGTATTCTGGTGGGCGCGCCCGTCGACAGCGGCCAATCCAATCCGGGTTGCCTGATGGGACCGGCGTCCTACCGTGTGGCCGGCCTGGCCGTAACGCTGGCGGACCTCGGCTGCACGGTCGATGACCGCGGCGATGTCGCGCCGCCTGTGCCGGAAGCCGCCAGCAGCTCCAATCCGGCGGTGCATCACCTGCCGGAGACAATTGCCTGGGTCAACGCGCTCGCCGCGGCCGCCGAGGCGGCGATGGCGGCGGGATTTCCGATATTTCTGGGCGGCGATCACAGCCTGTCGCTTGGCAGCGTGGCGGGCGTTGCGGCCCACGCCAGCAAGCAAGGCAGGCCGTTGTTTGTGCTCTGGCTTGACGCACACAGCGATTTTCACACGCCGATGACCACAAAATCCGGCAATCTGCATGGCACGCCGGTCGCCTATATCGCCGGATGCAGCGGCTTTGACGCCTTCCCGCCGTTTCCCGATCCGGTGCCGGTGGAGCGGATCTGCCTGTTCGGCATCCGCTCGGTCGATCCGGACGAACGCGCGGCGCTGCGCGATCATGCGCTCACGCCGGTCGACATGCGCGAACTCGACGAACGCGGTTTTGTCGCCCCGCTCACGGGCTTTCTCGATCAGGTTCGGCAGGCCAACGGCCTGTTGCATGTTTCGCTCGACGTGGATTTCCTCGATCCTTCGATTGCGCCGGCAGTCGGCACCATGGTGCCCGGCGGCGCGACCTTCCGCGAAGCCCATCTGGTGATGGAGATGCTGCATGAATCGCGGCTTGTCAGCTCACTCGACCTGGTCGAACTCAACCCGTTCCTCGACGAACGCGGCCGCACTGCGCGATTGATGGTCGACCTCACCGCAAGCCTGATGGGCCGCAAGGTGTTTGACCGGGTCAATCTTGGTCTTTGAAGTTCGAAACCGCCGCCAACCCCATTTCCGGAGACTGCCAATGACCCCTCCTTCCCATCTGGCCTTCGTGCCGTTCATCAGCGTCGAGAACATGATGCGGCTGGTGCATTCCATCGGCGTCGAGACCGTGCTCACGGAACTGGCCGACGCGATCGAGCATGATTTCACCCGCTGGCAACTGTTCGACAAGACCCCTCGGTTCGGCTGCCATTCGGAGACAGGGGTGATCGAGCTGATGCCGACTTCGGATGGCGAGTTCTACGGCTTCAAATATGTCAACGGCCACCCGTCCAACACCAAGCAGGGCCTGCAGACAGTGACCGCCTTCGGGCTGCTCGCCGATGTGGCTTCGGGCTATCCGGTGCTGCTGTCGGAAATGACCATGCTGACTGCGCTCAGAACCGCGGCGACGTCCTCCATGGCGGCGCGGCATCTGGCGCCAAAGGGCGCGAAAGTCATGGCGGTGATCGGCAATGGCGCACAGTCCGAATTCCAGGCGCTGGCTTTCAAGGCCGTCGTCGGCATCGAGGAAGTCCGGCTCTATGACATCGATGCAGGCGCCACCGCCAAATGCGCCCGCAATCTTGCTGGCTCGGGCCTGAAAGTCACCGCCTGCCGGTCGTCGCAGGAAGCCATGGAGGGCGCCCAGATTGTCACCACCTGCACCGCCGACAAGCAATTCGCCACCATCCTCACCGACAACATGATCGGCGACGGCATCCACATCAACGCCATCGGCGGCGATTGCCCCGGCAAGACCGAACTGCACAAGGATATTCTTTTGCGTTCCCAGATCTTCGTCGAATATCCGCCGCAGACCCGCATCGAGGGCGAGATCCAGCAAATGCCCGAGGACTTTCCGGTGACCGAGCTGTGGCAGGTGATCACCGGCCAGGCGGAAGGCCGCACATCGGCGTCCCAGATCACCCTGTTTGACGGTGTCGGCTTTGCCATCGAGGATTTCTCGGCGTTGAAATATGTCTATGACCGGGCGCTGAAGACGGGGCATTTCCTGCAGCTCGACATGATCGCCGACCCGGACGATCCGCGCGACCTGTTCGGCATGCTCGCGCGTGCCGGTGAAGCGGTCTGAGGACCAGGCCGGGGTCTGACAAAGCTTTCTTGCGGCTTGGCGAATGGAGCGGCAGAGGCTAAAGCAGGCCTATGGAACCCGCCGCATCCGAAATCGCGCCCATTCGCCTGCTTGTCGACGCCGACGCCTGTCCGGTGCGCGAGGAATGCGTCAAGGTGGCGCTGCGCCACGGCATCAAGGTGACCTTCGTCTCCAACAGCTTTTTCCGGATCGAGGCCGATCCGCTGGTGGAACGCGAAATCGTGCCCGGCAATTTTGACGCCGCCGATGACCGCATCGTCGAACATGTGACCAGGCGCGCCGTGGTGGTGACCGCCGACATCCTGCTGGCCGAGCGCTGCCTGAAGGCCGAAGCCGCCGCAGTGATGAGCCATACCGGCAAACCGTTCACCCATGATTCGATCGGCATGGCGGTGGCGACACGGTCGATCATGGCGGATCTGAGGGCCGGCGGCGCGCAGACGGGCGGCCCGGCGCCGTTTGTCCGCGCCGACCGGTCACGCTTCCTCTCGGCGCTTGATCTGGCGCTGGTCCGGTTGAAGCGCCACGGATGATCGGTCACTCCGCGGCGGGCATTTTCATCCCACGCAAGTTAATGGGCCTCGGCTTCTGTTTTTTCTCGACAATCGGCCAACCGCGCGGTCAACTGGCGTGGAAACTCAACGGGGGATGTGACCATGGCCTATGTCGACACGCTCAAGACATTTGTGCGTGTTTATGAACTCGGCAGCATGTCGGCTGCCGCGCGCGACCTGCGCGTTTCGGCCGCTGTCTCCTCAAGCCGCATCTCGGATCTGGAAAAGAGCCTCGGCGTGCGGCTGTTCAACCGCACCACCCGCAGCCTGCGCGCCACCGCACACGGCGAATTGTTCTACAAGGGCGCGATCAAGATCCTCGACACCATCCGCGAGGTCGAAGGCGGCATCGCCGAAATCACCGCCCAGCCGAAAGGGACGTTGTTCATTTCCGCGCCGCTGGCGCTCGGCAAGAGACTGGTGGCGCCGCTGATCCCGTGTTTCAAGGCGGACTATCCCGACATCAATGTCCGGCTCAGGCTGTCCGACCGCAAGGTCGACATTGCGCAGGAAGGTCTCGACGCAGCTTTCGTGCTTGGCCCATTGCCCGATTCCGACCTGCGGGTGCGGGCGATCCACGCGTTCGAGCGCGTGCTGGTCGCCTCCCCCGGCTATGTCAAAAAACACGGCAATCCGAGGGACGGCGAGGCGATCATCGCGGATGGGCACAAATGCCTGCTGCTGCGCTATCCCGGCGCGACCGAGTTTTACTGGAACCTTCTGGTCGATGGCGAGGTCCGCGGATTTCACCCGGAAGGGTCGCTCGAAAGCGATGATGGCGATGTGCTGACCGCCTGGGCGCTTGCCGATTGCGGCATCGCCAGCAAGACCCGTTATGACGTCGCAAGCCATCTCGATGCAGGCACCCTGGTTGAAGTGGCGACCGCCACGCCGCCAACGCCGCAACCGTTCTCCTGTCTTTATCCGCACAAGCGGTTGCAGGACCCGAAGGTGAAACTGTTCATCGATCACGTGATCAAGGGCATCCGCGCCGAGATAGACCGGACGGCGGCTGCAACATCTTCAGGCAAAATTTGAAAGCGGAATGCATTGTATTGGCTTACTGTAGGCATGAAGATCCGGATGTTCTGATCCGGACGGTCTTTTGCCAGGAGTTGTATCATGAGTAAGCAAGCACCGGCTGAGCTTCCCGGTTTTGCACGCAATTCCGTCAACCTTGCTTCGGCAGGGCTTGGCGCCAGGGGCATCTTTGTCACCGACGAGTTTTTCGCGCCGCTTGAGCGCATGCTGGACGATCAGCCGGCCGTGTTCATCGAAGACAAATTTGACGACAACGGCAAATGGATGGACGGCTGGGAAAGCCGCCGCAAGCGGGTTCTGGGTCATGATATCGCCATCATCCGACTGGCGGTGGCTGGCCGTATCGACGGCTTTGATGTCGACACTTCGCATTTCACCGGCAACTATCCGCCAGCCGCGCGCATTGAGGCCTGCAATGTCGCGGGCGATCCTGATGACGCCACGGTGTGGACCGAGGTGCTTTCGACATCGCCGCTGGGGCCGAGCGCGCATCATTACCTGGCCTCGCAATCAACCGAAGTTTTCACCCATGTGCGGCTGCACATCTATCCCGATGGCGGCGTGGCGCGGCTTCGCGTCTATGGCCAGCCATTCCTGGACCGCTCGCGCGCCGGCGACGGCGACATCGAATTGTCCGCCTCGCTCAATGGCGGCCGGATCATCGGCTTTTCCGACGCGCATTATGGCTCCTATCACCGGCTGCTGGCGCCTGGCCGTGGCGTCAACATGGGCGACGGCTGGGAGACCAGCCGCAGACGCGTTCCCGGCAATGAATGGATCGTCATCGCGCTGGGCGCGCGCGGCGTGATTTCGCAGGCCATCGTCGACACTGCCTATTTCAAGGGCAATTTTCCCGACACCTGCTCCATCCAGGCCGCCGATATGAGCGAATTCGGCACCGACGCGGGCGACGCCATCATCACCGCCTCGATGTTCTGGCCCGAACTGATCGCGCAGCACAAATTGCAGGCCGATCATGTCCATGATCTGTCCGCTCAGGTGCGCGATATCGGGCCGGTCACGCATGTGCGGCTCAACATTTTCCCCGATGGCGGCGTCAGCCGGCTGAAACTGTCCGGGCGTCTAGCCTAGTGGTCTGACCCAAACAGATGGTCCCCATCTGTTTCGAAAAGTCAGCCCACAAGCTATTTGTCGGGTCGGGCGATTTGTCCTGACAGATGGGAACCATCTGTCAGGATCGCACCACCAGATCGGGATATGCCAATGAGATGGCACAGCTTTTGCCTTAGAGGAGGCAGAGCGCATGACATGGACAAGTGGCGTTGGCAGGGTCGTCCCGATCAGCGAAAGTCAGACTTGACTGGCATGTGAGTCGGCGCGCGGCAATGGGGGGCAGCGGGCCGGCGTGACAAGCGCCCCTGAGGGAAAAGGACGAACCCAATGGCCGACACTTCACTTGGAACCGCGGAACAATTGCGGGATCCGAACTATACACCGCCGCTCGCCAAAGCCATACCGCTCGGCATTCAACATGTTCTGGCGATGTTTGTCTCCAACGTCACCCCAGCCATCATCGTGGCGGGCGCCGCCGGCATCGGTTTCGGCTCCGACCAAGGCGCGCTCGGCTTTCCCGACATGACCTACATGATCCAGATGTCGATGCTGTTCGCCGGCATCGCGACCCTGTTCCAGACCATCGGCATGGGTCCGGTCGGCGCTCGGCTGCCGATCGTCCAGGGCACCAGTTTCGCGTTCGTCCCGGTGATGATCCCGGCGGTGGCTGGTCTCGGGGCCAATGGACTGGCCGGATTGATGACCGGCGTCATGATCGGCGGCGTGTTCCATTTCTGCCTCGGCTTTGTCGTCGGGCGCATTCGCTACGCCCTGCCGCCGCTGGTCACCGGGCTGATCGTGCTGATGATCGGACTGGCTCTGGTCAAGGTCGGCGTGCAATACGCCGCCGGCGGCGTGCCGCTGATGGGCAAGCCCGAATTCGGCAGCCTGGCGATGTGGGTGCCGGCGCTGGTGGTGATTGTCGTCACCCTGGCGATCAAGTTCTTCGCGCGTGGTTTCGCCGCCGTCGCCGCGGTGCTGATCGGCATTCTGGTGGGCTATGTCGTGGCGCTGATGATGGGGCAGGTCAGTTTCGGCAATCTGGCGCGGGCGAGCTATTTCGCGCCGCCGATCCCGTTCAAATGGGGCTTTGAATTCAACTTCGCCATCGTTCTCGGGATGTGCTTCATGGCCATTGTTTCGGCCATCGAGACTGTCGGCGACACCAGCGGCATCACCAAGGGTGGCGCCGGCCGCGAAGCCACCGACAAGGAAATCGAGGGCGCCACCTTCGCCGACGGTCTGGGCACCGCGGTCGCCGGTGTCTTTGGCGGCCTGCCCAACACGTCGTTTTCGCAGAATGTCGGGCTGGTCGCCATGACCGGCGTGATGAGCCGTCACGTGGTGACCATCGGCGCCCTGTTCCTCATCATCTGCGGCTTCATTCCGAAAATCGGCGCGATTATCAACACCGTGCCGATCAACGTGCTTGGCGGCGGCGTGATCGTGATGTTCGGCATGGTCTGCGCGGCGGGCGTCAACATGCTGTCCGACGTCAACTGGAACCGGCGCAACATGGTGATCTTCGCCACGGCACTGTCGATCAGCCTCGGGCTGCAGCTGGTGCCGGAAGCGCTGCAGCATCTTGGCAAGACCGCACAGATCCTGCTGACCAGTGGCCTGCTGCCCGCGGCGCTGATCGCCATCGCGCTCAATCTGGCCCTGCCGGAAGATCTCGACGACTGAGGCCGGCGAAAGCCATGCTCACAAAAACGCCCCCGGTTCTGATAGGCCGGGGGCGCAATGTTTGAGGCAGGGGCCGCCGGTTTCAGGCTGCGTTCTGAGCGGCCTGCCGGATCGCGGCGATGTTGCTGGCCCAGTCGGCCTCGCCTGCGCCGTTGAAGATCGCGGAGCCCGC
>LADQ01000065.1 GCA_000961635.1 Hoeflea sp. BRH_c9 | reverse complement strand
GGCGAGCAGGCATTGCTGACGGCGGGCTGCGCCCAGATGCACCGGTTCTACGGTCTGCCGGGCGGCGCCGCCGCCGGTATCGCCGACGCCAAGCTGCCCGACATGCAGGCGGGCTGGGAGCAGGCGATCTCCAACACCATGGCGGGGCTCGCCGGCCTCAACATGGTCTATGAGGCGGTCGGCATGCATGCCTCGCTGCTCGGGTTCTGCATGGAATCGCTGGTGCTCGGCGACGATCTGCTGGGGCAGGTTCTGCGCTGCGTGCGGGGGATTGACGTGACCGAGGACAGCGTTAGCCTGGACGCGATGCGGGAGGTGTGTCTCGAAGGTCCCGGCCATTATCTCGGCCATCCGCAAACGCTGAGCGTGATGCAGACCGAATATGTCTATCCGGCGGTCGCCGACCGGACCAGCCCGAAGGAATGGGCGGAGATCGGCAAGCCGGATTTGGTGCAAAAGGCGATCGAGCGTAAGAACAGGATCCTGGCCCAGTCGACCCGGCCGCTCATCGATCCCGCCACGGACGCGGCGATCCGCAAGGCCTTCAATATTTACGTATGAGGAGACGTTCATGGCCACTTATGGCAATCTCGGAAAGTTCTACATCAACGGCGAATGGGTCGCTCCCTCGGGCGGCACATCGCTCCTGGATGTGATCAATCCCGCCACGGAGGAGAGCGTCGCCCAGGTGGCGCTCGGAACACGGGAGGATGCCGAGAAGGCCATCGCCGCCGCTCGCGCCGCATTCCCGGCTTTCAGTGCGTGGTCTGTCGCTGACAGGCTCGCGCTGCTGGCCAGGATCCGCGATGTCTACAAGACCCGGATGGACGACATCGCCGAGGCAATCACGGTCGAGATGGGGGCGCCCGACGGTTTTTCGCTGTCGGACCAGGCAGGCTCCGGGCTCGCGCATATCGAAGCGACGATCACGGCGCTGGAAGAGTTCGAGTTCGAGGAACAACGCGGCACAACGCTCATTGTCCATGAAGCCATCGGCGTGGCCGGATTGATCACGCCGTGGAACTGGCCGTTGAACCAGATTGCCTCCAAGGTGGCGCCGGCGCTCGCGGCGGGCTGCACCATGGTGCTCAAGCCCAGCGAAATCGCGCCCTTGAGCGGCATCGTGTTTGCCGAGGTCATGCACGATGCCGGTGTGCCTGCAGGCGTGTTCAATCTGGTCAATGGCGACGGCCCCGATGTTGGCCAGGTGCTCTCGAGCCACCCCGACATCGACGTCGTGTCGTTTACCGGTTCGACCCGCGCGGGCATTCTTGTGGCGAAATCAGCCGCCGACACGGTCAAGCGCGTCGCCCAGGAACTGGGCGGAAAATCGCCCAACATCATCCTTGCCGACGCCGACCTCGAGGCCGCCGTCACCAGCGGCGTCGAGGGCTGTTTCGGCAACAGCGGCCAGTCCTGCGATGCTCCGACCCGCATGCTGGTGTCGCGCGACCGCCACGATGAAGCGCTGGAAATTGCAAAGCGGGCAGCGGAGAGGCTCGTGACCGGCGATCCGCGCGATGCGGCCACCGACCTCGGTCCGGTGATCAGCCAGGTCCAGTATGACAAGATCCAGGGCCTGATCGCGTCCGGCATTCAGGACGGCGCGATTCTGGTTACCGGCGGGCGCGACCGGCCCGAGGGCCTGGATCGGGGCTACTACATCAAGCCGACGGTGTTTGGCGGCGTGACGCCTCAGATGCGTATCGCGCAGGAGGAGATCTTCGGGCCGGTGCTGGCGATCATGCCCTATGACAGCGAAGAGGATGCGGTCCGGATCGCCAATGACACGGTGTATGGTCTGGCTGCCTATGTGCAATCGGGCAAGATCGAGCATGCGCGGGCGATTGCCCGGCGGATGCGGGCCGGCCAGGTGCACATCAATTATCCCGAGGCGGACATGTTCGCGCCCTTCGGCGGCTACAAGCAATCGGGCAATGGCCGCGAATATGCCGATTGGGGCATGCGCGACTACCTCGAAACCAAGGCGCTGGTTGGCCACGGTTAGGCTACCAATTCAGACATTTTCGGAGGGCAATCATGCGCTACGGTTTCATCGGCTTGGGCAATCTCGGCGGGCATCTGGCGGCGAGCCTGTTGCGCGAGGGCTTCGCGGTCACGGTCACCGATATCGATAAGGGACTGGCCGAACGGCACCTCGCCATGGGCAAGGCCTGCGCCTGGGCCGATACGCCAGCGGAACTGGCGTGCGATTGCGACGCGATCATCACCTGCCTGCCGTCGCCCGCAGTGTCGGAAAAGGTGCTCGCGCAGATGCTTGAGACCGCCAAGCCAGGCACGACCTGGATCGAGATGTCGACGCTGGGGCGCGACGACATTCTCCGGCTCGCAGCCGTCGCCGCCGCTAAGGGCATCGAGACCGTGGAGGCGCCGGTCACCGGCGGCGTGCATCTGGCGGTGCAAGGCAAGATCACCGTGCTGGCCGGCGGCGAGGCGCATCTGTTCGACAGGCATCGCGCGGCGTTCGAGGCGATGGGCGACAAGATTTTTCACATGGGGCCGCTCGGCTCCGCCTCGATCATCAAGGTGATCACCAACATGCTGGCCTTCATCCACCTGGTGGCCGACGGCGAGGCGCTGATGCTGGCCAAGCGCGGCGGGCTCGATCTGAAGACCGCCTGGGAAGCGATCGCCGCCAGTTCCGGCTCCAGCTTCGTGCACGAGACCGAGGGCCAGCTCATTCTCAACGGCAGCTACGACATTGCCTTCAACATGGATCTGGCGCTCAAGGATCTCGGCTTTGCGATGAATTTCGGCCGCGAGTTCGGCGTGCCGATGGATCTGGCGGCGCTGACCAACCAGACCTTCGTGCGCGGCAAGGCGGCCTATGGCGGCCAGGCGCAATCGACCCAGATCGTCAAGCTTTTGGAAGACGCGCTGGGCACGGACCTGCGCGCCCCCGGTTTCCCGGCCAGGCTTGAATAGGCTCGCCAGCCGGAACAAGCCGACATGATTCACAGTGCCACTTGCCCTCATGCCGGAATGATGTCGATCAATACGGCCAGTCGCCGCGTGGTGCATCATGTACCGGCTGGATCAGCTGTCAGGAGATGTCATGTTCAGGAATTCGGTTCAACTCTTCGAGATATTCGGCTTCAAGCTCAAGGTTGATCCGAGCTGGCTGCTGATTGCGGCGCTGATCGTCTGGAGCCTGTCGACCTCCTATTTCCCGGACATGCTACCAGGACGGACAAGCACGCTCCACACAGTGCTGGGGATCGTCGCGATGCTTGGCATGTTTGCGTCTCTGATCCTGCATGAGCTGTCACACTCGCTGGTGGCGCGGTCCTATGGCCTGAAAGTCGGCGGAATCACGCTGTTCATCTTCGGTGGTGTGGCCGAGCTCGAGGAAGAACCTCGCGACCCCAAATCCGAGTTCCAGATCGCCATCGCCGGCCCGCTGATGAGCCTGTTTCTGGCAGGCTTGTTTTATGGCGCGTCAAACCTGGTGGCCGGTGGCCCGGAGATCGGCCTTGTGGGCGCGCTGTTCGGTTATCTGGCGCTGATCAACCTGATGCTGGCGGTGTTCAATCTGATCCCTGCGTTTCCGCTCGATGGCGGACGGATGCTCAGGGCGGCGATATGGCGGGTGACGCAGGATCTTCTGCGCGCCACCCGGATTTCCAGTCATATCGGTTCTATTTTCGGGCTGTTTCTGATGCTCACCGGCGCCCTGGCGGTGTTTGGCGGGGCTGGTGTTGGCGGATTCTGGCAAATATTGATCGGCTTCTTCATCCTCAATGCTTCCAACGGGAGCTATCAGAATCTGCTGGTCAAGACGGCGTTGCGTGGCAAGACCGCCGGCAGCCTGATGAGTGACGTGGTCTACACAATCGACGATGGAGCATCCATTGCCGAACTGGTTGACGATGTCATGCTGCGCCATGGCGTGAGTTTCGTCCCGGTGCTGTCAGGCGACAGGCTGCTGGGCTATGTTGACACAGCCGGGGCGCGTTCGTTTGACCGGCAGGATTGGCCGGCACGAAGGGTCTCGGAGATCTTGGTGGAAACCGGACCGGACAATACCGTGACGCCAGCCACACCGCTCAATGAGGTGTTCAAGCAGATGGCTTCCGGCGCGCGCCGCAAACTGCTGGTTGCGGAGGCAGGCCGCCTTGCCGGCGTGATCTCGCTTTCCGATCTCACGCACCATCTGGCGCTTGAGCAGGAAATCGGCGCGGAATCGGCAAGGAACTGATATGCGTCAGGATGTGATTTTCCGCGTGAGCGCGCCATGACCGAAACCGGGATCGCGTGCCGGACGGCAATCGACATCGGAAGAGGGCGATGAAAATCCTGATGTTCACCAACACCTACACGCCGCATGTCGGCGGCGTGGCACGCAGCGTCAGCGAACTCGTGGCGGGCTTGCGGCGCGGCGGTGACGACGTGCTGGTGGTGGCGCCCGTCTTTGACAACATGCCGGAGAACGAATCGGGTGTGCTGCGCATGCCGGCGGTGCAGAATTTCGCCGGCAGCGATTTCTCCGTGCCGTTGCCCTTGTCGCGCAGCCTGGCGGGTGAGATCGAGAGTTTCGGTCCCGACATCATTCATAGCCATCACCCGTTTCTCCTGGGCGACGCCGCCTTGCGCGCCGCCAGCACGCTTGATGTGCCGGTGGTCTTCACCCACCACACCCGCTACGAACTGTACGGACACTATGTGGCCCAGGATTCAGATCTGCTCAAACGTCTGGCGTTGAGCCTGTCGCTTGGCTATTGCGACCTTTGTGACGGGGTGATCGCGCCGAGCCAGAGCATTGCCGATTTCCTCATCGATCACGACGTGCGGACCCCCATCGCCGTGGTGCCGACCGGCGTCGATGTCGCCTGCTTTGCCGGCGGCGTGGGCACGCGTGGACGCGCCGCCTTGGCAATCCCGGCGGAGGCGTTTCTGGCCGGCCATGTCGGAAGGCTGGCGCCGGAGAAGAATCTCGATTTCCTCAGCTCCGCGCTCCTGTTGTTTCTTCGACAGAATTCCCACGCGCATGTGCTGATCGTCGGAGACGGGCCATCCCGTCCGGCAATGGAACGGGCGCTCAGCCACGAAGAGTTCAGTGATCGGGTTCATTTTGCCGGCGTGCTGAAAGGTGCGGCCCTGGCTGACGCTTATGCGGCAATGGATGTCTTTGCGTTTTCCTCCTTTTCCGAAACGCAAGGGCTGGTGCTCGTGGAAGCCATGACGGCCGGGTGCCCGGTGGTTGCGCTCAATGCGCCTGGCGTCCGCGAAGTGGTGGCGGACAAGGTCAATGGCCGCTTGCTGCCGGCGGATGCGGACGCGGCCGGGTTTGCCGCAGCCTTGGCTGAAATTGGCGGCGCCCGGGAAAAGAGGCGTCAAGCGCTGCGGCAGGCGGCGCGCAAGACCGCTGCCGCCTTTGCGATAGACGTGACGGTTGCCCGAACCCGGGCCTATTATCAACGGATCATTGGCGAGCGACGGCGCCGGTCCGGCGTGGCCGAGAGCCTTTGGATGCGGGTCCGGCGCCTGATTGAACGCGAAATGGATATTGTCGGAAACTTTGCTCATGCTGCGGCGGACGCCATCCTCCCGGATAGCAAGGTGGACAAGCATGATTGAGCTTTGGCGGCGAATCGCTGTCTCCGTTGGCGTCCGAGTTGTTGCCGGAACCCTCATTGCGGTGTTGTGGGCGTGGAGCGTGACACTTCGCAAGGATACAAGGCAACTTGGTAAACTGGACCGCTATGTTGCCGAGGGCCATCAGGTTCTGGCGATATTCTGGCATGGCAAATATCTGCCCCTGTTCCCGTTGGCGAAAGGCAGGCAGGCGGTGGTGATCACGGTGGATTCCTTTCGCGGAAATGTCATCGGGCTAATCAGCCGATGGTTCGGATACCGGCCGGTCCTGCTTCCAGCCGAAACGAGAACCCACGGTTTTCCGGCGCTGGTGCAGCAGGTGAGGGAAAATGCCAGCCTGATCGCGCTGGCGCTTGACGGTCCGTCCGGCCCCTATCACCGCATCCGCTCCGGCGCGATGCATCTCAGCGCGCTTCACGGCGTGATGCTCGCGCCCGTCGGCGTGGCCAGTTCCAGCAAGATCGTGCTCAGCTCGCGCTGGGACAGGCAGGAAGCGCCGTTGCCGTTTTCCCGCGTCGCCATTGCCGTTGGAGACATGATCGATCTGTCGCGAGTTGACGACCGGCGCGATACCGATCTGGAGGACATCGTCCGGAACGGAATGGACGCGGTTGAACGTGAGGCCGAAACCATTCTCCGCGGGACGGCGCGATGATGAGTTCCGCATTCCGGAAGATATTTTTCGCCAATTGATGCATGTCAACGGAATCGGGTGGCTGGTCGCTACTGTTTCGGTCTGAAGGGCCATTGTCGCAGGTTGGATGCCAGCCTATGCTGTCCAATCGGTCTATTCGTTGGCACGCAAACCAAACTGGAGGTCATTATGAACTTTGTTGGAAAAAAATCAGCCGGCATCGCCGCCGCAGTGGCGCTTTTTTTAGCTTCGGCGACGGCTGCTTCAGCCTTCACCGCGTGTCAGGTCACCGACACCGGCGGCATTGACGACAACAGCTTCAACCAAACCGCCTGGAAGGGCGTTCTGGACGCCAAGGAGAAACTCGGCATCGAAGGGCGTTTTCTCGAATCCCAGGCCGAGACGGATTATGAAGCCAATATCAATTCGTTGCTCGGCGGCAATTGCGATGTGATCATCACGGTCGGCTTCCTGCTTGGCGACGCCACGAAGAAAGCGGCGGAAGCCAATCCGGAGCAGAAATTCTCCATCGTCGACTATGCCTATGATCCCGTGGTCCCCAACATTCTGGGCCAGGTCTATGCCACCGATGAGGCGGCCTTCCTGGCCGGTTACCTGGCTGCCGGCATGACCAAGTCCGGGGTGCTGGGCGTGTTTGGCGGCATCAATATTCCGCCGGTGACGATCTTCATGGATGGTTTCCACGCAGGCGCCGCCTATTACAACGAACAGAAGGGCGCGTCCGTCAGCGTTCTGGGATGGGACCCGAAGGCCCGCGAAGGGCTGTTCACCAACAATTTCGATTCGCTTGACGATGGCCGGGCCTTTGCCCAGAACCTCTATGACGAGGGGGCTGATATTATTGTGCCCGTCGCCGGACCCGTCGGTCTCGGCTCGGCAACGCTCGCAGCCGAACTCGGCCCGGACAAGCTCAAGATCATTGGCGTCGACGCGGATCTCTATCTCACCGATCCGGAGCGAAAGCAGGTCTATCTCACCTCAATCACCAAGCGGATGGACGCGACGGTGTTCGACGTGATCAAGCAGGCCATGGACGGCAAGTTTGAAGGCGGTATCCTGTTGGGATCGCTGGCCAGTGGCGGCGTTGATCTGGCGCCGTTCCACGACATGGAAGAGGCGGTGCCGGCTGAGTTGAAGCAGGAACTCGAGGCCATCCGCGCCGGCATCATCGACGGTTCAATCACGGTTGCTCCGAAGTAATCCGCTCGGTTGAAAGACCGGCGCAGGGCATTGCCCTGCGCCGCCAGACGCCAGGGAGCGGGACATGGATGTTGAACTGCGCGGGATCACCAAGCGCTTCGGGTCGGTGGTGGCCAATTCGGATGTCAACCTGACCATCCGCAGCGGCGAAGTGCTGGGCCTGCTGGGTGAGAACGGCGCCGGAAAATCGACCTTGATGAATGTGCTGTGCGGTCTCTATCGGCCCGACGAGGGCGAGATCCTGATCGACGGCAAACCGGTCAGTTTCGACGGACCCGGAGAAGCAATCGCGGCGGGCATCGGGATGGTGCATCAGCACTTCATGCTGGTGCCGGTGTTCACGGTGGCTGAAAACGTGGTGCTGGGCGTTGAACCCACTGGCAGGATGGATTTTCTCGATCTCGATACCGCCCGGGCACAGGTGCTCGATATTCGGGAGAAATACGGCCTTGAGGTTGATCCCGACGCCTTGATCGAAAATTTGCCGGTCGGCGTTCAGCAGCGGGTGGAGATCATCAAGGTGCTGTTCCGCTCGGCCGAGGTGCTGATCCTCGATGAGCCGACGGCAGTGCTGACGCCTCAGGAGGTCGAGGAATTTTTCGAGATCGTCAAATCCCTGCGCGATGCCGGCAAGGCACTGGTGTTCATCACCCACAAGCTCAACGAAATCCTCGAAATCGCCGACCGGATCAGCGTCTTGCGCGGCGGCAAGATCGTTGGCGAGAGTGATCCCGCAACGGCGACAACGATGGAACTGGCGGAGATGATGGTCGGTCGACCGGTCAGCTTCGATGTGGTCAAGGCTCCTTATCAGCCGGGTCCGGTGCTGGTGGAGACCACTGACCTTGTGGTGCTCAATGAGAACGGCTCGGTGGCTGTCGATCATCTGTCATTTTCAGTCAGGAGCGGCGAGATCGTCGGCATCGCCGGCGTGCAGGGCAATGGCCAGACCGCGCTTGTCGAAGCTCTCGCTGGCTTGCGGGAGGTTGTCGGCGGCTCGATCCGTTATTCAGGCGAGGACATTACCCGCGCCTCGCCGCGCGCGCGCCACAAGATGGGCATCGCCCATATTCCCGAGGACCGTCAACGCACCGGCATCATTACCAGTTTCAGCGTTGCCGAAAACATGGTGCTCGACACCTATTATGACGAGCGGTTTTCCTCGGGCATGCAGATACGCTGGGACAAGGTGCAGGAAACGGCCGCGCGCAATTCCGCCGAGTTCGATGTCCGCACGCCGTCGGTGTTCGCCGCGGCGGGGAACCTGTCGGGCGGCAATCAGCAAAAGCTTGTCGTTGCCCGCGAGATGTCGCGCGACACCAAATTCCTGATCGCCGCGCAGCCGACACGCGGTCTGGATGTCGGTTCGATTGAATATATCCACCAACGCTTGATTGATGCGCGGGACGAGGGGGACGGTGTCTTGATCGTCTCGTCGGAACTCGACGAGATCCTGGCGCTGTCCGATCGCATTCTGGTGATGTTCAAGGGCAAGGTTGTGGCCGAATTTGACGCCAGCAAGGGTGCGGTCGACAAAAATGCCGTCGGACTTGCGATGGCGGGAGCAGTGGCATGAGCGATAGCAAGACCGATAGCAAGACCGACATCGTCATCCAGAACCTGTTGAAGCGGGCCGCACCCGGACGCGGCGAGTTCGAGGATCTGGTCATCGTGCCGCTGTTCGCGATTGCCGCGGCGCTGGTGCTTGGGGCGCTGACCATGCTGGCGACCAGCGTGGATCCGGCGACGATCGCCAGATCCTATCTGGCGCTGCTGCAAGGCTCGGTCGGCTCGCTCAATGCGATTTCGGAAACACTGACGGCGGCGACGCCGCTCATCCTTGCCGGGCTGGGCCTGGCGCTCGGGTTCCGCGCCGGGCTTTTCAACATTGGCGCCGAAGGCCAGATCCTGATGGGCGGAATGGCAGCGGTGATCACCGGGTTCAGTTTCCCCGAACTCCCATTCTATTTGCTGTTGCCGCTTTGCCTTTTGAGCGGAGCATTGACGGGAGCGTTTTATGCGGGGATCGCGGGTTGGCTTCGCGCCGCCACCGGCGCGCATGAGGTGATTTCGACGATCATGCTCAACCTGATTGCCTACCGGCTGATTGACTACATGCTGCGTCTGCCGTTCGTGCAGCGCTCCGGGCGTGCCGATCCGATATCCAAGTCGATTCCGGACCATGCCGAATTGCCCAGACTGCTGGAATGGATCGACCCCAACCTTCGGGTCCATGCCGGCGTTTTCCTGGCGCTGGCCGCTGTGTTCTTTGTCTATTGGCTGCTGTTCAAAACCAAGCTCGGTTTCGAGTTCCGGGCAAGCGGCGCGAGCCCGGACGCCGCCCGCTTCGCAGGGATCCGGTCCGGCATGACCATCGTTCTGGCGATGGCCTCGGCTGGTGCACTGGCGGGGTTGGCCGGATCGGTGCAGGTGCTCGGGGTGCTTGACAGGGTGACGCCGGGATTTTCCGCCGGTATCGGATTTGATGCTATCGCGGTGGCGCTTTTGGGCCGGTCGCACCCTTTCGGGGTGCTCCTGGCAGGGCTGTTGTTCGGCGGACTCGAAGCTGGGGGGCGGCAAATGCAGGTCGACGCCGGTGTGAGCATCGATCTGATCGGCATCATCCAGGCCCTGATCATCGTCTTCATCGCGGCGCCGATGCTGGTGCGCGCGATATTCCCCTGGGGTTTTCGAAAGCCCGCCACAGTGCAGGGTAAATAGCAGGCATGGCGATGACCACTCAAACCACATCCAGTTCTCCCGCCAGGCTCGATCTTGGCAAACAGAAACAAGCCCGAATCACCGGAGCCGTTTTGATTGCGTTGGCGGTGCTGGTGGCGCTGGTGTTCGGCGCCGGCAGCGAAGGCAGCGCTGTGTTCCGGCTGTCGCGGCCAACCGATGCGCTGGTGCTGCCCGATCTGAGCGTTCCGGCGGCGCAGTTCAATCTCATTGTCGCGGGTATCCTGGCGTTCCTCGGCGCCCGCCAGTTCCTTCGCGGGGGAATGCGCTGGTCGTCGCTGTCGCTTGGCATCGGCCTGGCTCTGGTGGTTGTGACCTTTCTGGTCTGGGCGACGGCAGGCAAGGCGTTCTCGCTGACCGGCATGCTGCAGGCAACCATGGTGCGCGCGGTGCCGATCGCGCTTGGAGCCCTCGCCGGCGTGCTGTGTGAACGGGTGGCGGTCGTCAATATCGCGATCGAGGGCATGCTGCTGGCTGGCGCTTTCGCCGGGGCCCTGGTGGGCTCGATCCTGGGCGGGGTGACCGGATTGGCGGCGGCTGTCGCGGTTGGCGGCTTGTTCGGTTTCGTGTTGGCGGCGCTGGTGGTGACCTACCGGATGGACCAGATCATTGCCGGCGTGGTGATCAATCTGTTCGTGCTGGGATTCACATCCTATGTCAGCAGCCAGGTGTTTCAGGAGTACCGGTCGCTCAACAACGCGCCGGTGTTCCGGGCGATCAAGATTCCGATTCTGGGAGATATTCCGGTCATTGGTCCGATGCTGTTTTACCAGAACATCTTCGTCTATGGCGCGCTGATCATGGTGGCGGTGGCGACCTATTACCTGTTTTACACCCGGACCGGGCTCAGGGCCCGGGCGGTGGGCGAGCATCCGCGCGCGGCCGACACATTGGGCATCGACGTCTACAGGACCCGCTACATCAATGTGACGCTCGGCGGCATGGTTGCGGGTTTTGGCGGGGCGTGGTTCACCCTGGGATCGGTCGGCCGGTTTGATGAGAACATGACCGGCGGGCGCGGATATATCGGGCTTGCCGCGATGATCTTTGGCCGCTGGCACCCGGTCGGCGCGCTGATGGCTGCACTTGTGTTCGGATTTGCCGATTCCCTGCAGCAGAAGCTGGCCTTGTTGCAGACGCCGATCCCGTCGGAGTTTCTCGCCATGGCGCCCTACATCGCCACGATCGTCGTGGTCGCCGGCTTCATTGGACGCGCGCGCGCGCCGGCAGCCGATGGTCAGCCTTACACCAAGGAATAGGCGAACAGCCGGCGCCGCTTGACGGGCGGGTTCCACCCGTGTGATCCGGGGGCTGGAAGGAGATGGCCGCTGTGGGGCAAGACCGCGGCCATTGCCTTTTCGGGTTCAGGTGCAAATCAAGACAAGCAAAATGCGACGTGGGGAGGAAATGCCGATGGCGGATGACAAGGCGATGGCTTGCCCGGCGCATGCGGGCGCGGGCGGGTGTCCGATCTCGGCGCAAGCGGCTGCATTCGATCCTTTCGCCCCGGCCTATCTGGCCAATCCGGCGGAAGCGCTCAAATGGTCGCGCGAGCAGGAGCCGGTGTTCTACAGCCCCGAGCTCGGCTACTGGGTGGTCAGCCGCTATGACGACGTCAAGGCGGTGTTTCGCGACAACATCACGTTCTCGCCGTCGATTGCGCTGGAACGGGTGGTGCCGCCGAGCGCGGAGGCGCTTGCTACCCTCAAACGCTACAATTATGCGATGAACCGGACCCTGGTGAACGAGGACGAACCGGCGCACATGGAGCGCCGCCGGGCGCTGATGGATCATTTCCTGCCATCCAATCTGGCCGGACACGAAGAGATGATCCGCAGGCTCACCCGTGAGAAAGTCGATGCCTTCATCGACCGCGGCCAGGCCGATCTGGTCGAGGCGATGCTGTGGGAAATTCCGCTGACGGTGGCGCTGCATTTTCTCGGAGTGCCGAAGGAGGACATGGACACTCTCAAGGAATTCTCGGTCGCCCATACCGTCAACACCTGGGGCAAGCCGACGCCCGAGCAGCAGCTGCAAGTGGCCGATACCGTCGGCCGGTTCTGGCAATTTGCCGGGCAGGTGCTCGAGAAAATGCGGAAAGAGCCGGACGGCAAAGGCTGGATGCATGACGCCATTCGCAAGAACGCCGAGATTCCCGACATCGTTACCGATTCCTATCTGCACTCGATGATGATGGCGATTATCGTGGCGGCACATGAAACCACGTCGCTGGCCAGCGCGAACGCGCTCAAGCAACTGCTGTCAAACCGGCTGGTGTGGGACCGGATCTGCAAGGATCCTGGGCTGATACCTAATGCGGTGGAGGAGTGCCTGCGGCTGGACGGCTCGGTGGTTGCCTGGCGGCGGCAGGCCACGCGCGATACCGAGATTTCCGGCGTCGCCATCCCCAAGGACGCCAAGCTGCTTATAGTCAGCGCCTCGGCCAATCACGATCCGAGGCATTTCGAGAACGGTGATTTTCTCGATATCTATCGCGACAGCGCGGTCGAGCACCTGACCTTCGGCTATGGCAGCCATCAATGCATGGGCAAGAATTTCGCCCGGCTGGAGATGCGGATCTTCATCGAGGAACTGACCCGCCGCCTGCCGCATATGCGGCTGGTCGAGGATCAGGAATTCACCTATTTGCCGAGCCTGGCGTTTCACGGCCCGGACAAGCTCATGGTCGAGTGGGACCCGGCGAAAAATCCGGAGCGGTTCGATCCGTCCCTTGCAGCGTCCAGCATTTCATTCCCGGTCGGCGCTCCCTCGAGCAAGGAAATCGCCCGCACCGTCCGCATCGCGAAAATTGAAGATGCCGCCAGGGGGATCAAGCTGCTCAAGCTCGAAGACCCGGACGGGCTAGCGCTGCCGGCCTGGACGCCGGGCGCCCACATTGATCTGGTGCTTGGAGATTTCACCCGCAAATATTCCCTGTGCGGGCGCGCGCCGAATCAGGACTACACCATCGCCGTGCTGCGCGAGGAGTCAGGCCGCGGCGGCTCTGCGTTCATCCATGACAGGCTGACGGCCGGCATGACGGTGCGAATGCGCGGTCCGAAAAACTATTTCCGGCTTGAGGAGGACGCGGCCCGGCACATACTGATTGCCGGCGGCATTGGCATCACGCCGATTGTGGCGATGGCTGACCGGCTCAAAGCGCTGGGACGCGACTATGTGGTGCATTATTCCGGCCGCAGCCGCCAATCCATGGCCTTTCTGGATCATCTCGTCACCGAACACGGCGACCGCCTTGTCCTGCATGTTGCAGGGGAGGGCGGTCGGGCCAATCTGGCGTCGATCCTTGAAACCTGGACCGAGGGCGCGCGGATTCATGCCTGCGGTCCGCAGAGCCTGCTCGATGAACTCGCGGGTCTGTGTGCCGGTCTGCCCGAAGGCGCATTCAGCTGCGAGGCGTTCAGCTCGGACGCCGGCGGCGCCTATGCGGATGACACGGCATTTGAGGTGGAGCTAGCTGATTCCGGCCTGACGCTCTCGGTCGCCGCCGGGCAGACGCTGCTTGAAGCCGTGCGTGCGGCCGGCATCGATGTGCCCAGCGATTGCGAGGAAGGCCTGTGCGGCAGTTGCGAAGTCAGGGTGCTGCAAGGCGCGATTGATCATCGCGACAAGGTGTTGACGTCGACGGAAAAGGCGGAAGGCAACCGGATGATGGCCTGCTGCTCGCGCGGGGCGGACCGCAAATTGCGGTTGGCGCTGTAGGCTGCTCAGCGGCGTTTGATGCATCAACACCGCGGCCGTGCCGATGCCACTGTTGCTCGATTGGCATTGCGCGGCTATCAGATGGTGAAAGACCTGTAAGGCCAACCGCCAGGCGGACCGGTGCATGCCCAAACTGCTCATTGTCACCGATGCCTGGCGTCCTCAGATCAACGGCGTGGTCCGGTCAATCGAAAATCTTGTGCGCGACCTGGGGCCGCTCGGGATTGACGTCGACATTCTCTCGCCGGCCGAGTTCCGAACCGTGCCGCTGCCGGGTTATCCGGAGATCCGGCTGGCGCTGACGACGCCGTGGCGTGTGTCCCGGCGTATTGCCGGTTCGAACCCCGATTTCATCCATATTGCCACGGAAGGTCCGTTGGGCCTGCTGGCGCGGCGCGCCGCGCTCAGGCACAATGGCTTCACCTCGAGCTATCACACCCGTTTTCCGGAATATGTCTCGGCGCGCTATCCGGTTCCCGAAAGCTGGCTTTATTCATTCATGCGCTGGTTCCACAATGCCGGGCGCGGCTGCCTGGTGGCGACGGAAAGCCTGCGAAGTGAACTCGGGGCCAAGGGCTTTCGCAATCTGCATATCTGGTCGCGCGGCGTCGACACCACGCTGTTTCACCCCGATTACCCCGCGCCGCTCACCCTTGCCAAACCGGTGTTCCTGCATGTCGGACGGATCGCGGTGGAGAAGAATGTCGAAACCTTTCTGGCCATGGACCTGCCCGGCAGCAAGCTGGTGGTCGGCGGCGGGCCGATGCTTGAGGATTTCAAGAGGCGTTATCCGGACGTCAGCTTCACCGGACCCCGCTCCGGCGCTGAACTGGCGGCACTCTATGCCATGGGCGACGTGTTCGTGTTTCCATCGCTGACCGACACATTCGGTCTGGTGCTGCTCGAGGCGCTTGCCTCCGGGGTGCCGTTCGCGGCCTATCCGGTCACCGGCCCGAAGGATATTCTCGGAGACAGCGGCGCAGGCGTGCTGGACCAGGACTTGCGCAAGGCGGCGCTTGCCTGTCTTGACGTTGACAAGGGTCTCGCCCGCGCCCGCGCCATGGATTTTTCCTGGCAGGCCTGCGCCCGGCAGTTCATGGATGTGACCTATGCCTGCTACGGCGTGAGCGAGTAGCTCCCAAGCGCCGGCAGCGAGTCCGGTGCCTGGGATGGGTTCAAGATCGGCTCCGGTGTGTGTTGGGCCATCTTTCCAAACAATTGCAATCACTTATTCATTTTACTTTAATATGATTTTGGCATCGTGCATTGCAACATAATGACTATCCAAATCTGGAATTGCCCACCATGCGCGATATGCGGAGCCCATGTTTCCACCGACCACCAAACCCGGCCTTTTTCACAATATGAACCAAACTTGGTTGGAAAGCTGTGTCCACTGCGGACGGAGCTCCGACCGGCAATCAGCCAGTGATGGAATTGACGATGTCGAGACAGATTAAGACTGCCTTGTTGAGCGCGGGTGTTGAATTCCGGTTCGGGGCCATGGTTGCAGGCATGTTCCTTTTCTCCATTTTGATCGGCTACGTCACCGGATTAATCGATCCAACGGGCAATACGCCGTCCCTGCTGGCCGATTTGGCGGTTTTCGGGCTTGCGGTTGTCCTGATTGCCGGCCTTGCAGTCCTGGTCTTGGCCTTGCGCGGTCAATTGGCGGTTCTGAAGAAAAAACACCATCATGTGCTCAAACAGTCCGAGCGGGATACTCTGACCGGTGTGAACAATCGGGAAAAGTTTGTCGCCGAGTCCAAGTTAATCCTGCAAGCGCTCGGGAAGCGGAACAATGCGACCTTGTTCCTGGTGGACATAGACCATTTCAAGCATGTCAATGACACTTACGGCCACCCGGCCGGCGATGAGGTCTTGATTTTTTTCGCCAAGCAATTGCGATTGCATTTTACCGATGCTCTTGTCGGGCGTCTGGGCGGCGATGAATTTGGCGTTCTATTAGAGCACTCCGATCCGATAACGCCCGCATTTGCGCGTGAGCTTTGCATGCGTTTTGTCGACGGGCTTAGGCAAGGCGCCACCATCGGTTCGAAGCGGTTGCCGGTCTCGGCTTCAATCGGCATTGCGCTTGCGCCGGTTCACGGGAAAACCTGGGGGTCCCTGATCGCCAATGCCGACATGGCGCTTTATGCCTCCAAGAAAGGTGGGCGGGCCTGCTCGACGCTGTTCAAGGAGGAGATGCTGACCGATCTTCGCAACGAGAAGGCGCTGGTGCGGGAACTGCGTGCGGCAATTCTTCTCAAGCAACTCGGTATTGCCTACCAACCGATCGTTGATGGAAATGGCAGGCTTGTCGCCTATGAAGCGTTGCTGCGATGGAGGCATGTCTTGAGAGGCGAGATCCCCCCGGACGTGTTTATTCCTGTCGCGGAGCGGTCTCAGTTGATCGCCGATATCGGCTACTATGTTTTGCGCCAGGTTTGCCAGGATATGGAAAACCTGCCACCGGTCCGGATCAACATCAACCTTTCAGCCACCCAGATTGCGAGCCACGACCTGCTCGACAGGATGCTCGATATTCTTCAGGAAACCGGAACCGATCCCCGGCGAATTGTCATTGAGATCACGGAAAGCGCCTCACTTGCGGTCAACGCGGTCATAGCCGCGCAATTGAAGGCGCTGCAGGACAGCGGGTTTTCAATTGCATTGGATGATTTCGGGATGGGGTATTCCGAGTTCAATCAATTGCGGGCATTGCCATTCGACGTGATCAAGATCGACAAGAGCTACATCTGCGCGCTTGGCGCTGATCTCGTGACCGATGTGTTTGTCAGCGCCGTTGTCGAAATCGCCCGGCGGTCCGGCAAGCTGGTTGTTGCCGAAGGGATTGAATCGGAAGACGACAGGCTGCGCGCCACCGCAGCCGGCTGTCACGCCTTTCAAGGTTATTATTATGGAAAGCCGGCCCTCCTCAAGGATCTCGACCGCAACTTTTCTCTGGCAGAGGGCGCGGCGGATCACGATATCGCCATCCGTGAAGTGGCGTAGACCGTTTTTGGCCTGATCGCGCATGCCGCCCGGCAGTCGTCTTGTGCCGGGCGTCTGCTCGCCGCCGGTTTCATAAAACCGTCATCTGAATGTCATGACCCTGCAATCGTGCCTGTGCCACATCCCGTTGAATCAAACCGGGAGACTTCCAAATGTTGCGATTGCTCAGCTTTACCTCCGTATTTGCCATCATTGCCGCTTCGGCATCCGCCGCGGACCTGAATTTCAACCGCGTGTCGTCCTTCGCCACGCCGCTCAACATGGCGGCGGGCGAAGATCAGGACCGCGAGACATCATCGGAAATCATTGCAGCCACCGAAGACGGCATGCGGCTCGTCTACACCGACAGCCCGCTGGGCGTCGTTGGCCTCGTCGATATCGCCGACCCGGCCGCTCCCAAGCCGCTGGGCAATATTGCGATGGACGGCGAGCCGACATCGACAACCATCATTGGCAACACCGCCTTTGTTGCGGTCAACACGTCGAAGGATTATGTCGCGGTTGGCGGCAAGCTCGTGACCCTGGACATCAATGCGAAGACCGTGACGTCCGAGTGCGAACTTGGCGGTCAGCCGGACTCGATCGCCAAAGCCAAGGATGGTTCATTCCTGGTCATCGCCATTGAAAACGAGCGGGATGAAGACCTCAATGACGGCGTGCTGCCGCAACTGCCGGCCGGCCAGGTCGCAATGATCGACGTCAAGGATGGCGCCGCCGATTGCGGCAGCCTGCGGTACACGGATGTGACCGGTTTGGCCGAAATCGGAGCCGAAGATCCCGAGCCGGAATTCGTCGACGTCAACGGACTTGGCGAAACCGTCGTCACGCTTCAGGAAAACAACCACATCGTGGTGATCGGCCGTGACGGCAAGGTCATCTCGCATTTCTCCGCCGGCGCGGTGACGCTTGAAAACGTCGATCTGACCGATGAACGCGGCGCATTGAACTTTACCGAGACCCAGGCAGACCGCAAGCGCGAACCCGATGCGGTGAAATGGATCGACGACACCCATTTCGCCATTGCCAATGAGGGCGACTATGAAGGCGGTTCGCGCGGCTGGACCATCTTCAACAAGGACGGCACCGTGGTCTACGATTCCGGCATGTCGTTCGAATACGCCATCGTCGAAGCCGGCCATTATCCTGACAAGCGTTCCGACGCCAAGGGCGCGGAACCGGAATCGATCGAAGTAGGTACCTTTAATGGTGTGCCCTATGTCTTCGTCGGGGCCGAGCGCGCCTCGGTTATCGGCGTGTATGATGTGAGCGATCCGGCGCAGCCGGTGCTCAAGCAAATCCTGCCGTCGGGCATCGCCCCGGAAGGCATTGTTGCGATCGCCTCGCGCAATCTGCTGGTTTCGGCCAATGAAGCCGACCTGATCGAAGATGGCGGCGTGCGCAGCCATGTGATGGTGTATGAGCAGCAGGAAGCGCCTGCCGCTTATCCGCAGATCACCTCGGCGGGCGCGGACAGCCTGATCGGATGGGGCGCTCTTTCCGGCCTGGCAGCGGATCCGGAAAAGAATGGCATGCTCTATGCGATCAATGACAGTTTCTACGGTTTTCAGCCGCGGATCTTCACCATTGACGCCACACAGGTGCCGGCTCGCATCATAGCCGCGCTCGACATCACCCGTGGCGGCGCTCCGGCCCAGAAGCTCGACATCGAAGGCGTGACGCTTGACGGCAAGGGCGGGTTCTGGCTGGCCTCCGAAGGCAACACCGGCAAGCTGGTTCCGCATGCGCTTTACAACGTCAACGCCAAGGGCGTGATCAAGAAGGAAGTAGCGCTTCCCGTCGAACTGCTGGCCAATGAAATCCGTTTCGGGTTCGAGGGCATTGCGCGCCAAGGCAATGTGCTGTGGATGCCGGTTCAGCGGTCCTGGAAGGATGATGCCGAAGGTGAGGTCAAGCTTGTGGCCTACAACATCGAGAGCGAAGAATGGGGCGCGGTGCGCTACCCGCTCAATGCGCCGGCTGCCAAGGGTTGGGTCGGCCTGTCCGACATCGCGATCCACGGCGATTACGCTTACATCGTCGAGCGCGACAACCAGATCGGCGACAAGGCCGCGATCAAGAAGATCTACCGCGTGGCGCTCAGCCAGTTGGCTCCGGCAGCGTTGGGTGGCGAATTGCCACTGGTTGAAAAGGAAGAAGTCCGCGATCTTCTCCCCGATCTCAAATCGCTCAATGGCTATGTTGTCGACAAGGTCGAGGGGCTCGCCATCGACGCCGATGGCAAGGCCTATGTTGCGACCGACAATGACGGCATTGATGACAGCTCCGGCGAAACCCTTTTCTTCACCGTTGATGGTTTCGCGTCAGCGGTAAACTGATAACGACGTTTAGATGAAGAGACGGACGGGCTGGAGCATCCAGCCCGTCCGTTTCTGTTTCAGCGCGGCAGGCGGGCTGTTCAAGTTGCCGGACAAGGCATCTGTTCCGGCTCAAGGGTTTGGCGGAGTCACGGATTTGCGCCATTGCGACAGGAACCGCGCCCGCTTGGCGCGGTCGAGGGAAACCAGCAGCGCCGGTGACAGCGGTATCGGTCTGAACGCCGTTTCTTCGTCGCCGCTCAGGCGAGCCAAGGCGCCCGGTCCGCTCAGCGGCGTGAGCAGCCGGGTTTCGCCGTCGAGGATTGACCGTCCCTGCGGCGACAATGCAAGCTCCAGAAAGGCCCGGGCGGCGGTGGCGTTGCGGGCTTCACGCGGAATGTATCCGGCACGCGCCAGCACCAGCGTGTAGTCGTCCGGCAGGATAACGCCGATGCGAGGGTCATCTTCCGCCCGCGACAGCGCATAAGACCCCAAGACATTGTAGCCGATATAGGCACGTCCGTCGGCGACCCGGTCGATGACATCCGAACTGCAGCAGAATGTGGCGACGTTGTTGCGTCCGAAACCCTCGATCAACCGGCCCCAGGTGCTGGCCTCGGTGGAATCCTGGAAGGCGAACAGATAGCCGACACCCGAATCCTCGATGTCATAGGTGGCGATGCGTCCGTTGAGAACGCCAGACTGCCGCATCAGATCGATCAGGTCGAAGCGGCTGCGCGGCGGTCCGTCCATGACGAAGGCCGCCTTGTTGTAGACCATGACTGCCGGTTCGTAAGTCAGGCCAATCAGTTCGCCACGCCATTGCGCCCAGTCGGGCAGGATCGAGAGAACAGGACTGTCAATCTCGCGAGCGCAGCCGCCATTGACCAGGCGAACCTGCTGGGCGATCGAGGAGGATATCACCAGATCGGCCAGGAAGGAGCGGTCAGCGCAGGCGAGCGCGACGCTGGCGTCGAGATTGTTGGATGTGTCCTCGACATAGGTCACCGAAATACCGGGATTGTCGTGCTGGAAAGCCGAAATCAGCGGCCGCATGAAATCCAGGTCGGTGACGCTGGCAATGACAAGGTCGCCCGATTGACTTTCGGATGCCTCAAAACGAGTGATGGTCTCGGCTGCCTCGGTGGCCGGTATAAGCGCGGCAAGGGCGGCGACCGCCATCGGGAGAAGGGCTGCGCGGTGG
The DNA here is from genome assembly GCA_000961635.1 of Hoeflea sp. BRH_c9. Taxonomy (GTDB): domain Bacteria; phylum Pseudomonadota; class Alphaproteobacteria; order Rhizobiales; family Rhizobiaceae; genus Hoeflea. The sequence continues at coordinate 696 of LADQ01000065.1, read as the reverse complement.
GTCATTCGCTGTCAACCTCGGCTACAACGGATGCAGGGGTGAGCGGCAGTTCGATGCCGACCTCGAATCCGGCAACGGCTTGCGCCGTTGTTCTGATCGACCCCTGATGAAATTCGGCCACCTCGGCGACGATCGCCAGGCCAAGTCCAGCGCTTTGCGGATTGGCGGCGTCACGGGCAAACCGCTGGCCGATCCGTTCGAGTTGAACCGGGTTCATGCCCGGACCCTGATCATGGGCGGCGATCAACGCCTTGCCGCCCTGTGTGATGCTCACTTTCAGGCAGATCGGCGGTGTGCCGTGCGCAAGCGCATTGGTGATCAGGTTGCGCGCCGCCTCGCGCAGGCTGAAGGCGTCGCCATTCACCATCACCGGGTCGGCGGGCAGATCAAGCTCGATCCCGGTGGCGCCGCCGGTTCGCCTTGCCTCGCGCTCGGCCTCCACAGCGACGCGCCTGAGATCGATGAGTTCGAGGGTGGCTGAATCAGCGCGGTGGGTGACCAGGGCATGTGACAGCAATTGATCGGTCAGACGGCTGACGCCAACCGCCCGGTCACGGATACGGCGCAGCTGTGTCTTGAGCTTGCGCGGATCATCTTCCTCCATGGCCAGTTCGGTCTGCGCCCGCAGCGCGGTGATCGGCGTGCGCATCTGATGCGCCGCATCGGCGACAAAGTCCTGCATGGCGCTGACCCGCC
>LADQ01000066.1 GCA_000961635.1 Hoeflea sp. BRH_c9 | reverse complement strand
CCAAGCGCGACAGCGACAAGAAGGCCTGCAAGTCCCGCGGCCACGAAAGCCGAGGGGATCGGCAGCGGCCGGGACCGCGCGAGCGTCAGGCCGATCGATCCCGCCGCCATGGCGAAGCCTGCGCAGAGCAGAAACCCGCCCATCGTCAGCAGTGGCGCTGCGGTCTCCAGCAGGCCGTCCATCGCCAGGAATCCCGACACCAGCGACACCAGGCCCGGGACGATGCACAGAAGCGCGGGCAGCATCATGCGGGCCCCGGCGAGCGGCCGATTCACCAGCACCGGTATGAACTGGAACAGGGCCCCGCACATCAGCAGGCTGAGCCAGCCGACCGCGCTCAGATGGACCACCGCCAGTGTCGAAGGAGCCCGAAGCCCGTCGGCCGGATATCCATAGCCCGCAGCCATCAGGGCTTCCGCCGCAAGCAGCGACAGGAGCGCTGCGGCGAAATAGGACATGGTCCATTTTGAAAGCGAGGCGCCGGTCACTGTCGTTGCTTTCGCACCGGACACGGATCTCGATGGACTGGGATCCATCGCACGCCTGGGCGGCGATGGACAAGCATCAGGAGCCGCCGCAGCAACCGCAGCAGCTGGCTGCCTCCCTCGAAATGATTGCACGCCAGACCTCCGGCCCCTGTTCGACATAGGTCCAGCCGAAGACATCCGGGAATCTCGCTTCAATCTGGTACTGCAGCGGCCGCGGCTCGTGATCGCTGACGACGGCAAAGGCGTGACCCGGTTCCAGCGACTCAAGCATCGAGAAGATCCTCGGGTGGCGCTCATGGGGCGGGATGGTGCGGACGTCGATGGCGGGAATATCGGCCAATTCTTCTGCGGTCATGATCAAGGCTCCGGGTTCAACAACAATGGATCGGGCGCATGCCGCGCCATCCACTCCGGCGAAGGCTAGCAAATCCGGCCGGACACTTGTTTGTCGAAGCGCAAACTTCATGCAGGCTTGGGAAGCAACCCCGGAATCCGCTTCTGCACAGCCAGGCGGCATTGCGGCCCCGCGGTCGCATTGTTTGCGCCGGAACAACGATCCACCGATGGGAAACGTCTAAGTTTGTAGCTTGAGGAGAAGCCGGACAATGCCTTTCACCCTGGACACGAACCTGTCGATCGATGAGATCATGCGCCGGTGGCCTGCTACAATCCGGGTCATGATCCGCCACCGGATGCTGTGCATCGGATGCCCGTTCGGCATCTTTCACACCGTTGCGGACGCGGCCGCCGCCCACGAAGTGGACGAAGCCGCTTTCACGGCGGAGCTTTTAAACGTGATCAGGCTGCACTCATCCAACGAGCGCAAGCCCGCATTCGAAGAAGAGGCCCCGGCGTCAGTCAGAAATATGTGAAGTTCGGCGTTTGCTCGAAGCCACCGGCGATTGCACACGGGACCATGAGGGAACACGATCTATTTGCCCCTGCGGTTCTCCGCAACCAGCATGAGGGCATGGGGATCGATAACCGTGACCTTCTGGCGGCCGCTGCGGACGATGCCATCCTCCTCCCAGGCGCTCATCAGCCTGCTCACGGTGTGAAGCGTGCTCCCCGTCATCTCGGCGATGTCCTGCCGCGAAATGGGAAAATCGATCTCGACACCGTTCTCGGTCTTGCGGCCCGATTGCTGGGCCAACCGCATTACCGCGCTGGCAACTCGCTGCTCGACCTGGCGGGTCGACATTTCAATCACGCGGGACTGGGTATCCTGAAGCCGTGCGCCGATGGTCTGGTAGGCGTTCGCGCCAAAACCGGGGACGTGTGACTGAAGATCCTCCCAGGCGCCGTTCGGCCAGGACAGCACGACACAGTCGACTGCCGCGACCGCGCTGGCCGGATAGGTCGTCCGGCCCATCGCGACGGCGATGCCGAACAGTTCGCCCTCGTTGATGTAACGGGCAATGACCTGTTCTCCATCCGGTGTGGTTCGCACCACCCGGATATGGCCGGACAGAAGCAGGAAAAAGGACCCAGCTTCCTCGTCCTGCGAGAAGACCTCGCTACCCTTGGGGAAGCGGGATGAGCGGGCCAATGAAAGAACCGCGTCCATATCCACGCCGCTCAATCCGGCGAAGGCAGGCAATCCTGATATGAGCGACCTGTCGAGGGGCATGCGGGGAGTCTTTCGGAAGTCGGAACTTGCGGAGTTTCTACCTTGTTGTTTGTGCTTGCGCAAACGGCATTGCAGCATCACGGGCTATGACCGGAACAACGGCAATCCAACGCCGCAGACACGAAAGGACTGGAAAATGAGAAGCATCCTCACAGCGTTCGCCCTCGGTGCGGCAGTCATGGTCACTGGCGTGGCCCATGCTGCCGACATCGAAGTCCACATGCTCAATAAGGGGGCAAAGGGAGTGATGGTGTTCGAGCCCGACCTGATCGTCGCTGCGCCTGGTGACACGATCCGCTTCGTCCCCACCGACAAGGGCCACAATGTCGAAGCAATCGCCGGCATGCTGCCCGAAGGTGCAGAGCGCTTCAAGAGCAGGTTCAACAAGGAGTTCACCATCACCCTCAATGCCCAAGGCGTTTACGGTGTAAGATGCACGCCGCATTACGCCATGGGCATGGTCGCCCTGATCCAGGTCGGTGAACCTGCCAATGCGGAAGATGCCAAGGCCGTGAAGCAAACCGGGAAGGCCAAGACCGTCTTCGCCGAGCTGTTCGGCCAGGCGCTGGCAGCTAACTGAGTCGCGGAGGCCGCCCCCCAGGAGGTCCTCCCGACGGCCGGGGAGCGAGGCGGCGCTCCCCGATCATCTGCATAATTCCCTGAATCAGAATCGATTTATGAAAAATTGTGCAGCAGATCAAAGTGCTAAAGCGGCAGACAAGCAGAGAATAAGGGCGCGATAACCAATGCGTCCGCAGCTAAAGCAACATCGCCACTACACTCAGCAGCCCCACGACCAGCGCGGCCAACGCCGGGATGACCACGGCTATGCCAGAGGCCACAGCCAGCGCCGCGACCCAACCGAACTTCCTGTCTGCCATTGTGCCCATAGTCTGTCCTCCAAATCCTCTAACGTGTTTCCCCGTCATGGCGTTCCGGATCGTAGAGCGGCGCATCCCGGTCCTGATAAAGGACCCGTTCCGCCGCGCCTGCCTTCAGAAAAAACTTGAGACTACCTCGCATCAAAGTCTCTCTGCAGCCATGCGGCAGGTGCACAGGTCGAAGTCCCGCCCTTCCGCAAAGCCGTCCTATTCGCCCCCGATTCGGAGTTCCAGCCCAGCACCCCCTCGGGAGCTTCCCTCCTCATCGGATTGTCATCGACACTGCCAACTTCCGTGCTTCGCGCCGATATCGGCCTTCGCGGCCGGTTAAAGCCCTGGTCGCTCTTCAGTTTGCGGAAGCACAAAGAGCACCGCAACCGTCAGGCCTAAGGTCCGGCTATCAACAACCAGGTCAAAAAGGACACTGTCATGCCCCCCCGCAAGAAGCTCCTCGCCACTGTTGCCGCCGCCGCCCTGGCATTCGGCGCGACCGGCTATGTAGGCTCCGCGGACGCCACCGAAACTCACGTTCACGCCGTCGAGATGGGAACACCGGAAGCGCCGCTCAATATCATCCGTCAGGCGACGGATATGCCGGGCGTTATCGGTGAGCGAGGTCCCCAGACAGTCAGGGTCGGGCTCGAGACCGTCGAGGTTATCGGTGAACTCGACGATGGAACGAGTTATCACTACTGGACTTTCAACCGGAAGGTTCCCGGTCCGCTCGTGCGTGTTCGTGTCGGTGACACTGTCGAGGTTCTGCTGAAGAACCATGAGGACAGTTCCGCCATGCACAACGTCGATTTCCATGCGGTCACGGGACTGCACGGCGGCGGGCATGCCACGATGGCGGCGCCCGGCGAGGAGAAGGGTTTCACCTTCAAGGCACTGAACCCCGGACTTTACGTGTATCACTGCGCGGTCGGACCGGCAGCCCAGCACATCTCCAACGGTATGTACGGCATGATCCTGGTGGAACCCGAAGGTGGCCTGCCCCCGGTCGACCATGAATTCTATGTCATGCAGGGCGAACTCTACACCGAAGAAACATTCGGAACGTCAGGCCAGCTGACCGAAAGCTACGACAAGCTGATGAACGAGCAGCCGGAATACTACGTGTTCAATGGCGCGGCCGAAGCCCTTACGGGTGACAATGCCCTCAAAGCCAAGGTCGGAGAGATGGTGCGCATCTACTTTGGCGTCGGTGGCCCAAACAAGACGTCGAGTTTCCACGTCATCGGCGAGATCTTCGACAAGGTCTACAATCTAGGCTCCTTGACCGGGGCTCCGTTGCCCAATGTGCAGACAATCTCGGTTCCCCCAGGTGGAGCCGCCGCCGTCGACATGAAGCTCGAAGTGCCTGGAGAGTACCTGCTGGTTGACCATGCACTCTCGAGAGTGGCTCGCGGCCTGGTTGGCACGCTGATCGTCGAAGGACCGGAGCAACCGGCCATCTTCCGCGAAGGCATCGACACGACGGTCGGACTGCTCATCGATTGAAGTATCATCCACGCCGGGGCCTTCAGACAGAAGGCCCCGGAGACTTTCACTTTTATTCCACGTTCATATCGCCGAGGGGACCAGTTTCATGTACTTGACAGACACCATTGCAAGGTCCGTGTTCACACCTGCCGCTCAAGGTGAGCATGATCCCATCATTCAACTGTTGAGGCGGCGGATTGCAGAGTGCAAACTCGGCTGCATGGGCCGGGAGGCCGCCGACAAGATGCTGGACGGCATCGGCGCCGAGAGCGAACGCCTATCGCAAAGCAGAGGGCTGGCAGAAGCGAGGCAGATGCGCGATGCGATTGTCAGCACATTGCTGCGTCTCGGTGAACTTGATGAGCTCGAACCCGACGAGCCCGACCGTTCGGCATTTCACGAAGTAGCTGACCTTTTCGAAGACCTTGGAGATATCGCGCGCTTGGGAGCCCTTGCTGCGAGACGCGCCGGCGGAAAGAGCCCCCTGAAGACGAAGTAACGTTGTGCCGTGTCAAACAAGGAAGGACAAATACAAAGAACGCCTCAGTGGGGCGAACCGTCACTGCATGCCGCGTGCCGTCGATCTGACAAATGCTGAAAGTAGGTCGGTCCGCGCGGCGGTGCCGACGATCCGATCACCCTGCATCACCGGTACGGCCTCGGCATCCCCATCAGCCAGCAGTGGCATGAGCGACGCGACAGGTGTCGTGGCGACGACAGTGGGAAGGCCCGTTGTCATGATCTCGGAGGCTCTAATTATGCCGGCCGACCTGTCGCGCCGGATCGCTGTCATGCCCGCACCAAAACTCGTGTTCGCGCGCATGGCATCACGTCGCGCTCGGCGAATCAGGTCCAGCTGGAAGATGACCCCGAGCAACACTCCTCCTTTCGCCACAACCGGAATGGACGTACAGCCATGCTTGCGGAAAAGATCGGCAACCCGTGCGGCGCGGATGTCTGGCCGCACGGTGATAAGGTCGCGCGACATAATCGCATCGCAAGTCATCTCCCCAAGGGCATGACTGGCCGCCACCTGCTCGGCTGCGGCAATCAGGCGCGCCAGATCCTCGACGCCAAGATTGGCCGATTGGCGATAGTCGGCAAGTATGCGCGCCAATTCCTCAGGCTTGAGCCCCAAGCGCTGCTGAGCCGCCTTGTCGGCGGTGGCGTGTGGACCGACCGCTTGTGGTTGCCTGAACGGATAGACCCGGCCGTTCAGCTGGTGCTAGAGCATAGCCAAGGCCACAAGCACGACAGTGCCCAGAAAAACCGGGATCAGGACAAAAATCAGGCCCAACGTGTCCAGCATTGCCGGGTCCAACGACGCCGTCAGCGCCACTGCGCCCCCGGCGGATGCAGTGAGCGGGTCAGGAACATCGCCCCCAGCGACAGGCAGGCCGACGCGCCTATGGCCAGAGCCGGATCGCGGGTGTCTTGATGCACGCCAAGAGCCACCAGCGCCGAAACAGTGTTGCCTACAATGGCTGACCATGGTTGCGCGAGCGGGCTATTGGGCAGCGCGATCAGGAAAACCCCAGAGGAATGATCACCGCCCGAGCCGATGATCAGCGCCACGCACAACAGTAAAGCCAGACCGGCACCGGCAGCGCTCGCCGCGGTGTCACGGCGGTTGGTCGGGCCTATGACCGGTCCGAAAGGCCGCAGCCGGGCAAGTCTGCGGCGCAAGCTGGATCGGTCCAGTTTAAGGCGATTGATGGGAACCATGGTTCAGATCGCGGCTCGCGTTCTGCTGTATTTCCAGCGCCGAGGTCGCCACGCCGCCGGCATTGGCGGCTTTGCCGGGCGCAAACATCACGCCGCCATCCTGGAATGCCTTGATCGCTTCGGGAGTCGAGGGCATGTTCGCCCCCTCTCCCACGGCGATCACGCCGTTCTTGTCGCCAATGCTCTTCATTGAGGGCCTTCGTGATAGAGCTTCTTACGCCTACTCTTCTAATCTAAGCGTTTAGCCCATAAATCAAGCCGATAAGCCGGATTACATCAATCGCGATCGCTCTGCCTCCATCTGCGCCTCGGCCTTTCGAACGAACAACCCGGCAGGCATCCCCGCTGGGATCGGAGGCAGATATGAGACGGTGATTGTCCCGCCACGTTTGCCCGATCGGCTAAGACCCCAGAATTTGCCGGAGTTCACAAGAACGGGCAACACGGGCACCCCCAGCTTTGCGTACAGTAGCTCCACCCCCCGCTTGAACCTGATTGGTTCCAGCTCCTTCATACGTGTGCCCTCCGGGAAAATGAGAACCGAGCGGCCGCCGTCAAGCGCTTCGCGACTCTGGTTCAGCATAGTCTTCAGAGCCTTGGACCCGGTCTCCCGATCGATGATGATCATCGGTGATTTTCGCAGGTACCAGCTGATGATCGGAATCCGCAGCAGTTCCTGCTTCGCGACAATCGCGACGTCGGGGAAGAGAACCAAAAACGCCAGCGTTTCCCAAGTGGATTGATGATTGCAGACGATGAGACAGGGTTCCGCCGGAATCCGGTCACGACCGGTCTCGACATAATCCAGCCTGACGACATGCTTCAGCCCGAACAACACCCCCCGCACCCACAGGCGGGTTGTGGCCCTGATTGCCTTCCTGGGCGTGCCAACCAACCAGAAGACGAGCACCCCCAAGGCGAACCAAACGGTCCAGCCGGCAAAGAGCGCGTCGAACATGTGCGATTTAAGGTTGATCTGATACATTAGCGGGGTCAATTCATGCTGTGAGAAGCGGCTGATTGACTCGGCAGCCCCAGATGGGTTTCTTCGTACCGAAAGATCGGCACGGGCCTCTCTCTTTGCAATCCTGTTTCAGCCCGGCGTAGTCATTGCCTATGCCCCAAAATCAGAATTCCGGACGGAGTTGATGAGGACGCAAGCGTCAGGGCAACCGTGCGTTAAATCAAACGCACTAAAAATATTATAGCATATTGAAGCGCTGCATGATGCCTTAAAGGGATTCAGACCTGAGGCATTGTGCAGCAGGCTTAAGATATCCGGCACACTCATCCGGATAGGAGAGACCGTCACAACGAACCTTGTTGTGTCACCAAAAACGCGATGGCCGCAAAGAAACAGGCAGAGGCGGCGATGCCAAATCCACACCAGAGAGCATTTGCGAATTTCATCATCTCCGCCGCATGGAAAACCACGCCAAGGGTTTAGAGTAAACCACCAGCAATAATATGGCCAAGTGGCTGCACCGACCATGACGATTATCCAACAAAGGGCGGGGTCAGGACGGCCAGGCGTGCTCCAAAACACCAGCTTCAGCGTCACGCCGATGATCGCCAAGGCAGCGGCGCCAGCTCAAGACGATCAAAGGACTCACAGCATATGAATTCAACTGTACGGGTGGACGATCAAGGCCGAAAAAATCGAGGGCGATCCGGTCAGGTTTGTCCGCCTAGCGCATCAGTGTAGGCAGGCCACGGGCGGCAAACCTGGTGATCCACGTGATATCTTGACTCTTTTCATCAGGATTAAGAAGTCGTATATGTTAGCACAATCGGTAACTGTAATGCCGGTTGAGGGCCGATATGTTTAAGTTTGCTGTGAGCCGATGGAGGACTGGGCCAATTGCCAGGCGCTGCGCGTGGCTCACCCTTGGATGGGTAGCTCTCGCGCTCGGCGTCATCGGCGTTGCACTTCCGCTTTTGCCGACAACGCCCTTCATCATCCTTGCCGCATTCGCGTTTGGCAGAAGCTCACTACGATTACAGACCTGGTTGGAAAATAATCGCACATTCGGTCCGATAATCGCCGAATGGCGGACAAACGGCGCCATTGCGCCACGCAACAAGGCGATGGCGATCGCGATGATGCTCGCCGCCTTCAGTGCGAGCATCGCAATGGGTATCGCCTCGCTGGTGCTGATCATTCAAGGCGTCTGCATGTTGGGTGCGGCCGCCTTCATTCTCAGCCGTCCCAACTACTCCGGGTAAACCGGCGCCTGCAAGGGACATGACCGGCTTCAAATTCGCATGGTCCGCGAGCCGTAATTGGTTGGACTCCGCGGGTTATTGCAGATTTCTCGAACACCGCCCTGTTCAACCGTCCGCTACTGCCATCAGCCTTTTGATATGCCGGGCAAAGGCCCAGGTTGCTGGAACTCCTAAAATGACTCCCCCCAGCACGGATTGGACAGGCGTCAGAACCGGCCAGCCAATCCACGACCAGATCAGGGAGGCGAAGAACAGGTTGACTGCCATAGCTCCGGCCCCGAACGGATAAAGGATCAGGGTCAAACGCCGCAGGCTCATCGGCGGCTGATCAGCCATTGCACCGCCGCCAGCGCACAAAGAAGCAGCACAGAGGCTATGAGATAGGAAAGCTCGGCCTGCGCTGTCTGCGGCTGCGGTATCGGCCGCTGGAATGCCTCGGCGGTGGCAAACGCGGGGGCAAACAGAACAAGAAGGAAAAGAGGAATACGCATGTCAGGACTCCTGTGTCAGCGAACGGTAGATATCAGGCAAGGCGCGGCCTAGACGCGCGGGTTCAGGCAGCAGGGTGAACCCTGCCCGTCCGAAGATGCGGGCGAACCAGTCCTGCCCATCGGCATCGACGATCACGCCATGCACGGATTGGCCGGCACGGCGCGCTTCACGCACCGCCATGTGGCTGTCTTCGATCCCATGGGTTCCCTCATAGTGATCAAGATCATTGGGCTTGCCATCCGTAAGAACCAGCAGCAGCTTTCGCGCGGAAACCTCGGCGGAAAGCTGGGCCGAGGCATGGCGGATCGCCGTTCCCAGACGGGTATAGTGTCCGGGCTTCAAACCTCCGATGCGGGCCGTGACGTCGGCTGTCATGCGTCCCTCGAACCCCTTGCAACGGGTCAGGAACACCCTATCGCGCCTCAGCGAGGAAAAGCCCCAGATCGCCATCCGGTCACCCGCCGCATCTATGCCGCCGGCAAGCGCCGCCAGCGCCTCGCGCATGGTGTCTATGATGGAGCGGGTGCCGACCACCGATTCGGTGGACCTCGAACAATCCATCAGTATCGCCACCGACAGATCCCGCTCCACATTGCGCAGATCACGGAAGATGCGGTCAGTGCCCTGTCCGGTGGCGCGAATATCGACTTGCGCCGCGATCAACGCGTCGATGTCAAGTTCTGCCCCGTCCACCTGCCGTTGCAGCAGGATGCGACGCGGCTGCAAGGCTTCGAACTGGCGGCGCACGCGGGTCATCAGCCGTTGATCGGGCGTGAAACCGGCACCTGGAAGGGCATCGGCTTCCAGCACGATGCAGTGGTCGGGCATGTAGCCGCGCGCACGGTGGTTCCATTCCGGATAGGTGAACCGGGCCGACAGACGTTCGTGGTCGGCGTCCTGCGGCGCCAGATCCAGGTGCAGGCGCAGCCGTGTGGCGGCGCGCTTGTGGTGGTGGCTGAGCGTGATGCTGTCCTGATCTTCGGCGGCCTTCTGGGCATTTTCCAGCTCATCATCATCCGTTGCGCGGTTGAGACCCATACTTTCCACCCAGGACAGGATAGATTCAAACCGGTGCATGATGAAGCTGTCGGTTCGGTTGGCCTGGTCGTTGTCCTGCCGGTTGCCATGTTTCCGCGTGGCGGTGGCGAGGCCCTGCGGAGCGCTGATGGGCTCATCGGCCGGGCTTGCCGCCGCGCCGCTGGCAGCGCTCTCGAGCCGCAACCAGATCGGCATGGGCTCAAGCGAGGCATAACCGCGCGGAGCTGGCAAGCTAATCGAATTTTCGGGCGAGAGCAGACCGCGCGACAGAACGGTCCGTGCACGGTCCGCCACTCCGCGTTCCGACTGCGACCAAGCCAGCTCGGCGCGCGACGTCAGAAGATATGAGCAAAGCTCGGCGTGGGGCACCCGCAGTCCGGGGCAATGATCCAGCACGCACGCCGTTGCAAGGTCCATCGCGGCCAAATGGGCAATGTCAGCGGCCAGTGGATCTTTCGGCACGGTGGCGGGCTTTGTAAAGGCGGCAAGGGCACCCAGCCATAGATACGCCACGCGATTCATCGCCACTGTCGGAAACGCTGTCATAGTCGGCGGCAGGCGAAGCGTCTCGCCATCAAACAGGGCGACATGCTCCAGCACCCGCGCATCCGCTAGTTGTGCCCCCACCCCGCGCCGGTGGCGCGAGGCAGTGGTGGAGTTCGCGACAATCTCCACACCCGACCTGCCGCCAAGGGCCCGGAACAGCAGCGCGATGCTGGAACGCACGGAGTCGAGCGAAACCGCGCTCGCGGCATGGCCAGCCATGGGCGCCATTCGTACGGCAACGCCGTGCCAGAGGTTGCCCATCGTCTCCTCGGGCTCCATCAGGTCCATCGGGTGCAAGGCCATGGCTTTATCCGTAGACGCTTGCGATCACGTCGCGCAGCGCCTGCGCCACATCAGGCTCATCGGTCAACGGTTCGACCACCGCGGCCTGCAGCGCCCGATCGAGCGGCATCCCGCCGGCAAGCAGCGTCGCGGCGTAGATCAGAAGCCGCGTCGACACGCCTTCCTCCAGATCCATGCCGGACAGCGCCCGGATATGTCCGGCCAACCGCACCAATGGAGCGACGCGGCCGGCATCCAGTCCGCTTTCCCGTGCAACCACCGCGGTTTCGGTCGCCGGATCGGGAAAACCGAAGGTGATCGACAGAAACCGCTGGCGGGTGGACGGCTTCAAACGCTTGAGGATGTTCTGATAACCGGGGTTATAGCTTGCCACCAGCATGAAGCCGGGCGGCGCCACCAGTTCTTCCCCGGTCCGGTCAATCATCAGAGTGCGGCGGTTGTCCGTCAACGGGTGCAGAACCACCGTGACGTCCTTGCGTGCTTCGATGACCTCATCCAGATAGCAGATTGCGCCTTCGCGGACCGCGCGGGTCAACGGCCCGTCAATCCATTCGGTTGCCCCGCCGCGCAAAAGATACCGCCCTATCAGATCAGCGGCTGACAGATCGTCATGGCAGGCAACGGTGTATAGGGGACGGCCCAGACGAGCCGCCATGTGTTCCACAAAACGCGTCTTGCCACAGCCGGTCGGCCCCTTCAGAAGAAGGGGCAAACCGTTCGCGTGGGCAGTTTCGAACAGGGCACATTCCTGAGCGACGGGATGATAGTACGGTAGCTCGGCCTCCGATTTCTTGGATAGCGCAATCATGGCGTTTCGGCGACCAGCGGCGCCGTGTTGGGGGTGATGATCTCACGGCGCACCACGATCTGGCTGTAAATGAACAGCAGCGCACCGAGCACCACCGCGACACCCGCCCCGAACCGCATGACATAGAACAGGCCAAGCTGGTCCTGAACATCCATGTAATAATCGCCGACAATCCGCTGCATGTGGGTCTGGATTGTGCCGGCAAAGGTCAGCACGAAAGTCATGAACGCCATGCCCCCGGTCATCAGCCAGAAGGAGATCATGTTCAGCACCTGATTGTAGGGCGCCCGGCCGCGCAGCAGCGGCATCGCATAGGTGATGATCGCCAGGTTCATCGCCACATAAGCGCCGTAAAACGACAGATGCCCGTGCGCTGCTGTGATCTGCGTGCCGTGGGTGTAGAAGTTGACGCCGTGGAAGGTGTGCAGGAAGCCCCAGACGCCCGCCCCGAAGAACGCCACCGTCGCCGAGCCGAGCGCCCACAGGAGCGCCGCCTTGTTGGGGTGGTTGCGCCGCCCCTTCCAGACCATGATGAAGGCGAAGGACATCATCGCGAAGAACGGCACGACTTCAAAGGCCGAGAAGATGGATCCCGTCCACTGCCAATACTCCGGCAGTCCGATCCAGTAGAAGTGATGGCCGGTTCCAAGGATGCCGGAGAAAAGCGCGGTGGCGACGATGACATAAAGCCATTTCTCCACAACCTCACGGTCAACACCGGTCAGCTTGAGCATCAGGAAGGCCAGGATCGAGGCCATGACGAGTTCCCATGTGCCCTCAACCCAGAGGTGGACGACAAACCACCAGTACATCTTGTCGAGGCTCAAATTATCGGGATTGATGAAAGCGAAGATCCACAACAGCGACAACAGCCACAGTCCGGTCAGCAGTACGCCCGTAATCGCGGTCTTCCGCCCGGCCAGAACCGTCATGGAGATGTTGAACAGGAAGATTACCGCTGCCACCAGGATACCGAACTTCACCCAAAGTGGTTGTTCCAGAAATTCGCGTCCGCCGTGGATGCCGAAGAGATAACCGACGACGGCGCCGAGGGTGCCGACGACAAGGATGATCAATTGGAGATAGGCCAGCTTGACCGACCAGATCTCGCATTCCGACTCCTCGGGCACGAGGAAATAGGCTGCGCCAAAAAAGCCCAGCAGCAGCCAGACGATCAGCGCGTTGGTGTGGATCATGCGGATGATGTTGAACGGCAGCAACTCGGACAAGGTATTGGGCGAGATGTAGATCCAGCCCGCCAGCAATCCGCCGGCAACCTGAATGCCGAACAATCCCATTGCCACGAGAAAATAAGCGTAAGCGACTTTTTGTGATTGATACTTCATGGCTCTCTCCTAACCCGCGTCCGTCGGCGGCCAGCCTTGTGTGTCTGTCTGATCGGCCCAACGCAGGAATTCGGACAGGCCGCGCATTTCCTCCGGGGTAATTTTGAAGAACGGCATCTGGCGCCGGCCTTCGACGCCGCTCGGCTGTGCAGCCATCCAGCCATCCAGTATCTCAAATGCGGCATCAGGGTCGTCCAGCACGCCCCAGCGGGTCATCACATTGCCGAGTTCCGGCGCGAAATAGGCGCCTTCACCATGCAGCGTATGGCAATTGATGCAGCTGTGGCGTTCCCAGACATGCTTGCCCAGGACCACTTCTTGCGACAGCGGCATCCCGGCGGTGGAGACATTCACCACATAGCGGTGGGAATGGATTGTCATGAGTATGAACACGATGATGAAAAACAGCGATCCACCATAGAATATGTTCCTGGCCCGTGACTTCGTGAGGATCTCTGACATTGCGACGGTCCTGCCGATTGTTGCGGATCAGGCAGCTTTACGCGGCACATGGTGGGGCTACGTTGTTCTTTAACAACCTCAGAGAAAAATCTGAACCGATGTCGCAGCATGACGCCGTTGGCGAATGGGCGACAAGTTCCCCGGTCGCAGGCTTCGAATGCGGCGCGGTGCCTGGTTACTGACTGGCGGCTGAAAACGGGTAGCAGGAGGCAGATACCTAAGATGCAGTGTGCGCGACGACGCCTGCCAACATGGTTTCAGGCTTCTGATTCATGGCAAGAATTGGAGTATCCGCATCGTCGATATCGCTGGGGCCTGAGCTCATCATCGCCAAGCGGCGCAGGTCTTTCACCACGATCAGGCAACGCGTGCTTTTGACCAATCCCTGTCTTTCCCAGGCACTGAGAAATCGGCTGACGGTGTGCATAGTGGTGCCCGTCATGTCGGCTATGTTCTGCCGGGTAATTGGAAAACCGATCTCGACGCCACTTGAAACCTCGCGTCCGGATTGAGCAATCATCCGCGGGAGAGCACAGGCAATTCTTTGCTCCACCAGCTTGGTCGACAGTTCTACAATCCGGTTGTTCATCTCATTGGCCCGCGCACCAAGCGACCGGAGTGTTTCGGCCGCAAACCCCTGGTACTTTGTGGTAAACACCGGCCAGAGGGCATTCGGCCATGAGAGGATCTGGCAGTCGTCTGCGGCGATCGCGGTGACATGGTGCCTTGATTGCCCAAGGGCAACCCCGATACCGAACATCTGACCTTTCGCAATGTGCAGTATGATGATCTGGTTGCCCTCGGCTGTCAGCCTCACAAACCGGACGTGACCGGACAGAAGAATATGGAATCGCCAGGCGGGTTGTCCCTCATCGAAAATCACTGTTCCGCCAGCCGGGCAAAACGGTTCCGCCAGATCAAGCACCTCTCGCAACTGCCGCGCGTCAAGGCGACAGAACGGCGGCGTTAGGCCAAGCGGAATTTCGTCGGGTATTCTCATCTCATCTTCCAAAGTTTGAGCCCGGTTTATGAGGCTGCCTCAGCTTATAGCACATGGTCCGGCTCAGAGTGCTGATGCAGACCAGATGAGGGCACGTTTCTTTCGAACCGGATCAATTTCCTTTCAATGAAGGCCGTGAGGTTGTTGCAGCGCAAAGAGAAGCGCGCGCCATCGGCCTAGAACCGGGGCACACCAATCTTCCTGCTCCAGAACAAAGTCTGAAAGGACGCCCCATGTTTACCAAATTGATTGCCGCCAGCTTTGCCACCCTGCTTCTGGTGCCCGCCGCCTTGGCCGAAAACCACGATGTGAAAATGTTGAACAAGGGCGCCGAGGGCGTGATGGTTTTCGAGCCCGCCTTTGTGAAGGCCGCGATTGGCGATACCGTCACCTTCATTCCCGTCGACAAGGGTCATAATGTTGAAAACATCAAAGACATGCTCCCACCAGGCGTCGAAGAATTCAAAAGCAAGATCGGCAAGGATTACATACTGACGCTGTCGGCCGAGGGCCTTTATGGCGTCAAATGCACCCCGCACTACGTGATGGGCATGGTGGCGCTTATTCAGGCTGGCTCGCCGGTCAACAAGGAGGCTGTCGCCTCGGCAAAACTGCTGGGCAAGGCAAAAGCCCGGTTTGAGCCATTGGCCGCCCAAATCGGCGATTGAGGAAGCACCGTCCATCCGCGAGGACGCAGGTCTTGTCAGCAAAGGAGGGCCGAGAATGTTCGTTGAAAACATCCCCAAGGCGGTGCACGGTAAGCTCGTGACCATAGGTGACGACTGCGAATTGATTGAAGCCGCAAAGCTCCTGACGTCCGGGACCGATCTCGTGGTTGTGTGTGACAGCGAGGGTATCGCCCGAGGCGTGGTCACCAAGACTGACATCGTCAAACAGATGAGCGTCTGCACTGGCGCAGCATGCCATTGCCCGGTTTCAACAGTGATGACTAGCGCCATCGTGGTCTGCCGTGGACAGGACCTTTTGCAGGACGTATCCGAGAGAATGAAGGCGCGACGGCTAAAGAACATTCCGCTGGTGGATGGGCAAAACCGTCCCTTGGGTGTGCTGACCGCAAGGACTGTTCTCAGCGTTTTGCTGGGCGATCTCGCACTCGAGGAAGCGCAACTGGTCGATTATGTAAAGGGAGTAGGCTACCGATGAATAATCACGGCTCTTTGGCAGCCTCCCCCGTGAGTGCCGCGTGATGCCCGATCGGTCCCCGGCGCTAT
>LADQ01000137.1 GCA_000961635.1 Hoeflea sp. BRH_c9 | reverse complement strand
TGTCGTCGCCGCACTGCAGCGCGCCGATCCCAAGGCCGCCGCCGCCACGCTGCGCCTGCACGTCGCCATCCAGGGCGAACGCTTCAACGACCTCATGGCCAGCTACCGCCAGATGGCCTCGCTCAAGACCGGGTGATCGGTGATGTGGGCGGAGCGCCTGGCGCGGCCGACAGACCGTCGGCAGCAAGCAGACCGACGGCAAAATCTGGCTGGTCAGCTTCATGACTGCGACTCAGGATATTTTGATGATGAGACATCAAGGCTGCAACCGCTTCAAACCCCGTTCGGGTCAAAAGCGTTAGCCCTGTCTCCCGTATAAACCGTAACCCATGTCGCCGGGCCGGAAAACCGTGGACGTGCGGCCGGTCCTCGGAGCGCTGGCGTTCACAGATCGAGTAAAGCTCGAAGCCAGGAGCCGAGAGTCGGGAACCAGGTTGTTACTAAAGTACGTTCACACCGTTTTCCCTGCCATGGCTTTCCACAATAAGTACAATCGCAGGACGAACCAGTCGAGTGAGCCTTGCGACCGCATCAGCTTGTCGCTATCGTCATGGCTTCGGCTTTAGGACCAACAGGCGGCTTGGAAGCAAATGGACGGGAAGCTGACAGCGCAAAAGACTTGGGGGAGTTCTCCGGCCGGAACCACTTCGGCTAAAGGGGCCGAACCAGGCACTCGGGACTTCTTCGAACGCGCGCTAAAATATCGAACAGAGTATGAGCAACCGTGGCTTGCTGACGTTGTCCCGTTCCAAGACATGTCCGGCAAGCGCGTACTTGAGATCGGTTTCGGCGCTGGCTTCGACACCTATACATTCATGCGCGTCGGCGCCGACTATTCTGGCATCGATATTACCCCTGAGAACCCTGAACGTGCCCGCAAACACATGGCGCTATTTGGATATTCACCGAACGTGCAGCAGGGCGATGCTGAAAAGCTGCCCTTCGAAAACGGCACCTTCGACACAGTCTATTCAAATGGCGTGCTACATCATGTGCCGAGCATCGAGACAGCATTTGCCGAAGCCGCGCGCGTATTAAAGCCCGGCGGCGACTTCTACGTCATCCTCTATCACAAGAATTCAGTGTTTTACCGGGTCACGCTGGCGATTTGGTATCAGATCATTCATGGCGGGTGGAGGCACGAAACCCTTAAGGAAAGGCTGTCCCGTATCGAGTACAACGAGGCGGGAGAGCGCCCGATCGTTAATGTCTACTCGCGGTCTGAAGTGACAAAAATGCTGGAAGATGCGGACTTCGAGGTGCAATCCACGAAGGTGCGCAAGCTCGTCTGGGAAGAGTTACCCTCTGTTTGGTTCATCCACCGCTACTTCAAGCACATTCCACGTGGTTTGCTTGATACAATTGGCAGGGCCTTCGGCTGGTACGTTATCGCTCATGCCAAGAGACGCCCTTAATCCCTACCGATGAAGATTCTCGAAATTCGGCGCATTAGGAACAGTAAGTCATGAGATGCTCTCCGATTTTAAACCACCCGGCTGGAGCATTTTCGGGGGCTTGCGCGGGGTCGCATGTCGGCGAGAATGTTCCGCCGGCCAGTGTTAGCGGCAATGGCGCATCAAATTCCGCACACAGACTATCGTACTTGCCCGCATTGAAGAGCGAACCGTCCAACACTTTACCCGCGACCAAATCAACTAACGGCTCGTCGGGAAGCAGAGGCGCAAGGCAAGGAAACCAAGATGGCTGGGGAAGGCTGTGACGGAGAGGCATCCCATCGAGCGCAAACTCTTCATAGGCGCGCTCGTCTGCATTTCATCCGTGGCCGCGCTTACGGCGGTCTATGCCTATCGAGCCCGCGAAAGTGCACTGCGCGGATGGGAAAATGCGTCTCAGCTTAGCGAAGAATTAGCAGTGGTCTATTCGGACCGGAATGATGCTTTCCGAGACCTTTTCCGGGCGAAGGCAGGCATCACTAAGGATGAAACAGACAAGCTGGCGATCACCAAAAAATTGACAGCCCACCTGTATGACGCAACCTTGTTCACAGGCAAGCCGTGGGCAACAACAACCAACGATGCCCGGCGCTACCTCCAGACGACAGGTGGCGATGTTGCGAATATGTGTGCGACGCTGAGTTCAACGCTCATATGGGCACTTGATCTCTTCGGGATTGAAGCGCGGCCTGTAAGTATCGCTGCACAGGAGTTTTTATCCGGGGATGATCCGGCTGCGACGCACACGTTCGTTGAAGTGAAATTAGATGGGAAGGCCATAGCCTTTGACCCGACATTTAACGCTACTTATAGCTGCAACGGTAGCCTCTTGGCTCTCGACGCGAACGGCATTTTTGAATGCGCGAGATCAGGCGGGGAGGTTACTCCGACATACCTCTCCAGCCCACGGCCCGGACGGTCTTTGGCAGAATACCCCTACCGGCTCGAAGATCTTTTGTTCGCAATCGATGCAATGGCGCGGCCGGATGAGTTTTATCCGTTATCCTATCCGCAAGATGGATGGTTGCAATCCGCCCGCGCTGTTGATGGTGGAAAATCAGAAACCAATTAACATAATTCGAATGCTAATGGGATGAACTGTCTTCCCCCCGAGACGCAGCTGTTTTTGGACGTATTGGTGGAGAAGAAGGAGCATTCTTATGGATATCGCTGTTCTTGAGATTGAACCGCACCGGGCTTGTCGGAGGCCCATGTGAGAAAGTGAAGCTACCCGCGTCAAATTCATGATACCAACCGATTTCGCCAAACTATCTCGTCCGTCCTTTTCTGTTCCTGGAAGCGTTTCAATGAAGAATGAACCTGACAAACTGTTGGCCGAAAGAAGAATTCAGAGGAGTCCCCGATGAAAATCCTCGTCACCGGCAATGCCGGCTTCATTGGGTTCCATGTCGCCCAACGATTGATCAAACGCGGGGATGATGTCACTGGCATCGACAACGTCAACGAGTATTACGATCCGGAACTCAAAGAAGCCCGGTTGACGGCCATCCAGAAGCTAGCAGCTGTCTCCGCAGGGAGCTACCGGTTCGTCAGGGCCGGCCTCGAGGACAAGGCGGCGGTCGACGCCTTGTTTGCGGGACAGCGTTACGACAGGGTTATCCATCTCGCCGCCCAGGCCGGAGTACGCTACAGTCTCGAGAAGCCGCAATCCTACGTGGAAAGCAATATCGTCGCGTTTACCAACCTGCTCGAGGCCTGCCGTCACACTGAGGTTCCCCACCTCACCTATGCCAGCACGTCAAGTGTCTACGGCGCCAACACCAGCATGCCATTCTCCGAGCATTCCGGCGCCGATCATCCCCTCCAATTCTATGCCGCGACAAAACGGGCCAACGAGTTGATGGCGCACTCCTACTCGCACCTGTTCGGCTTGCCGACCACCGGGCTGCGGTTCTTTACCGTCTACGGTCCATGGGGCAGGCCCGACATGGCGCTGTTCAAATTCACAAAGCTGGTCTTGGAAGGAAAGCCCATTCCGGTTTTCAATCACGGCAACCACACCCGTGACTTTACCTATGTGGATGACATTGTTGAGGGCGTCATCAAGGCCAGCGACGACATTGCCAGACCCAACCCGGACTGGAACAGCAAGAGGCCCGACCCTGCGACCAGTTCGGCGCCCTTTCGGCTGTTCAATATCGGCAATGGCAAACCGGAGAAGCTTCTCACCTATATCGAAGCGATCGAAACCGCCCTGGGCAAGAAGGCGATTATGGAAATGCTGCCAATGCAGGCCGGAGATGCACCGGACACATTTGCCGACACCAGCGAATTGACCAGGCAATTGAATTATGCGCCATCGACCAATATAGCGGTTGGAGTGAAAAAGTTCGTTGATTGGTATCGTTCATACTATCAAATCTGAACCGATGGATTGAACGACCTGGACCTGGGCTGCGGAATCCGGATCGGGGGCCACGCAGATTGAAATTCCTTCCCGGATCCCTGTCAAGGTTGCGTCCCGGTATCGCATGTGCCAATCCCACATCCTACCGGACTGCAACGCCGCGGCGGATCGATACCTGAACTTCGGGCGTTCATGGGAAAACGAGATTGAACACTGTCCCTTGCCATTTCAGGCAATCGGCGTGTTTCGCAATGGGGGCCTCTGGCATTGAAAGTCACGATCTTTGGAATTGGCTATGTCGGACTTGTCCAGGCAGCGGCATTGGCCGATGTCGGGCACGACGTTATCTGCGTCGACGTTGACGCCGACAAGATAGAGCGCCTGAACCGATGTGAAGTTTCCATCTACGAGCCTGGCCTTACCCGGCTCGTCAAGGAGAACCACGAGGCCGGACGGCTGCAATTCACCTCTGATGCCGCAAGGGGCGTCGAACACAGCAAGATCCAGTTCGTCGCCGTCGGAACGCCGCCGGACGAGGACGGCTCCGCCGATCTCAGACATGTGATCGCCGTCGCGGAATCGATCGCTACCCACATGGACGGGCACAGGATCATCATCACCAAGTCGACCGTGCCGGTCGGTACGGCCGACAGGATCAGATCCGTGGTCCAGGCCAGTCTTGTTGCGCGCGGTCGCCCCGACTTGACCTTCGACGTTGCCTCCAACCCCGAGTTCCTGAAGGAAGGCTCGGCGGTGGCGGATTTCATGAAGCCCGATCGGATCATTCTCGGTACGGACAATGAAGAGACGGAGCAGGTTGTCCGGGAACTCTATGCGCCGTTCAGCCGCAACCATGACAAAATCATTATCATGGATGCGCGGAGCGCCGAATTCACCAAGTATGCGGCCAATTGCATGCTCGCGACAAAGATCAGTTTCATGAATGAGATGGCCAATCTCGCCGAGCGTCTGGGCGCTGATATCGAAGAAGTTCGCCGCGGCATAGGCAGCGATCCGCGCATAGGCTATCACTTCATCTATCCGGGCATTGGGTATGGCGGCTCCTGTTTTCCGAAGGATGTGCAAGCGCTCATTCACCTTGCGGAAAGCGCCGGCTTCGAGCCTGCGGTGCTCAAGTCAGTCGAGGCCCGGAACAAGACCCAGAAAACCGTGCTCTTCGACAAGATCCGCCAGCATTTCGGCGATGATCTGAAAGGCAGGACATTTGCGCTCTGGGGATTGGCCTTCAAGCCCAATACCGACGACATGCGCGAAGCGCCCTCACGGGTAATCATGCAGGCGCTCTGGGAGGCCGGCGCCCATGTCCGCGCGTTTGATCCCGAGGCGATGGGCGAATGCCGGCGTCTATATGGCGAGCGCGTCGATCTGGCTCTGGTCGACAGTCCCGAAGCCGCTCTCGACGGCGCCGATGCATTGGTGATTGCGACAGAATGGAAGCAGTTTCACGCTCCCGATTTCGATCTGATGAAATCGAAACTCAAGCATCCGGTCATATTCGATGGCAGAAACCTGTTCAATCCGGAAACCGTTTCGCGCTACGGCCTTCGATACTACGCGATTGGTCGAGGTAAACGCATGAATGATAAACACAATTTAGTTAGTATACTGCGTGAGGTTTGATAATGTTGAATTATTATAATTCCTTCGCTTCTCGAGTTTTTTCGCACATTCGTTTTTTCAAAAAGACGTATATCACTTATTCTATTCTAATTGCTTTTCTGTTTTTTGCCGTAGCGCTTCGGCTGAATATTATTGTAATTAGGGGCGGACTATACGCTGATCAATTTGATTGGGCTATGGATAATTATTTGGGAGGCCTCACAAGAAATTATCTTCAAATAAGAGATTTTATACTTTCAGGCGAACAAGAAAAGAAACTTTTTATATATTTACCGGGTTATTCGGCTATTTTGGCTATTATTGATATATTTATTTCAGATACTCTTATATATGTGAGAGTTGTTCAATCTATAATTGATTCCATTGTAATTATTCCGCTGTTTTATGTAGCTCATAAGATAACCAGATCGGCTCCTCTTGCCCTCATTTCCTCTGGCCTATACGCGACGGCCCCCTGGTGGGCGGCGGGGTCAACGTATCTTCTCGCCGAATCGCTTCTGCCAGCTCTCGTGATCTGCCTGCTTGCCGCCTTGGTTGCCATTCGTGAGCGCCCGGGAAAATTGCATCACTGGATAGCACTTGGTTTGTTCGGCGCAGTCCTGCCGTTCTTCCGTTCCGATATGCTTCTGATTTTCATTCCGTTGGCTATCTGGGCGATCATGGTTGCTCCCGCAAGGCGCCGCCTGTTATCGGTATTTGGCGTCCTCATTGCGTTCGCTTCTCCTCTGTTCGCATGGATCATCAGGAATTATATCGTGCACGGGTATTTCCTCCTGACCCCACCGGTGAAATGGTACGCTGCCTGGTCGGGATTGGGGCAAATAGAAAACACTTTCGGATATAGTGTTAGCGACAAAATCGCATCAGAAATTCTAAATTCGAATGGTATGAGATTTGGCAGTCCGCAAGCCGAGAATTACTGGAGATCTGAATATATATCGGCTTGGCTCGAGCATCCGGAGCATGTGCTTCAGACGATATTTTTCCGCGTCCAGCGGATTTTGCTGAAATTCGATTTCAAGATTGTCGAACTCACGGATATTCTTTTTCTGACGATTATGTACGCGACGCCCTTTGCCCTGCTTTGGCTCCTTTGGCGGCGGCGTTGGACTGACGCACTGCTTGTTGCCCTGCCTGCGGGCTATGCGTTGTGCAGTCTCGGTATCCTTTATGTGGAGCAGCGGTATGTGAGATATGCAAGTCTCACCTATGCTCTGGCCTTTCCGGTCCTTCTGGCCGCGAGCGCAGATTTGCCTTCCCGTTTTGCCAGGGACTGGAGTGAAAAACGCAGGAGTCAAGCAAGGCTCACGCTCGCAGTCGCCGCGATGATCGGCCTGATCATCCATGCCGCAGTTCAATACGGGGCGCTGAGGTCCAAGGCTATGCGTGAGGTCTATTCCCAGCGGCTCGATCTAGGCACGACGCAGGCGCTGCCCTGGAGCCAGGGCCTGGACGAGCTGTCGTTCGTCAAGGCCATGCCCGATGTGGAGATTTCGAAGAGCGGCACGGGCTTGGCGCTGAGCGCCGAGGCCCGCGACGGTTTGTATCTGGCCACAGCTCCGCTCGAAAGCGGGCAAAGTGAAGCCGTGACCGTCCGCTACAGGGTCAGGCTGGATGAAGCCGGTCTTGGAATGGGCGTCCTCTCGGCAGACAACCAAAGATGGTTGTCCTACTCCTATCTGACGGGTGCGCCGGGCAGCGTCATCGAGGGCGAGTTCACGACGATGGTCGAGCCCGGCAGCAGCCTGGTCATCACCGCCGAGGACGGCGAGGGCCGTTACCGTGCCCTGATCCAGGGGATCAAGTGGAAAGGTGGCTGCGTGTCGGAAGCCAAACCCGAACCGCTTGGGCTCCTGTTCAACAAGGACCTGATCGCGATGGGACCATGTGCTGCAAACTAGGTCGCCCTTAAAGGCAAGTTCACGCGCCCCCGATTGTGCGACCGATTAACCTTTGGTAGGAGGTTTGGGGGAGGGATATCATTTTGCCGCGCATTGCTTGCTGCTTCCACGCGCGGCGTCGCGCATTTTTGATAGCTTGGAAGAGATAGAGAAGGTCTTCGGCCGGAGTATACGGTCTGATGCGATCGAACGAGATATTTTGACTTCGACACAACAAACAGAACTTCAACAAGTAGTGATGAAATCACATGAATCCAAACTTTGCGGAGTCAACTTCATCGGCTAAATTACCCCACCGAACGTTCAGACTAAAAACAAAGGCCCTTAAATATGGCATATTGTCAACAATTCTGCTCATCGCAGTCTTAGTGCGGAGCTATCTTATTCTCATAAGAGGGGGGTTTTACGAAGATCAAGTAGAATGGGCAGTTGCGAATAATTATCTTGGTGTGCTCACAAAAATATATATTTCCATGCGAGATGTAATTTTATCGCCAATTTTTGAAAAATATATTTATGCGTATCCTCCAGGATATCCTACATTTTTAGCAATTTTCAAATCAACTATAACAGAAAATCTTATTGCAATCAGATTTATTCAGTCTTTTTTAGACGTTATTGCTATTTTACCACTGATTTATATAGCAAATATAACATCACGGAGTTATGTTTTTGCTTTTGTTGCTTGTGGCATTTACGCCGCTTCACCCTGGTGGGCGGCCGGGTCGACTTATCTGCTCGCCGAGTCACTTTTGCCCGCGCTTTTCATTATACTCATTGCGGCATTGGTCGCCATACGTGAACACCCGGAAAAGTTGCTTTCCTGGATTGTTCTCGGGCTTCTTGCGGCAGTCCTTCCCTTCTTCCGTTCGGAAATGGTATTGCTGTTCATTCCCTTGGCGGTATGGGCCATTTTGGTTACGCCAGCCCGGCAACGCCTCAGGTCAGCAGCTTGCGTTGTCCTTGCTTTCGCTGCTCCCTTGTCAGCATGGGTCATTCGAAATTACCTTATCCATGGATCGTTCCTGCTGACGCCTCCAGTGAAATGGTATGCTGCCTGGTCGGGATTGGGCCAAGTCCCCAACGACTATGGATACGAGACAAGTGATTATCTCGCGGGCATCTTCTTAAAGTCCAAGGGGATCACCCAACATACTGCGCAATCAGAGGCGCATTTTAAAGCGGAATACATGTCCGCTTGGCTTGAACATCCGGCCCATGTTTTGGAAACAATTATCTTCCGCTTCAAATTGATCTTGACGGCAATTGATCTCAGTATTGCAAATCCCAAGATTGTTGATCTGGCCTACTATCTATTCTGGGTGATGCTGTGTTCGACCCCGATCGCGCTCATCTGGCTTGTGTCGAAGCGGCGTTGGTCCGATGCGTTCCTGGTCGCGCTCCCGGCGGGATATGCTGTCTGCAGTCTTGGCCTTCTCTACGTGGAGCAGCGCTATGTTCGATATGCGAGCCTGAGCTACCTGATTGCCTTTCCAATATTCCTAGCTGCCGTCACTGAAGTGCCGTCGCATGTTCTCAATAAGTGGGGTGCTACCCAAGCCAGAATATCGATGACGGTTGTCGCAACTCTTGCGGTTGGCGCGCTAGCAGCCTATTCAATCAATTTCCTTCCAGCGTTAAGACAGATGGCGGTCGAAGCGGCCTATGCAAATATGCGCGAGCCGCATTCAATGGAAATATTGCCCTGGACGGGGACACTGGACGATTTTACACTTCATAAATCGATTCCGGACGTTGATGTTTCGAAATCGGCTGATGGATTGGAATTATCATTCACAGCTAAGAGTGGGTCTTATTTACTGGCTGCGCCAATGCACAATGGCCCCGGCGATTTTGTCCACATTAAATACAAAATCGTTCTGAAAGAAGGAGGACTTGGTATTGGAGTTCTGTCGAAGGACAAAGCGCGATGGTTGTCGTTCCGGCTCCTCAGCGGAGCGCCGGGCACCGCACGGGAAGGCAGCTTTTACATGAAAGCTGAAGACGAAAGTAGTTTGATTATTACATCCGAAAAAAGCGAGGGCAGCTACCGCGCCGTGTTCAAAGACCTCCGATGGAAAATCGCCTGTCCGCAGGGCGGGACACCGGAGCCCCTCCTGCTCATCTTTAACAAAGACTTTGCGTTGACCGGGCCATGCCTTCAAAACCAGGTCGAATGAAGCGAACGTAAAGGAATATTCGATATTGACGCACTTTGTAGTTCGCGAACGATGAGAGGATGCGCTTGCATGCCAAACCCGGGCCTGAAAGCAGTTAGAAAATACCAGTTAGTTATGCAACCCATAAGTGCATTTTTGCGGAGTAAACGCAATTGCCCATCATGAATTTAAAGTTATTCTATTCCATATCAAATAGACATTTATGTAATTTATTGATTATTTTGATTATTTTAGTCGCAATAGTTGCGCGATTTTACTCACTATTGGGGCGTGGCGGATTTATTGACGAGCAAATTACGTGGGCGATCAATAATTATTATGGTGGAATGACAAGGAATTACATATATATAAGAGACATAATATTATCAGATGAATTCGAGATTAAGTTGTTTGGGTACCTTCCAGGATATCCTGCGTTCCTGGCTTTATTGAAAATTGTCGGAATAGACAGTCTGATTATAGTCAGAATCATTCATTCCATTGTTGACGCGATTGCAATTTTTGCATTGTTTTTTGTCGCAAAGAATATGGCAAGAAGCAATATTCTCGCCCTTTTCGCGTGTGGGATATATGCGGTTTCGCCGTGGTGGGCCGCCGGGTCGACATATCTGCTGGCGGAGTCGCTTCTTCCGGCCTTGTTCATCTTGTTGCTTGCTGCGCTGGTCGCCATTCGCGAACATCCGAACCAGATGCATTCCTGGATTGCCCTGGGATTGTTCGCCGCGATCCTTCCCTTCTTCCGCTCGGAAATGGTTCTGCTGTTCATTCCCCTGGTCGTCTGGGCCGCTTTGGTCTCGCCAGCCCGGAAGCGCCTCAGATCAGCAGTTTGCGTTGTCCTTGCTTTCGCTACTCCACTGGTGGCATGGGTCATTCGAAACTACCTTGTCCATGGAACGTTCCTGCTGACGCCTCCGGTGAAGTGGTACGCGGCTTGGGCGGGTCTGGGTCAGGTGCCAAACGACTACGGATATTTTGTCAATGACCAGCTTGCACAGAAGTTGTTGAGTTCAAAGGGCATGGCGTACCAATCTGTGCAAGCAGAGGCGTATTGGAAAGCTGAATACATTTCAGCCTGGCTTGAGCATCCGGTCCATGTTTTGCAGACGATTGTTTTTCGCGTCAAACTGATCCTGACATCGGTTGATCTCAAGTTTGGCAATCCCAAGCTCGTCGAGCTCACCGATTATCTATTCTGGGCGATGCTGTGTACGGCCCCGATCGCGCTTTTCTGGCTCTTGTGGAAAAGGCGGTGGTCCGATGCGTTCCTGGTCGCGCTCCCGGCGGGATATGCCGTCTGCAGCCTTGGCATGCTCTACGTGGATCAGCGCTATGTACGATATGCGAGCCTGAGCTACCTGATTGCATTCCCGATTTTCCTAGCTGCTGTCGCTGAATTGCCCTCGCTTTTCCTCAATAATTGGGGGCCGCTGCAAGCCAGAATATCCAGGGCAGTCGTCGCAACTGTTGCGACGGGTGCGCTGGTAGCCTATTCGTTTATCCTCTTTCCCATTGTAAGATTGTTGGCGCTCGAGGCGGCTTTTCTGGATGCGCGGGAATCGCGTTCGATGGAAGAATTGACCTGGACGGGAACGCTGGAAGATTTTTCAATTCACAAGTCTATTCCGGACGTTGATGTTTCAGAATCGTCCGGTGGTTCAACATTGGCTTTCAAGGCCAAGAGCGGGTCCTATTTGCTCGACGCGCCAATGAAGACAGGTTCCGGGGATTTTGTATTTGTCCGGTACAATCTCATCTTGGAAGAAGGCTCGCTTGGTATCGGAATCCTTTCAGGCGACAAAAAACGATGGTTGTCATTCCGGCTCCTGAGCGGGGCTCCGGGGAGTGTAGTGGAAGGCAGTGTGTTCAAGAAAGTCGAAGCCGGAAGCCGTTTGGTTGTTACATCCGAAAAGAGTGACGGCAGCTACCGCGCCGTTTTCAAAGACCTCCGATGGAAAATCGCGTGCCCGCAGGGCGGGGCACCGGAGCCGCTCCTTCTCTTCTTCAACAAAGACTTCGCCGCGATGGGGCCATGCGTTCACAATCCGGTCGAAAATCAGGTTGAGTGAAGGCACGCCATTGATAAACACACCAGCCTTTGTTAGGAGGTTCGGGCGATCGGGATACTCTTAACATTGTTCATCGCGGGCTGTTTCCGCCGATCGTACTCCTTGGACATTCTGGATGAGCTCGAATGACACAATCATCAATCGTTGATCGCGGACGCGCAAGCGGCGCTTCAAAGGCCGGCCGGCCATTCCTCTCGGTCATCATTCCCATTTATAACGAGGAAGAAAGCATTCCGGTTCTTTGCCGGGACCTGTTCAACGTTCTCGAGACAATTGACACATCTTTTGAAGTCATCTGCATAAACGATGGCAGCAAGGACAAATCGCTTGAGATCCTTCGCGCGGAAGCGTCTGTCCGCCCGGAACTCAAGATCGTCAGTTTTCGCAGGAATTACGGTCAGACCGCGGCCATGATGGCGGGCATCGATCATGCAGCAGGTGAAGTCATCGTCTCCATCGATGCCGATTTGCAGAATGATCCGCGCGATATCCCGGCGCTGCTGGCCAAGATGGAAGAAGGCTACGACGTCGTTTCCGGCTGGCGCAAGGACCGGCAGGACGCGGCGATTCGGCGAAATTTCGTCAGCCGCGTTGCCAACCGCATCATCTCGAGAATATCCGGCGTGGAGCTTCATGATTACGGCTGCACCCTCAAGGCATACCGGCATGATGTCGTAAAAGATGTGCGCCTTTATGGCGAAATGCACCGCTTCATTCCCATCTATGCGTCGTGGATGGGCGCGCGGGTGTGTGAATTGCCGGTGCGCCATCACGCACGGCAATTCGGCAAATCCAAATACGGTCTCGAAAGGGTGGCCAAGGTCATCCTCGATCTGATGGTGGTCAAGTTCCTCGATCGACATTTCGTCAAGCCGATCTATGTGTTCGGCGGCTTCGGGCTGTTGTCCCTGGCGGTTTCCGGATTCGCAACGCTTTGGATGATCTGGTTGAAAATCGCCTATGGGACATCGATGGTCCAGACCCCGCTGCCGATCCTCGCGGCGATCCTGTTTCTGGTCGGCGTCCTGAGTTTGCTGATGGGTCTGCTCGCCGAAATGCTGGTGCGGACCTATTTCGAATCGCAGGGTCGCCGCTCCTACAGCGTGCGAGAGACAATCAATATGGCTGAGAACTAGGCCATGTGCGGAATAGCCGGATTTGTCGGACGGGGCGACCAAACCGACCTCCTGGCGATGACGCGGGCGCTTGCGCACCGCGGGCCCGACAGCGAGGGATTCCATATAGATGCTGATCTGTCGCTTCACCTGGGGCACCGGCGCCTGGCGGTTCGCGACTTGAGCGGCGGCGGCCAGCCCATGTGGAATGCCGCCGGCACGATCTGCATCGTCTACAACGGCGAGATCTACAATCACGAGACGCTGCGCGCGGAGCTGGAAGCCGCCGGGCATGTTTTTGCCACCAGCCATTCGGATACGGAGGTTCTGATCTACGGTTATGCCGAATGGGGCGTGGGCCTTGCCGAACGGCTCAATGGCATGTTCGCCTTTGCCGTGTTCGACGTCGGGCAGCGGCGCCTGTATCTGGCGCGGGACCGATTTGGTGAAAAGCCGCTTTACTATTGTGCAAGGCGGGACCTGTTCGCCTTCGCCAGCGAACTCTCGGCGCTCGTCCAGCACCGCCAGATCGAAGCCACGCCGTCGGTCATGTCGCTGCGCAAGCTTTTTGCCTACGGCTATCTGCCCGCCCCCAACGCGCTGTATGAAGGCACGTCCAAGCTGCCGGGCGGCAATTATATGACAGTGGACCTCGACACGCTGGAGACCCGCACCCACGCCTACTGGCGCTTCACGCTTGCACCCGACGAGGCGCTTGCCGAACGCGGCACCGAGGCGCTTGCCGAAGAGTTACGCGAATTGTTCCTGCAGGCCACCAGCCGCCGCCTGGTCAGCGATGTGCCCATTGGCATTTTTCTCAGCGGTGGCCTTGATTCCAGTGCGATCCTGGCGGCAGCCGCCAGGAAGGTGACTCCAGGAAACCTTCACAGTTTCACGATCGGTTTCAACGAACCGTCCTACGATGAATCCGGATTTGCCCGCCAGGTTGCGACCCATATCGGCTCGGACCACAACGAGCGGATTCTCAGTCTCGACGATGCGCGGAACCTGATCCCCTCGATCCTGTCGCGCGTTGACGAACCGACAGCGGATCCATCCATAATACCTACCCATGTGCTCAGCGCATTCGCCCGCGAACACGTGACCGTGGCCTTATCCGGCGACGGAGGAGATGAACTTTTCGCGGGCTATGATCCCTTCAAGGCGCTCAAGCCGGCCGCCCTCTATTCCGCGCTGGTTCCTGCGCCGCTGCATGACATCTTTCGCGTTTGCGCCGACTATCTGCCGCGTTCGTCGCGGAACATGAGCCTGGATTTCAAAGTCCGGCGAACCTTGATGGGGCTGTCCCAACCGGAATCGGCATGGGCGCCCACCTGGATGGCTCCGATTGATCCGGAAATAGCCAATGAATTCTTCGACCAGCCGGTGCGGACGCTGGACGTGTTCAGCGAAGCTGTCGATCTCTGGGAGACGGGTCCTGCGCGCAATCGGGTCGATCGCCTGCTGCAGTTCTTCACCAGCTTCTATCTCCAGGATGACATTCTCGCCAAGGTCGACCGCGCATCGATGATGTCGTCCCTGGAAACCCGTGCGGTCTTTCTGGACAATGACCTGGTCGACTTCTGCTGCCGGCTTCCGCATCAGTTCAAGTTCCGCAATGGACAGCGCAAATACCTCTTGAAGAAGGCCCTGGAGCCGCTGCTGCCACGGTCCACGCTGGACCGCAAGAAGAAGGGGTTCGGCATTCCGGTGGCCGACTGGATGCGCGAAATTCCGAAAACTCCGCCCCTCAACCCTGTGCCGGGAATGAACACCGGCAGGATGGAGACGGCGTGGCGCGACCATCGCAGTGGCCGGGCCGACAACCGGCTTCTGCTGTGGACATGGTTGGGCTTGCAACACACACTGCGGTCGGCAACGCCCAAAGGGAATTAGGATATGGATGAGGCAGCCTACGCCGCTGAAGCGAAGATAGAAGCCACGCATTGGTGGTTCGTGGAACGCCGCCGGCTTTTTTCAAACTTGATCCGCCGGGAAGGAATTCCCGCTGACGCGACAATTGTCGATATAGGCACCGGCACGGGCGCCAATCTGCGCTTGCTGCGAGAAATGGGATTTGCCGACGTCACCGGTATAGATTCAAGCCCCGAGGCAGCACGGTGGTGCGCCGAGAAAGGACTGGGCACGGTAAAGGCCGGCGACATCCGCGCCTTGCCGGTAGCCGACGGCTCGGTTGACCTGGTAACTGCGACAGATGTCGTGGAGCATGTCGACCAGGATGAGGCCGCGCTCAGGGAGATCAGGCGGATACTGCGGCCAGGCGGTGTGGCTCTCATTACCGTGCCCGCGTTCCCCAGCCTCTGGGGTCTGCAGGATGAAAAATCCCATCATTATCGCCGTTACCGCATGGGACCGTTTCTGCGTCTGCTGGAGCGGTCAGGACTGAAGGCTGAAAGGAAATTTCATTTCAATTTCCTTCTTTTCGTGCCGATCTTCATGGCGCGTCAGGCCATCAAGCTCGCCAGAGTCGATCTTGACAGCGAAAACGAGGTGAACAATCCCCTGCTGAATCGCATTCTCAGCGCGGTGTTTCGACTGGATGTGATGACGGCGCCGTATTTGAGACCACCCTTCGGTGTCTCGATTCTGGTGCTCGCACGCCGTTCGGACAGCCCAGGCAACGGAGACCCGACATGACCCGAGAACTGACAGATCGGACTATCAACGATTTTGGCGACCAATGGACCCGCTATACCGAAAATGACGGTTACTACGGCTCGTTCGAATTGCTGGCGGATATTTTCGGCCCGCTGCTTCCTGTGGAGGAACTCGAGGGAAAGAATGTCGCGGAGATAGGCAGTGGGTCCGGTCGCATCGTGCAGATGCTGCTTGCGGCGAAGGCCGGGCACGTGACTGCGCTGGAGCCGTCGCGCGCGATGGCCGTTCTGCGAGCAAACACACGTCAGGACAAGGAAAAGATAACCTATCTGGAGTGTCGCGGCGATCAATTGCCCCCAACGCCCGCTCAGGATATCATCGTATCCATCGGAGTTCTGCATCACATACCGGATCCGAAACCGGTGGTAGCGGCGGCCTACAGGGCGCTCGTGCCCGGCGGCAAGATGCTCGTTTGGCTTTACGGCAATGAAGGCAATGGAGCCTATCTGGCTTTCGTTCAACCGCTTCGGGCACTTTCGACCCGGCTGCCGCACTGGCTCCTGGTGCCTATATGCAAGGCTCTCAACGGGCTGCTGGCAGCCTATATCTGGATGGCGCGACGCATGCCCGTTCCTCTGCGCCGTTACATGACCGAAGTGATAGGGCGGTTTTCCCCGGAGAAGCGCTTTTTGGTGATTTACGACCAGCTCAAGCCGGCCTATGCCAAATATTACCGGGAGCATGAAGCTCGCCGCCTTCTCGAAGAGGCCGGATTCGAGGATGTAACGCTGCATCACCGCCATGGGTATAGCTGGACCGCTGTCGGCAAACGCCCGCTTCACACCGAGGATGCAAAATGAGCCCCCATGGAACGCCAAACGCGCAGGAAGCGCACTACGAAGCCATTCATGATGCCTATGAAGCGCACTATTACGATGGCCCGTCGATGGCTTACCGCCATCGATTCATCTATCGGCCGCTGCTTGAAGGCGTAAATCTTGAAAACGCCTCGGTAGCTGACCTTGCCTGCGGCAGCGGGCACAATTCCCTGGCATTGCGCAGTTACTTCCCTTCTGTCCGGACAACAGGCTACGACATTTCTGAATCCGCCTGCAGGGACTATCGTGCGCGCACCCGCGGACAGGCGCATCAGATCGATCTGACATTGCCCGCCAAGGTCGACGAGGTGCATGATGCGGCTCTTATCATCGGTGGACTGCATCACTGCGTGGCCGACCTCGGCACGACCTTGAAGAACGTGGCAGCCATGGTCCGCCCTGGCGGGCATTTCCTGATGATGGAGCCCAACGACGATTTCTTTCTCAGTTCCTTGCGAAGGATCTGGTACAAGAAGGACCAGTGGTTCGAGGCCGACACCGAAGAAGCGCTGAAACACGGCGAACTGGCTGGTTTGGGTGCGCCCTATTTCGTTCCTGAAAGGGTCCTCTATATCGGCGGGCCGGCCTTCTACCTCATCCTCAACAGCCTGATCACACGCGTGCCGCTTGGTGCAAAACCCGCGCTATCCTCGATCCTGTTTCCTATCGAAAGCGCCTACAACACTCTTCCCGGAAAAGGCCCATTTGCCGTGTTCCTGGCGCATTGGCGGCGCACGGACGTCCCAGTGTGATCCCGCAAGGTCACCCAATCGACTGAAGACCACGATCAGGGTGCATAAAGCGCACCGGAGCAATGCGACAATGCAAGTCCTTCAAAGGCTACGCCGGCACCTCCTAACGCTGCTTAAATTCGGCGCGATCGGCCTTTTGACTGCTGCTCTTTACGCCGGCCTACTCGTTCTTACCGTGGAGTCGGCGTCCCTGCCCCCGGCGGCCGGGGCCGCGCTTGCCTATGTTCTGGCTGTCTCGTTCAACTATTGGGCACATTATTGCTGGACCTACGGCTCCGACCGGTCCCACCGTTCGGCCGGCGCGAGATATCTGGCTGTGGTCGCAATCATCTTTGTTATCAACGTCGCGGCGACCGCCATGTTGCCCGGCTGGCTGGGCGTCAGCTACTGGTTCGCGCAAGCCCTGCTTGGGATATTGATGGCCGCCATGACCTTCATTTCTCTGAGCTTTTGGGTCTTCTCATCGTCTGGGAGCATTCATATGTCTGATCGCGTGTGATAGGCGTGGCGAACTGCACAAATGGATAACTTTAGGAATTTCTCATACTTCTTGATTTTGGCTGCTGACATACCAACCATCAAATTCTCTGCACTTCAGATACGTCCTGACATTCGCCGTAGACCCCGGTGAGCCTTTCAATTACCTGCATCTGGCTCTTTGCTCCCGGGGCACATTCAAACCTGCGCTTTATGGCAATTCGGTCAGAGATGGGGATATTGCGACGCGCCTTTTGCCTGCGATACCCGCGCCTGGAATTGTTATGGGGCAGGTTCTCAAACGGCATTGAATATTGGCTCTGACGTGATTTTGCTGGTGCCGGCCTATCCCGCACCGATGACGCGGGGCCTGGAGGAGGTCGATCTTCCCTCGGCCATACATCTGGCGTTTCACAAGCTCGAGTTTGGTGATCTGCCCCTCTGTCTGACCATTGGACCATGACGAAGTGATCGCAGCACTAACTGCTATTCGGTCTTTGACGATACCGTTGGCGAAGGAGGCGATGACCTGAGACCCGAGTTCCCTCCAGTATTCGGGTGAGTCGTGGGTTTCTTGAAGTGCACCCCGATTTTGGGCCAGCGGAAGCTGGAAATATCCGGGGTTTGGGCTCATGCCGGCGGTGGCGCCGATGAGCCATTCATGAACGAAATCGGAACCTTGTTGCCGATCGCGCTGTGTGTGGCCGGAATTCGTTGTAGTCTCTATGCCAATCCTCCAATTTTGACCGGGCGTCGTCAAGGCTCATGAACCAGTGGGTGTTCAGGCACTCGGCCCGGAACTTGCCATTGAAGGATTCGATGAAGCTGTTGTCCGTCGGCTTTCCAGGTCGTGAGAAATCGAGGACGACGCCCTTTTGGTAGGCCCACAGATCGAGGTCGCGGGAGATGATGGGCGATATGGTCAAGCCACGCAGTTCGCCGCGCCCAACGTGCCAGAACTTCAGGGTCAAAGCGCTCGGTGAAGAATTTTCGGCCACATAGCACCGCGTCGCAGTGGAAGCGGCGCGCCACGATAACCAATCGGACAGATTTTTCCGCGATGGGAAGATCTGCCAAGTGTCGCTGATACCGGCTGTGTATCCGCTCCGCTTTGGTTCCGCAGCCCGGACAGGGGCTTGCTCTGCTCAACGGACGAACAGTGATCATCATTATCTCGACGTCAGAAGCGGTCTGATCTACTACAAAACCACGATGCAAGAGTGCTGAGGGTCGAAGCGAATGAACCATTACGTTGATTCCTTTTGCAAAACCAACGCGAATCGATGCCTGAATTTCATCAACAGTGAATCAGAGCCAATTTTGCATGCCGAAACAAACCGAAGAATATGTGGTTACTTGTACAAAAGCGCAAAATTCAAAAAATCGTAACCAGGTGAAATTATTGGCGCACCCGACAGGATCTGAACCTGTGACCTCTGCCTTCGGAGGGCAAAAATGGGTCTTCCGACAATTGTTCGCCACGACAATCAAAAGCCCTATAACATAATGAATATGTTGATATTTCTAGCTTGGAATGCGAACGCTTTCGTTCGCTACATCTCGCCACCGTCCGGATTTTTTTGGTGAGTTTATGGTGAGTCTATTCTGATCGTCACTGGAGGGACCGTGGATGGTGAAGCTAACAAAATCCGTCGTCGATGCCGCCACGCCGCGCGAAAAGCAATACACAGTCTGGTGTAGCGATCTTAAGGGCTTCGGCCTGTTCGTGCAGGCGAGCGGCGTGCGGACTTACTTTGTCGACTATCGAAATTCGTCGGGCGTCCGGCGTCGTATTACCATCGGACGGCACGGCACTGTAACAGCTGAGCAAGCGCGCAAGCTTGCGATTGCCACACTTGGAGAGGCGGTTCGGGGCGTCGATCCTGCCGCCGAGCGGAGGTCGCGCAGAGGATCGATTACAAAGAAGGAACTGTGCGAGCGATAATTGGAGGCGGCTGATATGGGGCTCATTCTAGGAAAAGGCGATCGACCGAAGAAGGGGAGCACGCTTTACACCGACAAGGGCCGGGTTAATCGGCACATCGTACCATTGCTTGGCTCCAAGCTGGTCAAAGACATCAAGGCGGCTGACGTGAGCAAGTTTATCCGCGACGTAGCGGCGGGAAAAACGGCGATCACCGCCAAAACCGCAAAGTAGCGCGGAAAGTCCATCGTGAAAGGAGGGCTGGGCACAGCGGCGCGCACGGCGGGTCTCCTCGGCGGCATTCTGTCGTTTGCGGTATCCGAAGGAGTAATCGAGAGAAATCCTGCGCAAGGCGTCCGGCGTCCGGCGCCCGGCCGATCAGCGCCGGACGCGGCGGCTCAATCGTGAAGAGTATTGCCGCCTGGGCCAGGCGATCGAGGAGTTTGCTGGAGACGAGACCGATCAAGCGATCCTTGCGGTGAAGCTGTTGGCACTGACGGGGTGCCGGTTGGGAGAGATTGCCCGGCTACGCTGGAACGAAATGGATAGCGCGGCGCAGTGTTTGCGCCTTGCGGACAGCAAGGAAGGCGCTTCGGTCCGCCCCGTTGGAAAGGTCGTTCTGGAAGTTCTCGGCGAACCGTCGAGTGATGCGGCGTTCGTCTTGGCAGGCGCACGCAAAGCCGAGTCGTTTGGGGGCTTGCCAAGGGCATGGCAGAGGATCGTCAAGCGCGCCGGCCTTGTCGGTGTCACTTCGCACACGCTTAGGCATTCGTTCGCGTCCGTGGCTGGAGATCTCGGCTACTCCGAACCTACGATCGGCGCAATTCTCGGCCATGCCGCAGGCTCAGTCACGAGCCGCTACATTCACCACCTTGATGAAGTGCTGGTCGCCGCGACCGACCGTGTTTCCGGAACTGTCGCCGCCATGATGTTTGAACATGCGGCGAAGGGTGACAGCTGAATGTGAAGGTTGGGGGCGTGAGCATTGAACCGCAAGCGTTCAAAAAGGATATTGATTTGATGGGTATCCTCTAGTGACAACTTCCTCATGTGACTGCCGTATCGCCGTTTCCGGCAACTGTTCGATGAAGATCCGCCGGCGGCATTGCGGATCGGTGCAATGGAACCGCCTAGCATGAATCTGGAACTCGACAACCGGTCGTTGCCAAGGCAGATCGACTAGCCATTGTATGTGATTGTTATGGGGGCGCAGAGTGTCTGACAACTGCAGCAGAGGCAGCACAACGCCATCGCTTCCGGTCGTCCGACGAGCCCCCTCTATCTGTAAGGGGCACTGAACACTCGCAACGCAATAAGCGGCAACCTGATCAAGCGATGGCACCTTCAAATTCTTCTGCCGCCATGCCGTGCAACGGCGCAATCGTTTCCCGTGCATACCGTGCCGGCGTCACGCCGACGTCACGGGTAAACGCAACGCTGAAGGCGCTTGCGGAGCGGTATCCAACCCGGCGTGCGATTTCCCCCACGCTCGCCTCCCGCTTGCGCAGCAGGGACTTGGCCAAAGCCAGCCGCCATGCCGTCAGATACTCCATCGGCGCCATACCCACTGCGGTCTGAAACCGTTCATGAAACCCCGACCGAGACAAGGCGGCCTCCCGGGCCAGTTCGGCCACCGTCCAACTGCGCTCGGGCCTTGTGTGCATTCCGCGGATTGCCATGGCCAGCCGTTCGTCAGACATGCCCCGCAGCAATCCAGGTTTGTGGCCTACCTCGCCGGACGAGCGCAGTGCCTCGATCAGGAGCACTTCAAGCAGATGTTGCAACACCACCTTTCGCCCCGGCTTGCTGCCCATTGCCTCGTCGCCCAGCAAATGCATCAACATGGCCAGCCGGTGCTCGCCCCGCACCACCACCAGTTCAGGCAGCAGCGATGACAGCAGGGTCGCATCATCGGACTGGAAAACGCAGTAGCCGACCAATGCCCGCATCTCCACAGGACCATCCACACTGCCGACGCGATATCCGCCTCCAGGCAAGATGACTGGATCGATCACCATGTCGTTGTCAGCGCTTGGCGCCTCGCTCAACATCATAAAGTCCTGCGCCGAGGGAATGAGAATGAAGTCGCCCGCATTGACGTTGACCTCGCCGCTTTTGTGATCCCGGTAACGCAGGCTCCCTTTGAGCACGGCGACGTAATAGGGATTGGGCGACTGGGTGCGCCGCACCCGCCAAGGGCCCGAGCCCGTCACGCATTTGGAAAACGGCGCGCCCGGCTGAAGCATACCAACGATCTGCGCGAGGGGATCGTCCATTTTGGACTCATTCGAAATTGTCTTGGACGATTGAACATAGAACGTCCAGGGCCGCATGACCATCTCTTGTTTGTCCAACCAAGCAAAGGATCACGTAATGACTGGAACCAAACGCATCGCACTCGTCACCGGCGCCAACCAGGGCATCGGGCTTCAGATCGCCACAGACCTTGCCGCCAGCGGTCTCACGGCGCTGCTCGCCTCGCGTAACCTCGACCGCGGCAAGGCGGCAGCTCAAAACGTCGCCGGCGACGTGCATCCCATCCAGCTCGACGTCACAGACGAAGCTTCGATTCATGCCGCTGTCGCGCAGGTCGAACAAAAGTTCGGGCGCCTCGACATTCTGATTAACAATGCCGCCATCTCCCGCGCCAACGGCAAAGAAGCCGAGTCCATGCAGGACTACATCCAGCGTTCGCGGGCAACGCTGATCTCGGTCGGCGAGGTCCGAACCATTTGGGAGACCAATGTCTTCGGTGTCCTCGCCGTCACCCAGGCTTTCGTGCCCCTGCTGCGCAAGTCGGACGCTGCACGTATCGTCAACGTATCGAGCGGTCTCGGCTCGCTCACAATGCTCTCCACGCCCAACCCCTACCGGGCGACGTTCAACCCGGGCTATGGTGCCTCCAAGACCGCGCTCAATGCCATTACTGTGGCTTTTGCCATCGACCTTGAAGCCGAAGGGATCAAGGTTAATGCCGTAACGCCAGGCTTCACCGCCACCGCGCTCAACAATTACCAAGGCACCGAAACCGTCCAACAGGGCGCCGCCGAAGCCGTGCGAGTTGCTCTGCTTGGCAGCGACGGTCCAACGGGCACTTTCACGGCGTCCATCAACCAAACCCAGCCCTGGTAGCCGACAAAAGGCTCGCCGTTGTTACGTCGGCGGGCCGCCTGCACTGCTACAGTCGGTCAAGGCCCACACACGTGGTCGAGCCACCCAACTCGCTCGATTCCGGGGCCGAAGCGTGACGGGCATCTTCTGCGATTGGTAACCTCGAACGACCTGAACTCTCCAGGAAAACTCATGATTGCCTTTTGGTGTGCTCTACCCAGAAGCGAAGGGCGGGACTATATGTCGCCTGTCCGCGGAACGATTGGCGCCGACGACAGAAACTTCTGACGAGGAGCCGACCCAGCCGCGCCCGCTCATGTCATGAACAGAGCATAGATTGCCCGGAGGCCAATGGCCGCGATGCGAAAGACCAGATCGACTAACCTGCCTGCCCCCTATCTGAAGCGCCTTTGGGTTCGGGAAGATTCAGGCTTGGGCGAGCAATATCCGTTCAACCTGCCGTGGCTTGATATGGATTTCTCTCTCGAATTGACAACACCGGTGACGATCATTGTGGGTGAGAACGGCACTGGGAAATCTACCCTGATTGAGGCTGTGGCAGCTTTGTGCGGCTTTGACGAGGCCGGGGGTGGCAAGGGCTACATGCCGGTCGATCATTCCCGTGCCGTCGATCGCAGCGGCGCCCTGCTCGCCAGCGCGTTGCGAGCGGGTTGGCTGCCCAAGGTCACTGGGGGCTGGTTCTTTCGCGCCGAATCCTTCTTCTCGGTCGCCCGCTTCCTCGATGAAGCCGCCCGGGACGCCAATGCAGCACCGCCGGACTTCTTGTCCTGGAGCCATGGCGAAGGCTTCGTGCGTTTTTTCAAGGAACGCATGTCCAGACAGGGAATGTACCTTCTGGACGAACCGGAAAGCGCTCTTTCTCCGAAGCGCCAACTGGAACTTCTTCGCATTCTTCATGCTGTTCAAGAATCAGCGAATGCTCAGATCATCATGGCCACGCATTCGCCCATCCTTATGGCCGTTCCTGGCGCTCGGCTGCTGGAGATTACCCGTGCAGGACTTGCGGAAATCCGATTGCGCGATACGGGTCATTTCAAGTTCTACAGGGACTTCACCATCGATCCCGACGACTTTGTGGACCGTGCGTTGCTGGGCGAGATCTGACCGCCAGACGACAGGTATCAGCCACCAGACCGTGGTGTATGGCCAAGGGTTCGCTTGAAGGCATGAGAAAAGGCGCTTTGCGAGCTGTAGCCCACTGCGGCGGCAACTGCCGCGACGGTCTGGCCCGCATTCAGCTTTCTCTGCGCCAGAACCATGCGCCAGCGGGTGAGGTAGTCGAGAGGTGGGCGGCCGACACGCTCGGCGAAGCGCTGTGTGAAGGCCGAGCGCGACATGCCGACCTCCGACGCCAGCATTGGCACTGTCCACCGGCGCGCGACATCGCCGTGCAACAGTCTGAGGGCCTTGCCGATCCGCGGGTCCGCCAGCGCGGTTATCCAGCCGACACTGGTCGTCGGACTAGTGGCCACGAAAGCGCGGACTGCTGCGATGACGAGGATTTCTGCCAACCGCTCGGCGACGAGGGAACCACCTAGTTCCGCGCTACCGACCTCTGTCCTCAGGAATTTCAGCGTCTTTGCTACAGCCTCGGCAGTGGAAGAAGTCCGGTCGACGCGCAGAAACCTAGGAAGCGCATCCAGAACGAACGCGGCGCTGCCATCCGCAAAGCTGCTGCCACCGCCCATCAAGGCCGTCTCGTCTCCAGCGCCGAGGTGTACCATGTCGTGCCCTGGCAAAGCGTAGAGCGGCATACCGTCGATCGGTTCGACCGCCGGGTCACTCGCCACTGTGTAGCGCGTGTTGCTGAGGAGAACGACATCGCCTTCCAAAAGTGCTTCCGGCGAATGATCCGGAAGCAGGAGCCAGCATCGGCCTCGCGTGACGGCGACGAACTTCAACCGTGTTCGCCCATCGAAGGCGAGCGCCCACTCTCCCGCCGCTTCGAGGCCGGTTCCGCGAACGCTCTGCGCGCCGAGTGCCGCAAGAACCTCGGAGAATGGATCGGGGGGGATTTCGGAGGATCTCGATAAAGACATGGCCATACGAGCATAGATCATCCGACTGGCAACGCATAGGTCTAGCTTCTCACTCAGAAGACGGAGCCCATACCATGACCATAGAGAACAAGATCGTCGCCATCACCGGAGCAGGACGCGGCATCGGCCGGGCGACCGCTATTCATCTTGCTGCGCGCGGCGCGCGTCTTGTGCTGGGTGCGCGCAGCGAAGCTGAGATTGCCGCAGTGGCAGGAGAGATCGAAGCGGCGGGCGGCGAAGCCATCTATCTGGCAATCGACGTCACCAGACGCGCGGATTTGGAGGCGTTGGTCAGTCTCGGCTACGAGCGTTTTGGGCGAGTCGACGTCATCGTCAACAATGCGGGCATCGGTCCAATTTCACGGTTCGACGCTCTGCAAGTTGATGACTGGGATGCCATGATCGACGTAAACCTAAAGGGCGCGCTTTACGGCATCGCCGCGGCGCTACCGGTGTTTGGTCTCCAGGGCAGCGGACACGTTGTCAACGTTATCTCGACAGCCGGCATCAAGATCGTGCCGACAATGGGCGTCTACGCTGCGACCAAGAACGCACTGCGCACCGCCACCGAAGCCCTGCGTCAGGAATCGGGTCCAAACCTGCGCGTAACTGAAATCTCGCCGGGATTCATTGACACGACCTTCGGGGATACTGCTGTCACCGATCCGGATATCAAGGCAAATATGCAAAAGCGCAAGGAAGAGCTTGCCATTTCGCCGGACGCGATCGCACGGGCGATAGCTTTCGCAATCGAACAACCCCACGACGTCGAGATCGGCAGCATCGTGGTGCGCCCGACCGCACAGGATTGACGCTAAAGTAGCGAATTGTCCGTCGTCGAATGATTTGAGACTTTTCAGGCCTTGGAAGAACGGAGTTTCCGGCTCGGTTTGCGTATTGATTTAAGCCGCTTTCTTATGGTGGTTCAAGCGGCGCTGTCGGATGGTGTCTCCTTTGATCCTTTCGCGCGCGATGAGGATGGTCTGGGCGCGCCCGAAGTAGACGTCGGCCGGGGTGAGATTGTCGAGGCTCTCGTGGTATCGGCGATGGTTGTGATTGCTCGACGAAAGCCGCGATCTGGGCTTCGAGGTCTTCCTGGAAGAAGCAGTTTTCGAGGAGAATGCGGCTCTTGAGCGTCTGGTGCCCGCGCTCAATTCTAATGAAGTATCGTATACAACCGCTCTTCCGCGACCGAGATCCTTGGCCCGATAGAGCGCAAGGTCCGCCCGCCGGAGAAGTTCGGCGCTGCTGACCTCTCCCGGCGATGCCTCGGCCCCGCCGACACTGCCGCTTATCTCGATCGTCCTGCCATTGATCACGAATGGCGTCGCCAAGGCCGTTAGGATCCTGTCTGCAAGCGGCCTTAGATTGGCTTCTGAAGCGGCGGATTCGTGGATAACAGCGAATTCGTCCCCGCCCAGACGTGCCACGATAGCCGTGGGTGGCAGATTTGCGAGAAGACTTGCACCCACTGCCTTAAAAGTTCATCGCCGACCGGGTGGCCCCAAGCGTCGTTAACAGGCTTAAAGCCATCGAGATCAAGGATGTCCAAAGCCGTCAGCCGGCCTGTGTCTGAATTTAGACTGACCTCCAGGATCTCCAAGCAACCGGCCCGGTTCCAGAGTCCGGTTAGAGCGTCGTGCTTGGCCTTGTAGTTCGCAGCTCGCTCGCCGTTGCGCAAACCTCGGAAAACCACCAGGCCGGTCACCGCTACAGCTCCGAGCAGAAAAGTCAGAACGAATCCGGCGCCTGTGACTGTTGCTTTATGCGAAGGTAGCTCGCTGTCCCGGGCTGAATTGGCGGCCACATGAACCGCGCGATCTCCTTTCCATTGATGTCGTGGACTGCAGCATGGAGCATGGAACTCTCGTCAGAGCTCTCGGTTAACAAGAGACCTTCTATGTTAAATGTATCGCCAATCTCGGCCACCACATCGGAGGTGAGCTGTTTGGAGAAGACGAGGACTTTCGCCTCGTCGATGTCGAACGTCTCATTCTCTGAAGACGGCTGGATCGCAGCTGCACCAATGACGGCGACACCCTCGCGGGTCCTTACGAATGCCAATGGAAGACTTTCCGCACCAAAATCTGCGCGCCGGGCCGCCGTTACAATGTCGGCAAGCGAATCCGCAAACAGGTTGCTGAGGCTCGCATCGGTAAGGGCCTCTCCTTTATGATATGCCATCAGCGACTTGCCGTTTCCCTCAATCACCAAGGCCGTGTCGTAGAGAGGGTAATCCGCGGTGATGCTTCCCCAGGTCTCGACGGACCATTCTGCGCCATCAACCGACTCGACGTTTCGGTAGGCGTCGTCCCAGTAGGCGTTGTCACGCGTGGTTGCCCCGAGTTGCTTCTTTAAGGCAGCGAGCGCGCCAATTGCTGCATCAACCGCACGGGAGTCGTCCAATTGGTTCGCGGTCGATGCCATCGATCCGAATGCCCCCGACACCACATAGGCAAGTCCGCCCAGCGTGGAGAGTATGAGGAGAC
Source organism: Hoeflea sp. BRH_c9 (assembly GCA_000961635.1). Lineage (GTDB taxonomy): Bacteria > Pseudomonadota > Alphaproteobacteria > Rhizobiales > Rhizobiaceae > Hoeflea. The sequence continues at coordinate 15,074 of LADQ01000137.1, read as the reverse complement.
ATGTGGTGAAGACCGCGAGAAGTCGCAAATGAAGTCGAACAGTGGAAACCATGAGGCAATCCGTTCATATGGTAGGTGCCCAGCCTTCCGAAGGCCAGACGCAACATGCCCCGCCGCGACATCGGAGTCGCCAAAGCTAATGGTCCCAAATGAACCGAAGATTAACGTCTCGAATGAATGGTGCCTTTTCCATCCTCGCTTGCCCATAGCGAGGATGGGGAACGCCTATCAAATGGGGGCCTCCAGTGCGACGATTAGCGCCCGGAGAGCATCCGCTCACGCCGACCCTGTGCAGCGCCGTCTTTCCGGCAGCGCGCTTCCACGGCGTTGCACCGAAAACCCTCAGGCTCGCAGCCGAAACCGGTGAGATCGAGGGCGTTCATCCTCTGCCTGATGGTTTCCGGGTCTTCAGTCGATCAGAACTGAGAAAGCCGAAAGCCCAGCAGGCCATTCTTCGCGCGCGACAGAACCCAAAATACGCCGCGGGATTGCATCCCGATCAGCAAACCCTGTTCACTTCAACGACATAGACAAATGAGTGTTATGAAACAGGATCATAGTAGACGAAAAGGCTGGCGAAGTCCGGACGCTGAAGCTTGAACTGGTGGGTGCGACGGAGGAGCGCGACATCTTAGCAAGGCAACGGCGCACCTCGCGCGAGATGCAAAATGAAGTACGCGTTCGTAGCAGAGTGAACCGCCCCGGATTTACCGGATAGTGAACTGCGCTGAGCACGCTGCCTGAGCAATGAGGACATTTCATGGAAAGACAGCCGGCCAAAGCTTTGTCCTGCCTTGGTCGTTGAATTGGCCATCCCGTCAACGCGGGTTTTCAACCAATGTTTCGATAAAACCAGAGAACAACTCTCCTTGCGATCGAATTCTCAGCTTCGAGTAGATATTACGCCGATGGATGCTAACGGTTCCGGGTGAAATCCCCAGTATCTTGCCGACTGCATCGGCCGAATGGCCCTTGAGTGTGAATTCGACCACCTGACGTTCCCTTGGTGTCAAAACACCGGCGCCAAAATTTTGGAAAGCTTGTTCGACGCTTTGGAGCAGACCGGAGTCTGACGACGCCGGATTCAGGTTGCCGATTGTCGCGGCAAGATCGTGCCAGTGCCGTTGCGAGGCGGCCCGGACAATGGGCCATATCTCCGATACCTGGCGAAACTCCCTGGCAGAGAACGGTTTTTCGGCACGCATCATGGACACCACGACATAGACGTTCTCCGGGATTTCGATGACAAATCCGACTTCCTCGGCCAGCCCCGTGCGCGCATAATAATTACGGTAGTATTCGCCTTGAAAAAACCGATCAGGCGCCAGATCGCGAATGCGATACAACCCTGCCTCTATCTTGTTTCCGCACGCCAGAAAGAAAGGATCCAGGAGGTAGGGGCCTTCCTGATAATCCTCGACAAAAACCTTGCGCTTCCGGTCGGGAAAATCGTCGAACAGGTCCATCGGGCGGGCGGCCCCTCGATATCCGAACACCACGGTGTAGTCGAAGGGCACTATGGATTTGAGAATGCCGGAAAGTTCCCTTGCAAAATTAGCGGATCCCAATTCGCTGATCATTGCGCCGGTTGCTTCGATCCAGCTTCCCATTTCGACAACCTCGCTGAAGAACGATCTACCCAAAATATGATATATACAGCATCACGGACTTTTCCTAAGCTTTTGACGATCGGAATGGTACTCACCCCTACGGAAAAGTTTGCGGTAAATGATCAACGAGGAAATTGACGCATCGACGCTTGCTGACAGTCAGAAGCCCATTGCCGAGTTCAGGAATGTTTCGAAGCGGTTCGGTAGCGTTTTGGCGGCGAGCGGTCTCAACCTGAAGATCACCAAAGGAGAATTCCTTTCCTTTCTGGGTCCTTCAGGCTGCGGCAAGACCACTGCATTGCGCATGCTGGCCGGGTTCGAGGCGGCCAGCGAGGGCGACGTGTTGTTGGATGGAGAGGTGGTCAACGGCCTTGATGCCCACCATCGTCCGGTCAACATGGTGTTTCAGCACTACGCCCTGTTTCCGCATATGACCGTGGCGCAGAACATCGGCTACGGGCTGAAGCAGCGGCGGCCTCGACTACCGAAGAGCCTGATCACTGAAAAAGTCGGCAAGGCGTTGGATGTGGTGCGGCTCGGCGGGTATGAAAACCGCCGGATCTGGGAAATGTCAGGCGGACAGCAGCAGCGGGTTGCCCTGGCGCGTGCGATCATTAATGAACCCAAATTGCTGTTGCTTGACGAGCCCATGGCGGCGCTGGATCGCAAGCTGCGCAAGGAAATGCAGATCGAGCTGCAAAACCTGCAAAGACAGCTCGGCATCACCTTTGTTCTTGTCACCCACGACCAAGAAGAAGCGCTGTCGATGAGTGACCGCATCTGCGTCATGAAGGACGGCAAGATCGTTCAGGTCGGCAGCCCCCAGGAGCTCTACGACCGACCCAGCAACCGGTATGTGGCCGGATTTGTCGGCACTTCGAATTTCTTTGACGGCAAAGTGACCAGGATCGCAGGGACCCGGGCAAGTGTTTTGTTGGAAAACGGGGTCGAGGTCGAAGGTTCATCCGTTTCGCAGGTGTCCGTTGCGCAGAGCGTTTGCATCAGTGTGCGGCCGGAGCAAATCAAACTGCACCGCAAAGGTGAAGGCGCGAACGTGAAAGTCCTAAACAGGATTTTTCTGGGTGAACACACAGAATATCTCGTGAAACATGAGACATTGGGCGAATTTTTTGTGCTTTCGCCCAGACAATCGGAATTGAACGATGGCCCGTTCAATACAGGCGACGTGCTGTTCGCCTCATGGGAGGCCAGCGCCGCTCTCGTCCTAGACAGCAACTGACCGGGTGGCATTCAACCAAAGGGAACAAAGCTATGACCAAAGTCACTGACCACATCTCAAAGCAGAAGTTCATGGAGGAGCTCAATCGCTTCAGGAAGGGCTCGATCACGCGTCGTCATTTTCTCAATGTTACCGGCCTTGGCGCCGCCACCGCTGTCATGGGCGCGGCCATTCCAGGTCTGCTCACCCGGCCGGCATTCGCCGCCGGTGACATCGGAGACCGCGTGATCCTGGCGACGTGGCCCAATTACCACGATCCGGCCAATTTCGAGGCCTTTACTGAAGCTACCGGCGCGCATGTGCAGATGAATGTGTTCGGCTCCAACGAGGAAATGCTGGCCAAGCTGCAGGCTGGCGGCACCGGCTGGGACGTGTTCGTACCCACCAACTACACGATTACGACCTATGTCGGCGAGGACCTGATCGAGCCGCTCGATACCTCGATGCTGCCCAATTATGATCCGGCTGCCTATGATCCACGCTTTTCCGACGCAGGTTCGGTGGATGGCAAGCTTTACGCCGTGCCGAAGGATTGGGGAACCACGGGCTATGTGGTGAACAACAACCACACCGGCGGCAAAAAACTGACCTCATGGAAAGAATTCTGGGATATGACCATGGACAGCTTCTCGGGGCGGACCATGGTGCATGACTATCAGCTGACAACGATCGGCAATGCGCTGAAATACTTCGGTTATTCGTTCAACTCGATTGACGAAAAAGAGCTCGCTGACGCCGAGAAACTGTTGATCGATGCGAAGCCGCACCTGTTCGCGATCTCGTCGGATTATCAGCCTTCCATCCGCAATGGTGACGCATGGATGTCCATGGCATGGACGGGTGACGGAAAGCAGCTCAACGCCGATATGCCGGAAATCGAGTATGTCCTGGGTGTCGAGGGCGGCGAGATCTGGAGCGACTATTATGCCGTTCCGAAAGGTGCGCCGCACCGTGACGCTGCCTATGCGCTGATCAACTTCCTTCTGGATCCACAGGTTAACGCCAGGGAAGTGCTGGCCCACGGGTACCCGACCGCCGATGCGCACACCAACAAGCTGCTGCCGGAATCGCTTCTGAACGATCCGATCCTGTATCCTGCGAAAGAGTTGTTGACCGCGCTGGAATTCGGCGCGGCCGTCACCTTGACCGACCCGAACCGTGCCGAGCTCATGGCGCGCTTCAAATCGGCCTGATTGAAAACGGACAAGAACAACATGTCGATCCGCACACGCAACTGGTTGCTGTTGGCCCCCGCCGGGACGTTGTTTCTGGCTTTGCTGATCGTGCCGTTGACGGTTGTTCTTGTCTTCAGTTTCGGAGAGCGGGCGCCCGCCGGCGGCGTCGTGCCCGCTTTTACCCTTGAACAATATGCCAACTTGCCAGCGCGATGGACGGCTTTCAAGAACACCTTGACGCTTGCCCCGATCGGCACGCTGGCAGCGCTGTTGATTGCCTATCCTCTGGCTTATTTTCTGGCCGTCAGGGCCGATCCAAGATGGAAAACCATTCTGCTGATTTTGGTGATTGTGCCGTTCTGGACATCAATCCTGATCCGAAGCTACGCTTGGATATTCCTCCTGGGCGGGCGCGGCCTGCCGGCGCTGCTGGAATGGATTGGGATCGACGGAGTACGTCTGATCAACACACCGTTCGCGGTTCTTGTCGGCATCGTCTATGGATATCTGCCGCTGATGGTCTTTCCGATCTATGTCAGCCTGGAACGGCTTGACAAGCGCCTGCTGGAGGCATCGTCCGATCTTGGTGCCCCGCCGTGGCGGACGTTTTTGCAGGTTACATTGCCCTTGTCGGTCCCCGGTATCGCTACAGGCTGCATGTTGGTCTTTATTCTACTGATGGGCGAGTTCCTGATCCCGGCCATGCTGGGCGGGGGCAAGGTGTTCTTTGTCGGCAATGCCCTGGTCGATCTGTTCCTGCAATCGCGCAACTGGGCATACGGCTCCGCGGTCGCGGTCGCTCTGGTGGTGATCATGCTGATCACGGTCACAGTCTACATGCGGCTTCTCAATCGCCTCGGCGCAAGCCGCGATGATGTTGCGATCATGTGAGGGGATGATCATGAGGATTTACGCACTATCGGTTTATCTCTTCCTCTATATCCCCATCGGCGTGATTGCCCTGTTCAGTTTCAACGCCGGACGCAACGCCAGCCAGCTTCAGGGGTTATCCACAAAGTGGTACGGAGTGGCGTTGTCCAATCCATTTGTCATGGACGCGCTGATGACCAGCCTCACCGTAGCCCTGACGGCAGCCTTTCTGGCAACGGTTTTCGGCACGATGGCCGCCGTGGCGCTGCAAGGCATCAGCGGGCCTGTGCGCAAGATGTTCGATCTGTTGATCTATGTCGCCGTGATGATCCCCGGCATTGTGATCGGCATTGCCACATTGATCGGCCTTATCACTGTGTTCGACCAGCTCAACCCGCTCATTGCCGCGGTTTGGCCCGATGGCGCCACGCCGCCGAAACTCAACATGGGCATGGGGTCGTTGATCGCGGCGCATACAATGTTCCTGATGGCGCTTGTCATCATCATTGTGCGGGCGCGGCTTGCCGGCATGGACCGCTCGCTCACGGAGGCGTCATCGGACCTCTACGCCACGCCCTTCGGCACCTTCCGGCAGGTGACGCTGCCCTTGATCTTCCCAGCCGTCCTGGCGGGCTTTCTGCTCAGCTTCACCTTTAGTTTCGATGACTTCATCATCGCCTTTTTTGTCGCCGGCTCCGAGACCACCCTGCCGATCTATGTGTTCTCGTCGATTCGCCGGGGAGTTACCCCCGAGATCAATGCGATTGGCACGATGGTTCTCGCGGTGTCGCTGGTCCTGCTCGTGGCGGCGCAGATCCTGCTGCGAAGAGGGGCTAGGTCTGCCCGATGAGCAACGTCAATATGGTTGCCGCCTTGAAATCCGGTCCATTGCTGCAAGGCAAAATCGCCTTTGTCACCGGTGCCGGATCCGGCATCGGCCGGGCCAGCGCGACGGCCATGGCGCGGCACGGCGCACATGTGATCGTCACCGATCTCGACGGAGACAAGGCCGCCAGGGTCGCGGGCGATCTGGCCCGGGAAGGCCACAGCGCAACATCGCAGGCGCTCGACGTGACCGACGACGATGCCCTCGGAGCCACGATCGACGGCACCTTTAAACGTCTCGGGCGTGTGGATATCCTGCATTCCCATGCGGGCTACCAGACCGAAGGCGGGCTTGAAGAAGTCTCGCTGGAAGGAATGGATCTCTCCTGGAAACTCAACGTGCGATCCCACTTCATCGCCGCCCGCGCCGTGGTCGGCCCCATGAAGGCCCAAGGCGGTGGCAGTGTCATCATCACTTCGTCAAACTCAGGCGTGCAATATGACCGAGAGATGATTGCCTATGCCACGACCAAACATGCCGTGGTGGCAATGACGCGCCAAATGGCTGCCGATTACGCCAGATACAACATCCGCTTCAACGCGCTTTGCCCCGGGTTCATCGACACGCCTTTCAATGCGGGATTTGAAAAGCAAATGGGCGGACGCGGGGAACTGGAAAACTACATTTCCCGCAACATTCCCATGGGGCGTTGGGGAACTGCAGACGAAATTGCCAATTCCGTGCTGTTCCTCGCTTCCGATATGTCGTCATTCATGACAGGACACGCATTGGTCGTGGATGGCGGGGAATCCATCTGACTTCCGAGCGCTCAGTGTTGAATTTTACTAGAGATTGACCCGGATGCCCGTCTGGCTATGACCCAATTCAATCAAGATCATGCCATGTAAATCATCAAATATACACACACCGTCTGTGGGTCGCGACGAAACGGATAGGCGTCCAAATTCATGCGGAAATCAACAGTGTAGCTGATATTTTTGGGCTCTGTCGCAAACGAAATGGCAATGTCGATCATACATAAATGCGACTGCGTTTCCGGGAACTCTCCATGTTCAAAGGCCGCCATTTCGACCGATCGGTGATCTTGCTGTGCGTACGCTGGTACCTCACTTACAATCTCAACTTGCGTGATCTCGAAGAGATGATGGCTGAACGCGGCCTGAGTGTCGCTCATTCGACTGTGCACCGCTGGATCATTCACTTCTCGCCCCAGCTCATGGAGTGTTTCCACCAACGCAAGCGCGCCGTCACTGGCAGGTGGCACCTTGACTAAGCCTGCATCAAGGTACGCGGCCGATGGATGTATCTTTACCGTGCCATCGACAGTGTTGGTGACACGAATGAGTTCTTCTTCAGCGAACACGGTGATCTGGCAGCTGCAAAGCGGTTTCTTCGAAAAGCATTTGCGCGCCATGGCCGCCCGGATCGCATCATCATCGACGGCAGCCGGACAAATCACGAGGCAATTGCCTGCTGCGATCTTGAAGACCGCCTACGTAACAGGTCAAGACGCTCAAAGAAACCAATTCGCATCTGCAGGAGCAAGTATCTCAATAACCGGATAGAGCAGGACCATCGACGCATCAAGCGCCGGGTCCGCTCCATGCTCGGCTTTAAGTCGACAGCACGGGCCCAGGTCATGCTCGACGGCATCGAAATGATCCATATGATGCGCAAGCGACAGGCGAGGTTTGCCTATAATCCGCGTCCCTCAATCGTCGAGCAATTCGCAATCTTGGCCGCTTGATAGCCAGCACGGAAGCGTCCTATCGTGACCAGAATTACGGATTGCGATAGAACCCGCCTCGCCGGGAGCTGGTCGCGGTCGCGGCATGCCTGTTGGAAAATTCAGTGGCTGCATGAAGAAACATGTCAAGAAGATCATTCCGCTCGCCGGCAAGGACGAAAACCACCTCATCCACCGGCGTCGCCATGTCCGGGACTGGGATCCTGCGGACTGAGTCGGTCCGGAATGTCCCGAAACGCCACATGAAGCCGACGCCGATCCCAAGGGCGACGGCCTCGTAAACCGCGTCGCGGGTATCGGCAACCAGACGCGGTGTCGGCTCGAACCCTGCCTGCCTGAAGGCACGGTCAACGACCTTTTGGGTCGAAGACCCGCGCGGACGAAAGATCAACGGTGTTCGCATCAAATGGGGCAGCGAAAAAAACCCTTCCGGCGGTTCGGGAAAATCGGCAGAGGCGATCGCCACGACCTCTTGCGACAGAATGGAAACCCGCCGAAAGCGGCTGTCTGACGGCACATCGGGCAGAACCCCCACGTCAACGCGGCGCTGCAAAACCGCAGCCAGGATGGCCTGATGTGAACCGCTTTCCACTGAGACATTCAGATTGGAATGATTGGCGATCAGGTTGGCGACGATGGCGATCCCCGGCTTCGAGTTGCCGAGGCCAACCCGCAACTGACGGTTTCCATGCTCGTCGCGGCGCCCGAGGATGAGCAGCGCATCACGCTCGGCTTCGTGCATTCTGACGCCGACGTCGCACAGTTCCGCGCAAATCGGGGTCGGATACAGCGCGCCGTTGCGCCGCTCGAAAAGGGACACAGCATACGTCGCCTCGATTTCGCGGATCTGCTGGGCCACCGCCGAATGCGAAATCCCGAGGCGCCGCGCTGCCGCGGCAAAGGTGCCCTCATCGGCCACGGCGTTCAGGGCGCGCAGGCGGGACAGGGACAGGTTCTGGGTCGTGCGTGCAGGTATAGGTTTCATAGGGCGAAGGCTTAGCTTGCATTTGTAACAGGCGTGTCACAGTTCAGGTGCTTTGTGCCTCCATCGCGTCGCAGCATCTGCGCCGCCAAACAACAAGACGCTGCATCGTTTCCAGACCCGGGGCACACGCTTTCGGGAAGGATGTAGCCGTGCCGTTGGGGGAAGTAAATGTCGCAAGCCATTGGAATCAATGATGTTATCTCGACGCGCCTGGCGGGTTGCGCCGCTGTCCTGTCTGATCTTGACGGGTGCCTTGTCTCGGGCGAGACCGTTCTGGGCGCTGTGCCAGAACTGTTTGAACGGTTCGGGAACGTGCTGTGGATCGTGTCCAATAATTCGACCGATACCGCGATCAGCCTGTCTGCGCGTCTGGCCGGCATGGGTCTGACCATCGCACCGGGGCGTATTTTCCTGGCCGGCGAACAGACCCTGCGCCGGATTGCAGCAGAGCAACCGGGCGCGCGGATTGCGCTTTATGCAGCGCCACCGTTGCAGAATCTGGCGCGCGAACTTGGCCTCATCGCGGACCGCAAGCACCCCGAGGTGGCCGTCCTTGCCCGCGATCCGGATTTTGCCTTCCGTGATCTGCGCGAACTGACAGCGCATCTGCATCGCGGCCTGCCGATTTGGGTGACCAACGGCGACGCCAGCCACCCTGGCCCAGATGGCACACCCGAGCCCGAGACGGGCGCGCTGCTTGCCGCACTGACCGCTGCGGTGCCCGGCATCGTGTGCCGCCAGTTGGGCAAGCCCGAGCCCTATCTGCTGGACCTTGCGCTGACCGCGGCCGGTGTGCGCCCGGATCAGGCGATTTTCCTGGGAGACACGGAAGGAACCGATGGCGGGGCGGCGGATGCCTCGGGGATGCCCTTTGTGCTGATCGCCCGGCCGCAGCCTGTGTTGCGACACGCATTGCAGTCCTTATCGCAGGGGATGGCGTGATGCTGCGATACACCGCGATGACCCTGTTGCGTATGGTTGTTACGTTCTTCGTGATCGTGACGCTGGTGTTCTTTGCCACCCGTCTTTCAGGCAACCCGATCGATTTTGTGATCGGTCAGGGGATCACCGAGGAAGACCGGGTTCTGCTGACCCGGTATTACGGACTCGATGGGTCGGTCTGGACGCAATACCTGTCCTACCTGCGCGCCTTTACCGACGGGCAGTTCGGCCTGTCGTTTCTGGAACGCCGCCCGGTGGCCGAGATTGTGGCAGAGCGGATCTGGCCCTCGGCGCAACTGCTGCTGACCTCGATTGCGCTGACCATGGTCGTGTCGATCCCGGCGGGTATTCTGGCCGCGATCTATCGCAAGGGTTGGGTGGGGTCTGCGGTCATGACCGTGGCATTTCTGGGCTATGCGGTGCCCAACTTCGTGCTCGCGACGTTCATGGTGCTGATCTTTTCCTATGTGCTGAACTGGCTGCCTGTGGTGGGCAATGGCACGGCGAGGCATTTCGTCATGCCAACGCTGGCGCTGTCGGCTGGGCTGATTGCGGCGCTGACCCGGTTTACCCGCAACGCCATGCTCGATGTGCTGGAGCAGGACTACATGCGCACTGCGCGGGCCAAGGGTCTGCCAGAACGGTTGGTGATCCTGAAACACGGGCTGCGAAATGCCTCGATCACCGTGCTGTCGGTGCTGGGGTTGCAGGTTGCTGCGCTGGCGGCGGCGGGGTCGGTGGTGGTGGAGTCGATCTTCGCTTGGCCGGGCATCGGTGACATGCTGGTGCGCGCGGCGCTGACGCGTGACTACCCGGTGCTGCAATTCGGCGTGCTGACAGTGGCGATCGCGGTGATCACGATCAACACCGCCGTGGATCTGGCCTATGCTTGGGCCGACCCGCGGTTGCGCCAGACCGGGCGGACATAGATATGGCCGTGATCGAAACCCCGCGCGATCCTGAATGGATCATGGCGTTGCGCCACTTGTGGGCCGATGCAACCCCGGTCCAGCGGTTTGCGCTGATCCTTGGGCTGGTGCTGGTGCTGCTGGCCGTGGCAACTCCGCTGCTCGCCCCGTTTGATCCCAACGGCCAAAGCCTGCTGTCGCGTCTGCGCCCGCCGCTGGGGTTCGAGCGGTCAAAGGCCGAGTATCTCCTGGGCACCGACGAGTTGGGGCGAGATCTGCTGTCGCGCTGCCTATACGGTCTGCGGCTGACGCTGACGCTGGCGGCGCTGGGGTCGGTGATCGGGCTTTGCATAGGCGGCACTCTGGGCGTGTTGGCAGGGGTGGCCGGTGGGCGGACAGAGACCGCGATCATGGCTGCGGTTGACACACAGATCGCGGTGCCCTTTACCCTGATCGCGTTGTTTCTGCTGACCATTCTTGGCAACTCGATCGAGGTGATGGTCTTTGTTCTCTCGCTTGATGGATGGGAAAAATACGCCCGCATTCTGCGCGGCGAGACACGCCGCCTGATGCAGATGCCGTTCATCGAGGCTGCACGTGCCGCAGGGGCCACGCCGTTGCGCATCGCGCGGCACCACCTGCTGCCGAACCTGGCATCACCAATCGTCGTGCAGTTTACCCTGTCGTTTTCCAGCATCATCCTTCTGGAAAGCACGCTGTCCTTCCTTGGCCTTGGCGTGCAGCCTCCGACTGCGACCCTTGGCGCGATGGTGGGGGCGGGGCGCGACTACATGCCCACTCAACCGTGGATCGTGCTCGCCCCCGCGGTGCTGATCCTGATTGTCACCTTTGCCGTCCAGACCCTTGGCGACTGGCTGCGCGACCGCGCCGATGTGCGCTTGCGCCCCCGCTGAGCCCGAACAACCAGACGGGCCGGCAAGGCCCGCATCATCTCGTCCCTTGAAAACCCATGGAGATTGCCACATGAACCGCTTGCTGACTACCACCGCCCTGACGGCACTGCTGGTCGCCCCGGCCTTTGCCACCGACCTGAACGTCGCGGCCGCCAACGTATCCAGCTACCTGGACCCCGGCCGCGACCATTCCAACGTCGGATCGCAATTCTATTTCAACACTTTCGATCCCTTGATCCACAAGGATTATTCCACCGCCGAGGCGAAATGGATGCCCGGCCTTGCGACCGAATGGAAGCTGATCGACGACACCACGATGGAGCTGACGCTACGCCAGGGCGTGACCTTCCAGAACGGCGATGCGATGACGGCGGACGACGTCGTGTTCTCACTGAACCGGATGTATCAGGCGACCTTCGCCCCCTATCAGGTCCGCTCGCGCGACCGTCTGGAAAACTTTGCCGAGGCCGAAAAGGTTGATGAGTACACCGTCCGTATCAAGGCCAAACGGGCAGAACCGCTGTGGGAAACCCTGCTGAACCTGCAACAGGTCTTCATCATCCCCGAAGACTATACCAAGGGCCTGACCGGCGATCCGAAGGTGGCCGAGGACAGCGACTACGAGGCGTTCTCGTTGGCCCCCGTCGGCACCGGCCCTTACGCGGTGTCGGAATTCGTGCCGGGGCAGAAAATCGTCTGGACCCGTTTTGACGGCTTCTGGGGCGACAAGGCCCCGCTGGACACCGTGACCGTCACCCGCGTGCCGGAAATCGCCAGCCGCTTGACCGCGCTGAAGACCGGCGAAGTGGACATGATCACCAACGTCGCCCCCGACCAACTGGCGCTGATCGAGTCCGAGCCTGCTATGCACGCCGCCGGTAGTGCCACCGCGCTGTTCCACGTGATGATCATGAACATGAACCACCCCAAGCTGAAGGACGCCCGCATCCGTCAGGCGATGTCGCTGGCCATCGACCGCGACGCCCTGAACGAGGCTTTGTGGCTGGGCAAGGCCGTGGTGCCCTCGACCCACACGATGGAAGAGTTCGGCGCGCTCTACATGCCCGAGCTCCAGACTTTCGGCTACGATCCCGAACAAGCCAAAGCCCTGCTGGCCGAGGCAGGCTATGATGGCTTCGAGATCACCTTCGACACCGCGCCGGGCTATTATACCAATGGCCTGCTGGCCGCGCAGGCGATTCAGGAAATGTGGGCCGCCGTCGGTATCAAGGGCCGGATCAACGTGGACGAGAAATGGTCCGGCAACAGCCCCGACATGATGGCGCGGAACTGGTCGAACCCGATGTATTTCGCCGACCCCTTCGGCAGCTTTGGGGTGATGTGGGCACCGGGTGGACCGTCTGAATCCGAAGGTCGGTTCAACACCGACGAGGCTTACAAGGCGTCGTGGGACCGATTCCGCTATTCTTCGGATGTCGAAACCCGCCGTGCCGCCTATGCCGAGCTGATGGACCGGATCCAGAAGGATCCGCCGGTTCTGCCGCTGTATCGCCCTTACGAATCCTGGGCGATGCGCACCGGCGTGACCTGGGTCCCGCAGGCCGGCCACATTCCCTACGTCCTCGATTTCCGTGCGGGCTCGATCACCGTCGAGTGATCAGCCGCTTTGCCCGCCGGGATCACCCCGGCGGGCCCCCCCTTTTCCGGAGCCCACGACATGACCCTGCGCCTTGCGATCATCGCCGACATCCACCACGGCACCCCCTCGACCACCAAACGCGGTGACGCCGCCCTGAGCTTGATGGACGAGTTTGCCCGCTTTGCCACCGATGCCGGGGCGTCGCATGTGATCGACCTTGGCGACCGAATTTCCGACGTCGATCACGCGACCGATCTGCGACTGGAGGCAGAGGTAGCCGATGCCTTTCGCGCTGTGGTCGCGCCGATCTGGCACATCTGCGGCAACCACGACCGCGATCACCTGAGCGTCGCCGAGAACGAGGCGATCCTGGGCCAGAGTCTGGGGCATGAAACCCATGACATCGAGGGCTGGCGGCTGGTGATCTGGCGAGCCGATGCCAAGATCCACCGCACCCCCGAGCGTTCCAGCTTCATCCTGCGCGAGACGGATCTTTTGTGGCTGTCGCGGGTGGCCCAGAATGCCGACCGGCCGCTGCTGATCCTTAGCCATGTGCCGATCTCGGGCCATGCCCAGACCGGCAACTACTATTTCCAGAACAACCCGGCCTCGTCGGTCTATCCGATGGCAGACCGGGCCCGCGCCGCCCTGGCGCAAGCCCGCGTGCCGGTGGTGTGCCTGTCGGGGCATGTGCATTGGAATACCGTCACCACGGTCGATGGCATCACCCACCTCACACAGCAATCGCTGACCGAAAGCTTCACCACCCAGGGCGCGCCTTGCGGGGCGATGGGGATCATCGAGCTGAGCGACACGCTGTCCTGGCGTGTCGAGGGGGCCGATCCTTTCGCCTTCAGCTTCCGACCGACCGCAACCCGGTGGACCCCGCCCTTGCCCGACTTCACGGCGCACCCCGAACAGCGGCTGCGTCGCCCGGCTGTGGAATAGGGCCGATGACCGATCTACTTTGCGTCCAGAACCTGCATTTGTCCTTTGGTACGCACCGGGCGGTGCATGACCTGTCGTTCACCGTGGGCCGTGGCGAAACGGTGGCGCTGGTGGGCGAAAGCGGATCAGGGAAATCGGCAACGGCGCTAGCGATCCTGCGGCTGATCGAACGCGAAGGTGGGGCGATCACCGCAGGACAGATCCGCCTGAACGGGACCGATCTGGTGACACTGGACGAGGCCGCGCTGCGCGCCATCCGGGGCAATCGCATCGCCATGGTGTTTCAGGAACCGATGACGGCGCTGAACCCGGTCATCAGACTTGGCGAACAGGTGATGGAGGTGCTGCGCCAGCATCAGAACCTGTCGAACGCCGACGCGCATGCCGCCGCCATTCTGGCCTTTGAACGGGTCAGGATCCCCGATCCCGTCCGGCGTCTGCGCCAGTTCCCGCATGAATTGTCGGGAGGTTTGCGGCAGCGCGTGATGATCGCGATGGCGCTGGCCTGCCAGCCCGATCTCTTGATCTGCGACGAGCCGACGACCGCGCTCGATGTGACGACCCAGGCCGAGATTCTGGTGCTGATCCGGTCGTTGCAGGCTGAACTGGGGATGGGGGTGCTGTTCATCACCCACGATATGGGCGTGGTCGCCGAGATTGCCGACCGGGTGATCGTGCTGCGTCTGGGCGCCTGCGAAGAACAGGGCCCGGTTACCCAAATCTTTGCGCAACCCGGCGCCGATTATACCCGCCTGTTGATGTCCGCCACGCCAAAGCTGGGCAGCGGTGCGCCAAAGCCTCTGCGGGCACCGGCCCCGATCCTGCGGGCCGAAAACATCAGCGTGCGCTTCCCGGTGCGGCGCAGTGTGATGTCCGGTGGCGCTTTGGACTACCACGCGGTCAGCCGGGTTTCGCTGTCCATAGGGCGCGGCGAAACCTTGGGTTTGGTGGGCGAATCCGGTTGTGGCAAGTCCACCCTCGCGCGTGCCGTGCTGCGCCTGATCGATCCCGATCGGGGCCACATCACGATCGCAGATCGCGAGATCACCGGCCTTTCCCCCGTGCAGCTGCGCCGTGAACGCCAGCACGCCCAGATCATCTTTCAAGACCCCTATGCCAGCCTGAACCCGCGTCTGCCCGTGCTGGACCTGATCACCGAACCTGCATTGATCCATGGCCGGGTGACGCAGGGCGGTCGCCGCCAGCTGGCCTGTGCGCTGTTGGCCAAGGTCGGGCTGGAACCCGAAGCGGCCGACCGCTTTGCCCACCAGTTCTCGGGCGGGCAGCG
>LADQ01000138.1 GCA_000961635.1 Hoeflea sp. BRH_c9 | reverse complement strand
GCGGCCTCGGTGCGCGCGTAAGCCGCCTGCTGGAAGGCCTCGACCCGCGCCCGGTCGTCAGGCGTGGCCAGCCGTAATCCCATCATCGGACATCCTGCCTTATGTCCTCGAGTCGCCTTTTCTGGCGGCCATCCGGTCCGAAATTGGAAGGATCAAGCCATGCTTCAAAGGCGTTGCTGATATCCGGCCATTCGCCATCGATCATCGAAAACCACGCCGTATCGCGGTTGGCGCCCTTGGACACTATGTGCTGGCGGAACACGCCCTCGAATGTAAACCCAAGGCGGATCGCGGTGACTTTGGAAGGCTCATTCCCGTTGTGGCATTTCCACTCGTAGCGGCGGTAGCCGAGATCATCGAACACATGGCGGGCCAGCAGGTAATGCGCCTCGGTCGACATCGGCGTGCGCGCCATCGCCGCGCCATGGGCAACCGAACCAACCTCGACAACGCCATTGCCAGGGTCCGCGCGCATCAGAGACGCCATTCCGACGACATTGCCGGTCCGGCGATCGCGGAAAATGTTGACAACCATCCCCGCTTTGGCGTTGGCCGACAGCCAGTCACCAAGTTGGCTGGCGGTTTCGTAAGGCCCGTTCGGGAAAAAACGAATCAGATCATTGATGCCAGGGCCGCCGAGCGCCGCCCAAAGCTCCGCTTCATGAATTTCACGATGAAACGGTTCGATCATCACATACCGGCCGGTCACCGAGACTCCCTCGGGGGCCGGGCGGGGTCTCCAATTGGTCAAGTCTTGCATTGAGGTCGCCTGAATTGAATTTCGCGCCGGGATAGGACATGACTTCCCCTCAGAACACAACTATCCGAACAGGAAAAGCGTCATGATAAAACCAGTCGCCGCTTTCGATCGCATCGGCGAGGAAAACGCCTTCGCCGTGCTCGCCCGCGCCACCGAACTTGCCAACCAGGGCCGCGACATCATCAATCTTGGCATTGGCCAGCCGGATTTCAAAACCCCGGCTCATATCGTCGAGGCCGCGGTCAAGGCGTTGCGCGACGGACACCACGGCTACACACCCGCCAACGGGTTACTGCAGACCCGCGAGGCCGTCTGCCGCAGAACACTTTCAATGACCGGCGTTGAAATCTCGCCGGACTCGGTGATGATCATGCCTGGCGGCAAGCCCACCATGTACGCCGCCATCCGCATGCTGGGCGAGCCGGGCGTCGATATCCTCTATCCCGATCCCGGCTTTCCGATCTATCGCTCGATGATCGAACATGTCGGGGCGCGGCCAATTCCGGTGCCGATGCGCGAAGAAAACGGCTTCGCCTTTTCAGCCGAGGAGACGCTGGCCTTGATCACGCCGCAGACACGGCTGCTGATCCT
Organism: Hoeflea sp. BRH_c9; assembly: GCA_000961635.1. Lineage (GTDB taxonomy): Bacteria > Pseudomonadota > Alphaproteobacteria > Rhizobiales > Rhizobiaceae > Hoeflea. Next base: position 81,929 of record LADQ01000138.1, on the reverse strand, counting down.
CAATTCACCGGCCAATCCCACCGGCGGCGTCACCCCGAAAGCGGAAATCGACAAGCTTGTCGCAGGCCTCTCGGCGCATCCACAGGTCGCCATCCTGTCCGATGAGATCTATGACGTGATGACCTATGACGGCGAGCATCACACCTCGCTTCTGATCTATCCCGAAATCCGTGATCGGCTGATAGTGCTAAACGGCTGGTCAAAGACCTGGGCCATGACCGGCTGGCGCATGGGCTGGTCGGTCTGGCCAGACAGCCTGATCGGCTACGTCCGCAAGCTCGCGGTGAACTGCTGGTCCTGCGTCAATGCACCATCGCAATTTGCAGGGATCGCGGCGATTGATGGCCCCCAGGATGCAGTCGCCAACATGCTCACGGCCTTTGATCGCCGGCGCAGGCTGGTCACCGATTTGCTCAATGGCCTGCCCGGCGTTTCCTGTATCCTGCCCAAGGGGGCATTTTACGCTTTCCCGAACATCTCGGACACCGGATGGAAGGCCAAGAAGCTCGCCAGCGCACTCCTCGAGGAGGCTGGGGTTGCACTGATCGGCGGTCCGGATTTCGGCATTCTCGGCGAGGGCTATATTCGCGTGTCCTACGCCAATTCCGACCAGAACATTGAAAACGCTATCTCGCGGGTCGGGGAATTTCTGCAAGACAGGCAGGCCTGAACAGATCAAGGGCGGCTTTCGCCGCCCTTATCCGTCATGCCGTTCTTGGGAGGAGTGAAGTGGCATGTCTGATGATCAGGCTGCGCTCCAAAAGTTAACAAAACCTCAACGCGAAATGGGAGGTTATCACCCCCGTGGTTCCGCATCGAGCGCCGCGCACCCAATTTGACGCAGTACTATGGCTATGTTGTCAGAGCTTGGCGGAGAGCAGTCTTACGCCTGCGAAGCCGAAAGCCAGGGCAAACCCAGCTTCAAACCAGCGCCTGAGGCGGACATAGATCGCCACAATCCGCGGATTGGAAAAAAGCAGTGCATAGGTGATGAAGACCAACATGCTCTGCAGGCCGATGAGGACGACCACGGAAGCAATCTCCAATGATGTCGCGGTGACTGGCACGCCGACTGAATAGAGCGCGCCGAAAAACAGGATCGCTTTCGGGTTGGTCAAATGCATCGCCAGTCCCTTGCCATAGGCAATCCGGCAACTCCGCGACGAAACCGAGCGCAGTTGCGTGGGCGACGTCGAAAAAGCGCTGTGAGCGCTTTTAAAAGCGAGGAACAACAAGTATCCGGCGCCAAGATACCGCAAGAGTTCAAACACCCACGCATTGGCAGCCATGATCGCACTCAGGCCAAGTGCGGCCGCGATCGACCAGATCCAGGATCCCGATGCAATGCCCGCCACCAGGGACAAGGCCTGCAGACGTCCATGGGCCATCGCCGTTCCGGCAATGGCCAGCGTCGACGGCCCCGGGCTGGCGGTTGCCAGAAGGGCTGCGGTCAGGATCAGCGGGATGTTGATGTGGTCAAACATGATGCGGGGAACAATGACACCGGCATTGCCGCCGCACAACACAGAGAACCATGACATTTTCTGAGGCCTATCATTCCCGAACGTGATGGAACGCTGCTTTCAGACAACGCGCTCGTGATCATCTGAGAACGCAGTTCAGGACCGGTCGCAAGGGGTGGAGAATCGGGGCGTTTGCGCGCCCCGATGTTTTGATCCTGGATTTTGCTGGTCTGAGGCTCTCGGGCCTATCGGGTCACGATTTCCGGCCCCATCAGGCTGTAAGGCAGCCAGGTCGACAATTCCGGCACATAGGTGACGATGATCAGGAACAGGAACAACACGCCGACGAAGGGCATCGCCGCACGCACCACCTGCACCAGGCTCATGCCCGTGATGCCGGAGGTGACGAACAGGTTGAGCCCAATCGGCGGCGTGATCATGCCGATTTCCATGTTGACCACCATGATGATGCCCAGATGCACCGGGTCGACGCCGAGCTCCATTGCAATCGGGAACACCACCGGCGCGACGATCAAGAGCAGCCCCGAAGGCTCCATGAACTGACCGCCGATCAGCAGCAGGATGTTGACCGCGATCAGGAAGGTGAACCAGGTGAAGCCATAGCCCAGCATCAACTCGGTGATGGCGTCGGGGATCCGCTCGGAGGTCAGCACATGGGCGAACAACAGTGCGTTGACGATGATGAACATCAGCATGATCGTCGTCTTCGACGCGTCAACCATCACCTTGCGGGTGTCTTCGTTGAAGAACGCCCGGCCAAGATTGCGGCCCATGAGGGACAGATTGCGGCCCCAGATCGGCAGTCCCGCAACGAGGGCTGACGGCACGCCGGCAATGCCCTTGTCGCCACGCCAAGCGGTGTAGGCCACCAGAATGACAAACGAGATCGCCAGGCCAAGGTTGGACCGACCGGCAAAGGTCACCGATTCGGACTCACTGGTGGCGAAGAATGACAGGATCATCCAGACAAAATAGAATGCCAAGGCGTAGACGATGCCGGAGAACCCGGCCCGGGCCGGCTTTGAGTCGGTGTCGTTGATCCAGGTGACGCCCGCCATCGGGCCCATGTCTCGATAGATGAAGATGGCGATAAAGAAGGAATAGACCGCCGCCACCGCCGCAGCTTCGGTCGGGGTGAAGACCCCGCCATAAATTCCGCCGATGATGATGATGATCAGGAACAGGCCCCAACCGGCTTCCTTGCCGCCCGCGACAATCTCGCCAAAACCGCGCCAGGGTTCGGACGGCAGACCCTTGACGCGCGCCACGATATAGATCGCGATCATCAGCATCAGTCCGGCAACGATGCCCGGGATCACGCCCGCTAGAAACATCCGGCCGACAGAGACATCCGTGGCCGCCGCATAGACCACCATGACGATCGAAGGGGGAATGAGAATGCCCAGCGTGCCGGCATTGGCAATGATGCCTGCGGCGAATTCCTTGGAATAGCCCACCTGCCGCATGCCGGCGATGGCTATGGTGCCGATGGCGACCACGGTGGCGGGCGATGAGCCCGACAGTGCCGCAAACAGCATGCAGGCAAGCACGCTGGCCATCGCCAGTCCGCCGCGAAAATGGCCGACTGTCGCTATCGCAAAGCGGATGATCCGCTTGGCCACGCCACCCGTCGACATGAAAGCCGAGGCCAGCACAAAGAACGGGATGGCGAGCAAGGTGTAGTTTTGCGATGCCGTGAACAGTTGGATGGCCACGGAGGACATCGAATCATTGGAAAAAAAGGCGATCAGAATGATCGACGAAAGCCCTAGCGACACCGCCACCGGGACGCCGACAAACAACAGCCCGAGAACGAGCACGAACAGGATTGTGGTTTCCATGGCGGATCAGTCCTTCAACACGTTGCGGTTTTCGGCAACGAGGTCTTCCGCCTCATGTCCGGCAATGATCAGTTCGCGCTCGCCACGCCAGATCGCTACCACGGCCTGTAGCGCACGGAAGCCGAACAGGCCCAGTCCTATGGGAAGAATGAGATAGGCGATCCAGCGCTGCACCCGCTCCTGCAAGCCGAAGCTGTCCTGCATCCATTCCGGATAGCGCAGATCATCAAGCCCAATGCCGATCTGATACATCTTCGACCAGTAGACCATCGCACCGCCACTGGTGTCGGCGCCAAAGATGCCGAGCCAGGCCGAGTTGATCAGGATGGCCGCATAGAGAAAGCAGCAAACCGCACCAAAAATCGCCAAGAACCGGAACACCGGTTTGGGAAACAGGCGCAGAAGCGCATCCACACCCAGATGCATCCCCTGTTTCAGGCCATAGCTCATGCCGAACAGGATAATCCAGGCAAACAGGATCCGGGTGAATTCGAGTGCGCCGCTCCAGCCGCTGTTGAACCCGTACCGCGCGACGACCTGGCTGAAGGAGACAATCGTGATCAAAGCCAGCAGGACGCCAAGCACGTTTTCCTCAAACCGGGTCACCGAGTCCGGATTGCGGCGTTCGGCGAGATAGAACGCCAGGATCACCGCGCCCATGATGAGATAAGGCAAATAGTAAGTCATCGCGTCCCCCCGACTGCCCGCCAACATATGTGAACGGATCCGGGAGTATCTCCCCGGATCCGCGTTTCAACAAGGTGATGGCTTAGCTGGCGTCGTTTGAGGCAACGGCGGCTTCGATCAGATCGGCACCGATATCACCCTCGAACTGGGTCCAGACCGGCTTCATGGCATCAACCCAGGCCTGACGCTGTTCCGGAGTAAGCTCGCGGATCGTGCCGCCGGCATCGAGGATGTTCTGACGGTTCTTGTCTTCCGTCGCGGCAACAGCAGCATTGGCTTCGATGGTCACTTCATCGACGATCTTGACGAACTGGTCACGGAAATCGGCGTCAAGGCTGTTGAGCCATTCTGTCGATGTCACGAGCAGGTAGGCCAGAAGCTGGTGGTTGGTTTCCGTCACGCCGTCCTGCACCTCGAAGAACTTCTGGGTGTAGATGTTCGACCAGGAATTTTCCTGACCATCGACAACGCCGGTCTGCAACGCGCCATAGACTTCCTTGAAGGCTAGCTTCTGGGCCGAACCACCCATGGCTTCGATCATCGCCACGGCGACGTCGGAGGTCTGAACGCGGAATTTCAGGCCATTTGCGTCAGCGGGAACGAGCAGTGGCTTGTTGGCTGAGAACTGCTTGAGGCCCGACGACCAGTAACCAAGACCGGTGTAGCCAACGTCTTCCATCACGGTCAGCAGACCCTTGCCGGAGTCCGACTGCACGAATGAGTCAACGGCCTTGAGGCTCGCGAACAGAAACGGCAGATCGAACAGACGATACTTCAGTGTGTAGGCTTCGAACTTCGAAAGCGAAGGTGCAGCGAGTTGGACATCACCCAGCAGAAGCGCTTCGAGAACCTTGTCGTCATCGAACAATGTCGAGTTGGCGAACACTTCCATGCAAGCCTTGCCGTTCATTTCCTCGTTGACCCGGTTGGCCAACAGAGTTGCAGCATCACCCTTCGGGTGGCCGGTCGCGGCAACCACGTGGCTGAACTTGATGACCATCTCGCCGTCATCGCAATTGGCCGAAGCAGCGTTGGCGGTGAGCAGGAGTGCGGCGGCCGAAACGGCGCCAAGAAGAAGCTTTTTCATAAGGTGTCCTCCACTGGGGCAAAATGCCCGGAACTTGTCAAGCGAAGCGGAGACCGGAGAAAAACCTGGATGGCCGGGCCATAAGCCCGGTGTCCTCCCGGCGATGTCCTCCCGTCCATCGCATTCAAGGGACAAGGTAAGCAATCGTCATGCCATATCGCAGAAAGCGCTCGAAATGCTGTAAATGGCGGCGAAAACTGGCATAAAATCACGCGGAGACGGCATTTCCGGCCCGAAACCCTTGCTCGATGGGCATCAAACGACCCGCCTACAAATCCCGATGGGTGGGCTACGACCCATCGCCGCTATCATCGGTGGAGATATTGAGCCGCCGCATTTTCTCGTACAAGCCTTTGCGAGAGATCCCCAAACCTTCATAGGTCGGCTTGAGCGCGCCGCCATTGCGGGCAATTTCCGCCACGATCACCGCCCGCTCAAACGCATCAATCCGGTCCGAAAGGCTTCCGGATCCGGCTTCCACTGCAGTTTCGGCCTGAGATCCGGATCCGGACCACATGCCCAACACGAACCGGTCGGCGACATTGCGCAATTCCCGCACATTGCCCGGCCAGTCATGCGCCAGCAGCCCGGCCTCGATTTGCGGCGTCACGTCAGGGATTTCGCGGCGATACCGCGCCCGGGCCTCGCGCGCCATGTGAAAGAACAACAAGGGGATGTCATCCTTGCGTTCCCTGAGTGCCGGAATCTCCAGCGTGATCACATTGAGCCGGTAGTAGAGATCCGAGCGGAATGCCTGATTGTTGGCGAGATCCGCCTTTGTCGCCGCCACGAAGCGCACATCAAGCGCCACTTGCCGGTTTGACCCCAGCCGCTCGATCATGCGGCCTTCGATGGCGCGCAACAGCTTGGCCTGAAGATCAAGCGGCATCGATTCGATCTCGTCGAGAAAGACCGTGCCGCCATTGGCATGCTCCAGTTTGCCGATGCGCAATTTCTGCGCCCCGGTGAAGGCGCCTGCCTCATGGCCAAACAGTTCGGATTCAAAAATGTCGGCCGGCACGGCGGCGCAGTTGATGGCGACAAAATTGCCTTTGCGCCGCGGACCGAAATCATGCAGCGCCCGGGCGACCACCTCCTTGCCGGTGCCGGTTTCACCGGTGATCAGGACATCCGCATCGGTGTCGGCAACAGCGGAGATCTGCGCGCGCAGATGCTGAATTGCCGGATTCCGACCGACCAGTCGCGATGACAGATCGTCTCCGCCTTCAAGCGCGCTGCGCAACGAGCGGTTCTCCAGCACGAGCCGGCGCTTCTCGATCGCCCGCTCGACCACCGAGAACAGCCGGTTGGCGGCAAACGGCTTTTCGATGAAATCATAGGCGCCGGCGCGCATCGCTTCCACCGCCATCTGGACATCTCCGTGTCCCGTGATCAACACAACGGGCATCGTCGGATCTATCGCCAGCACTTGCCGCAGAAGTGTGAGGCCATCCATACCGGGCATCCGGATATCGGACACGATGACGCCGTAGAGGCCGCGTAGCGGCAGATCGCATATGGCGCCCGCGTCAGCATGGGCCACCACGCTCAGTCCTTCCAGTTCCAGCGACTGCTTGAGCGCGTGACGGAGATCGGCGTCATCATCGACCAGATGAACCACGCGATCCTGCTGTCTCAGAACGGAAATGTCTGCCAATACCGGGCTCCTCCCAAGAACGCCTGTCCCTGCAGCGCGTGTGAGGTGACTGAAAACCATGCGGTGAGCGGCTTGTCCAGCGTCAAACACCCAGCCCGATGCCGGCAGTCTCTTCGATATTGTCCGGAGCATCGCCTGGCGCGCTTGCGGCGCGCAAACTGACGGTGAAGCACGCACCGCCTTCAGGCCGGTTGCTGGCCACGATCGTCCCGCCGAAGTCGCGGACAATGTTGTCAACTATCGAGAGACCTATGCCGATCCCTTCGCCAATCCCCTTGGTCGTGAAGAACGGATCGAACACTTTCGGCAGCTCTTCCGGCGATATCCCCGGACCATTGTCCGCCACGGTCACGATAATCAGGTCGCCCTCCCGCCTGGCGTCGATTTCCACCCGGGCGTTGGGGATGCCGGCCAGCGCGTCAATCGCATTGTTGACCAGATTGACAATCACCTGCCCAAGCCTGATCCGGCCGCCCTGGACATAAAGGCCAGACACCTGCTGCCCGACATGGATGTTGGCGATGCCGGCGGCCCGGGCCCGCGGTCGTGCCAGCAGAAGCGCTTCGTCGACGATAGTGCCCAACGGCACGGGTTCGATGGTTGCGCCGGGTTTGCGCGAAAATGACAGAAGTGTTCGCGACAGTTCCGCCATCCGCTCAACCAGCCCATTGATGCGCGACAGGTTCGCCGATACCTCGGATGTCGCACCCCGGTCGATGAACCGCAGGGCATTGTCGGCATAAGACCTGATCGCCGCCAGCGGCTGGTTGTATTCATGGCTGAGCGCCGCCGACATCTGTCCCAGCGCCGCAAGCTTGGCGGTTTGAACCAACTCGTCCTGTGTCTTGCGCAACCGTTCCTCCGCGGTCCGGCGCACTTCGACTTCGTGGCTGAGTGAACGGTTGATCACCGACAGCGCCCGGGTTCGGTCGCGCACCACCCGCTCGAGCCGAAGCGCTGTCGCCCGGTCGGTCCGCGCCCGCAGGATCGCCATCTCGTTGCGGCGCAGCGCCAGAAGCGCAATCAGTCCGGCAAGCAGGCAGGCAAGGGTGGCGATTGATGCTGCGCTGAGCCTGGCCGTAGCAACCGGAGCCGGGTCGGCCAGCACATGCAGATCCCACTCGAGCAGAGGCAACCGCTGCGTCAGGTCCAACCGCTGTTCAAACCCGTCGCCGATCAGATAACGGGCCGGTTCACCTGCTTGGCGGAAATCGGAAAGCGGTTTGAGCCGCCAGGCCGGATCATTGGCCAGAAACACGGTGCCGCTCTTGTCGGTCACGAAGATACGCCGTGCCGACAACGCCCAGGCTGCTTCGACACGGTAAAAATCCACATAGACAACAACAACGCCGACAAATTTTCCGTCCCGGCGCACCCCAAACGAAAAGGCGTAAGTCCGGTCATCGCCGCCATAGGACAGCGCTGCGCGCCCGAGCCGTCCCTGCCTCGCAACTTCAATCAATTCCGGCGGCGCCACGGCGCTTTTGGCCGATGAGCCGCGCGCATTGGCGAGCAACGCGCCGTCCGGGAAGAAAAAGGCAACATCCCTGGCCGCCGACATGCCCGCGATTGCTTCCGCCGTGCCGCGCGCGTCGATGGTCTGGGCATTGCCCGCGGCATCCCGCACGAAAAGCGTGCGGATTGAAGATTGGCGCGACAACAAGGGTGGCAGCAAGCGGTACTTGTCGAGCACGCCGGACAGGATTTCGGTCTGGACGGCCAGGGTTTCGCCGGCCTTTTGCATTACATCCGAATAGGCCCGCTCCGTCGACGAGCGAACCGACCAGGCAACAATGATCGCCGACAGGATCGCCCACGCGACGAACAGGGCGGTGCGTATCAGTCGAAATTGTTTCTCGATGGCGACGCGTGATTGCATCGCAGGACATTAGAACCGATCATCTTTTGCTGGAAGCAATTTGATGGAAAAGACGTCCAGGCTTCGAAAATCGGGGTAGGGACGATCAGACCTTGGCGGCCGCAACCGTTGCCTCGATGTGATCGACCAGAGCATCGGGCAACCGGAGCCTGCCGGCCAGCAGATCGAGAAATCCGCGTTCGGCACGGCTTTCGGGCTCGATGGTGAGGCGGGCCGCGGTGAACATTTCGACCTTCTGCGCCTCGGTTGTGGCTGAACCAACAATGCCGTCCATATCGACGGGCTTGGCAAGTTCCTCGTCAAGAAACGTCATTGCGTCCTCGCCAAGGCCGGACAAGGCCAGCTTGTCATGAATGTGAGCGCGCTCGGATTCATCGACATGACCGTCGGCGCGCGCTGCGGCAATCATCACGCGCACCAGAGACAGCGCAAAATCATCCTTGACTGCAGCCGGCTCAACCGAAAATTCGGAATCCGCGGGTGGCGCCAGCAATTCAGGCTCGCTTGCCGCTGCGGCGCCGCCGGGGGCGTTGCCTGCCTGGTAGTTTTTCCAGGCCTGGTAACCCAATCCGGCAATCGCCGCCATGCCGCCAAGCTTCAGGGCCGATCCACCCAGCGCCCGTCCGGCGCCGGTTCCCAGAAGCACGGCAACAAGGGCGCCGGTGGCCAGCGGGTTGTTGCGAGCCAACTCTTTGGCCTGGCCGGCCTTGTCGCGGATGGTCCCCTCGGTACCGGGAACCTGGGAGCCGAGAAACTGGTCAAGCAGGGCTTTGGGATCAAACATCGAGGTGGTCCTTGTCTTGCTGAGGGGGGCAGGCCTGTGCAGCCGCTTCCAAGATCAGATAGGAACGCGATGCTCTGCTTTCAAATGGATCATTCGGGGTTATCATTGAGATGGCCTGTCCGATACTGCCGCTGGTCCACGAAGATACGATGACAATCGCTGTAGCCAAAGCTCAGGATTGCAGCGAGGCGGCGAGCAAAAGCAGCCCGAGTGCAAAAACCATTGCGGCTCCGAGAATTTCGATGAATGTGCCGACATGGCCCCCCATCGAGGCGCCAGCCAGGCGAACGGCCGCGCCCTTGGCCATCACCGCCAGCGTCGCCAACGCCGACACGGTGATCGCGGTGCCGATCGCCATGGCGAATACCGAGACAATGCCGGCCAGCCAGAGCCCGTTCAGCATCGAGAATGTCAAGACGATCAGGGCGCCTGAACACGGCCTGAGACCAACGGCCACAACCGCGCCCCAGGCTTCACGCAGGCTGAAGTCACGGCCGGAAATCAGCTTTGGATCGGGCAGGTGGGCATGGCCGCAGCTTGAGCAGACTTCACCGCCGGACTCATGATGGTCGTGGCCGTGATTATGGTGATGGTCGTGATGGTGATCGTGATGGTCGTGCGAATGCGCGGTCGCCAAAACCGCCACGGGCTCGCGGGTCCGCAGCGACACCAGTTTCCGGCCAAGCAGCCAGAGCCCGAAGGCGGCAATCAGCGCGTAACTGGCGGTCTCCATGAAATGGGTCGCCTCGGTCATCGAAATCGAAACGCCGCGCAGCAGGTAATAGGCGGCGCCGACCACCACGACGGCCGTGACCGCCTGCAACATTGAGGACAGGAAAGCCAGCAGCACGCCGCGTTTGAGCGCCACTTCATTGGCAATCATGTAGGACGAGATCACGGCCTTGCCGTGACCCGGCCCGGCGGCATGAAACACGCCATAGAGAAACGACAGGCCAACCAGTCCCCACATTTGCCAGGGATCGGTGCGCATGGCTTTCAGTGCGCCGGTCAGGGACCGGTAGAAGGCCTGCTGCTGTTGATTGACCCAGTTGAGGAACGAGCCGCCGAAACCGGTCGGGCTGATCGAGGGTTCCGCGGCGCCGATGCCGAGCGAGGACTGGGCATGGGCAGCAGTCGCCAGCAGGACAAGCGCCATCGCCGTCGCAATGACCAGGCGCGGGGAAACTCGCTTCATTTGCAGTCGAGCTCCAGCCGCGTTGCAAACAGCTTCGAAAGATCACTGCTCTTGGTTGTTTCAAAAAAGGCTTCGGTCAGGGATGCCTGGTTCTGCGCGATCACCTCGTCGGGATCCGGCCGCACAACGCTGCGTGCGCACTGGGAGGCGGAAGCTCCGGTCACCATCATGTCCTCGTCATTGATGAAATCAAGAGCCGCGTACATGGTGGGATCAAACACGCCCACGGCGATTTTTCCTGACAGCCGCATTTCCTTGCGCGGGACGACGGCAAAGAACATCAGCAATTGCCCGTCCTGGTAATCAACCTTGATCGCTTCGGGAAGCGATATTTCAACATCCTTGCCGTTGATGGTGACGTTCATGTAATAATCGAATTCGGCCAGCGACTGGGTAACCATTTCGCTGATCTTGCTAAGTTCGGCGGCATCGATCTCCAAATTGGAGTTGTCGTCGAAATCCAGGATCACGGTCGACGAGAAAACCTCATCGAACCGCCAGACGTTGCGCAGCTCCGTCACCCGCCCATCGGCCGAGGTGTCGATCTCCAGCCGGGCATCGGCAAACACATGTGGATGCGCCACAGCCTGCGCCGGGACGAGCAGGGCTGCAAGCGCGACAATGGCCGGCAATTTCCGCATCAAATGCATGGTCATGGTTGGCCGATCTGTTTGTCCTGTTGAGGACGTTCCCGTGACACTGAATATGGACGAAATTTCGACGGGCGCCAGATGCCGCGACAATTGGAATCACTGAGCTGTCTTGAACCATTGGGTCAGAAAGTCGACGAAGGCGCGGACCTTGGCCGGGAGATAGCGGCGGTGTGGGTAAATCGCATAGATGCCGCGGTCGGTGGAAAAATAATCCTCGAGGATTGGCACCAGCGTGCCGACCGGCTGGCGCTCCTTGAAAATGAAGTCAGGCAGGACCGCGACACCCAGTCCGGCCTCGGCGGCGCGCATTGCCGTCAGCGGGCTGTTGACCTCAAGCCGTCCTTTCACTGTCACCGTGAAAGCGGAACCGTCCTTGTTCTCAAACCGCCAATTGTTGAGAAAGCGGCCATTGGTGTCGATAATGCACGGGACATTGGCCAATTGCGACGGGTGGGTGATCGGGCCATGGCGATCGAGAAATTCAGGCGATGCGCAGGCAATCAGCGAGAATGCCGACAGCTTGCGAGCGATGAGGCCGGAATCTTCCAGCCGGGTGATGCGGATGGCCACGTCGTAACCCTCCTCGACCAGATCGACGAAGCGGTCGTCGGAGATGATCTCCAGGGTCACGTCGGGGTGGGCTGATGCGAAATCAATCAACGACCGGCCGATGGCGGCATCGGCGAATGTCCGTGGCGCCGACACCCGGATGCGGCCTTTGAGATCGGTTGACCCTTCGCGCACCAGATCCGCGAGATTGTCGATTTCCTTGAGAATGTCGGAGGCGGTGCGGTAATAAATGTGTCCGGCTTCGGTCAGCGAAAACTGCCGGGTGGTGCGGTTGAGTAGCAATGCGCCCAGATCGTCCTCGAGCTCGCGGACGTATTTTGACAAAAGCGCCTTGGAGCGGCCGATCTTGCGTGCCGCAGCCGAAAAGCCTTCGGCTTCGACTACATCGATAAAGGCGCGAATCCGGGTCAATGTATCCATGAAAGGCAGATCCTTGGGTTTGCGCCTGGCCGGGGGAGACGCCGGTATTGTCGTCCCGGATTGAACAGTTAACGGATATTCGTTCAGAAAAGGGGTTTTTCAAGGGGCGTCGAGAAAACACTTGATTGCGACACGCGAAAACCCTATGTCGTGATTGCCCAAAGTCGCACGTGCCTGTGGGTGTCCGCCGACCCTCGAATGGTGAGGAATCGGTAAGGTAACTGGAACTAACCCCTCCAGTCGTTCTCCGGCCAACCGGTTGAGCGAGGACATCTTGAAGCAACGACGGTGCGGGCCTTTCTGGTGTCTGCCGGCTTTCCAACAGCCGGGGTTACTGCAGAGGCACACCTTCATTGCCGGAAGTGCGGTCGGGTTCTCCTTCCAATCCAAGGCTGACATGAGCGGACCAACGCCCGAAATGGCGCGGTTCATCGACGCATCAAGCGTCCATGCCGAAAGCCGGCGCCTCCAAAGGCCGGCTTCGGATCGTGGCCGTACGATGCTCTGTCTAGATATGGCCCGGATAAGACGGGCCGGGAACGGAGCACCCGATGACGACTGCACGCATTCTCGATTTCATTCGCACCCGACGCCCCGACGGCCCTTGCCTGGTGGTTGACCTTGACGTGGTTCGCGACAATTTCCGCTCCTTTCGCAAGGCGCTGCCCGACAGTTCGATCTTCTACGCGGTGAAGGCCAATCCCGCGCCGGAAATCCTGCGGCTGCTCGCAGGCCTTGGCTCCAACTTCGATTGCGCATCGGTCACCGAGATCGAAATGGCGATGAAAGCCGGGGCAACCTCCAATCGAGTTTCCTATGGCAACACTATCAAGAAGGAACGCGATATTGCCCGCGCCCATGCGCTGGGCGTGTCGCTGTTTGCCGTCGACAGCCACGAGGAAGTTGAAAAGATCGCCCGTGCAGCGCCCGGCGCCCGCGTGTTCTGCCGTGTGCTGACCGATGGCGAAGGCGCCGAGTGGCCGCTGTCGCGCAAATTCGGCTGCGTGCCGCAGATGGCCGTCGACGTTCTGGTCTATGCGCACCAGTTGGGCCTGGTGTCCCATGGCGTATCGTTCCATGTCGGTTCGCAGATGACCAAGCTCGATGCCTGGGACGCTGCCCTTGGCGATGCGCGCCGGGTGTTCGACAAGCTGGCGCAGCAGGGCATCCACCTCAAGATGGTCAACATGGGCGGCGGTTTCCCCACCCGTTATCTCAAGGATATCCCGACCGCCCAGGCTTATGGTCAGGCGATCCTGACCGCGTTGCACAAGCATTTCGGCAACAACATTCCCGAGACCATCATCGAACCTGGCCGCGGCATGGTCGGCAATGCCGGCGTGATCAAGGCGGAGGTTATCCTGGTGTCGCGCAAGTCCGACGAGGATGCCGTGCGCTGGGTGTTCCTCGATATCGGCAAGTTCGGTGGACTTGCGGAAACCATGGATGAGGCGATCCGTTACTCGATCGTCACGCCGCGGGATGGCGATGCGATGGAACCCTGCGTGCTGGCCGGGCCGACCTGTGACTCGGCCGATGTCCTTTACGAGAAGACCCCCTATCCGATGCCGGTTTCACTGACCATCGGCGACGAGATCCTGATCGAAGGCACGGGCGCTTACACCACCACCTATTCGGCCGTCGCCTTCAACGGTTTCGAACCTCTCCGATCCTACGTGATCTGAACGGAGCATTCCGTTCAGATCTGTCCTTTCGCAAGCATAACCGCTTGCGGATGGATTTCCGCGTCCAGTTTTCCGGGATTGTCTGCCGAGGATCACCCCATGACCACCGATCTGACTGTTTTGAGTGAAGCAAGCTATGTCGTGGACGATGAGACCGATATTGATGTCGTCGCTCGCGAAGCCCTGCTCGACCGCGCCATGGGCGTTGGCCGCCGGCGCAAATCATCGGAAAAACTGCGCCGCGGCAGGGTGCCGTCAGCCGGGCTTGCCTTTGTCGCCCGCAATGGAGCGGGCCAGGTCATCGGCAGCGTGCGTCTGTGGGATGTTTCGGCCGGAAACCTGCCATTGCTGTTGCTCGGGCCATTGGCCGCCGATCCATCGGTCGCCGGCCAGGGCATCGGCACCAGCCTGATGCGGCACGCCATTGCCCGGGCCAGGCAATTGCGCCATGGCGCCATCGTGCTGGTCGGCGATGCGCCCTATTACAGCCGTTTTGGTTTTGCCGCGGACAAGACCGGCGGGCTGATGATGCCGGGACCGGTCGAGCGGGACCGGTTTCTGGGGCTTGACCTCGATCCCGGCTATCTTGATGCCGCCACCGGACTGTTGCTCCCGCGGGGACGTCCGGTCAATCCGGCACCGTCCTGTCGCCAGCAACCGCTGGTCCCGTTCATCCGGACGGCATAGCCAGCGCTGCCTCGCTGCGGTAGACGAGAAAATGCGCCGGAGCTGAGGGGCGCGCGGCGCATTCTCGATACGGAATCGCTGCGGTCAGAATACGATTCCTGAGCTGAAATGAACGGGTCCGGCCGGATAGGTCTTGGCTGCGGCATCTTCATCACGACTGGTGGCGGATGTTGCGGTGCAATCGATGCCGGCTTTGGCGGCCTTGGCTGGCGCTTGCGCGCAAAGCTGGGTCTGCGTGTCGACGGTTTCAGCCAGAGCGGATGTTGCCGCAAATGGCAGGACTGCGGCGATTGAAATTGCTGCTGCTGCGATCATCTTGTTCATGGGAGTCTCCTTTGAGAACAACGGTTATTGGCTGGCCGTTTCTCCGACCCGACGGGAGCGGATTCGGCGCTGACTGCAATCTGGCGTTTCCATGTCCGGGCTGCTGTGCAGCTTTGAAATCCGGAGCGGAAGTTTCAGTTCTGGCGCGAGAATTCCGAAATCGATTGGACTGGCGGCCCGGCAATGCCTATTTAGGGTCCATTGGCTGACGCGTCGGTTTGTCGGGCAGCAATTTACGGACTTGAAGATGTCAATCGAACTGACCCTGTCTGGCTTTATTGATCTGCTCCTGCGCGGCGGGACATTCGGCATCCTGATGCTTGTTATCATTCGTCTGGCGCGCAAGCCGGAGTTTGGTTCGGTATGCATTACCGGCATCTTGTTCGGCATTACCGGACTGGTCGAGATTGTCCTCAACGCGCCGCCGGTCCTCATGATGCTGACGCCGGCGGGTGTTGTGGTGCTGGCGTTCCAGCAGCTTCACTTCATTACATTATGGTGGTTCATTCGGGCGCTGTTTGATGACCGCTTCAGGTGGCGGTTGACCTGCTTCTGGCCAATCGCGGTCGCTTTGCCGCTGATTGCCGGGGCATCTTTCGCTCCTGTGGACTTGCAGTGGTGGTTCACATTGGCCCTGGTTTTGCTCAATTCATCATTGTTGGTGCTGATCATCCACGGGGCATTGCGCAACCGGGACAGCGACCTGGTCAATGAGCGGCGCAGCTTCAGTCTGGCGCTGGCATTTTCGGTGCCGCCATTCACGTTGTTTGTCTTCGTCACCAGTCTGATGAGCATTGACGCGCCGCTCGATTCCGGGCTGTGCCTTGTCTATTCGGCGGTGTATTTTGTTCTGGCTCTTGGCTTTTCCTATTGGCTGACCAGTCTGAAGGAGGGTCTGTTCCAGCGGACAGGCAATGGTTCGGTGGCTGCCGTTGGCCGCGGCGACCTGTCCGCGGCGGACCGGCTTGAACTCGACCGGGTGGTCAAGGCCATGGATGGCGGGCTGTATCTCGAACCGGGCCTGACCATCGGCGGACTGGCCGACATCCTGCATGTTCCGGAGCATCGGTTGCGGCGGCTGATCAATGGCGGACTCGGTTACCGCAATTTCGCGGCCTTCGTGAATGATTACCGAATTGATGAGGCCAAGCGCCGGTTGTCGGATCCCGAAATGGCGCGCGAGCAGATCATCCAGCACGCTTTTGGCCTTGGATACGCATCGCTGGCTCCGTTCAACCGGGCATTTCGCGAACGCGTCGGCGTCAGTCCGACAGAGTTCCGCGAAGCGGCGCTGTCACGGATGGCCGCGGAATAGGCAAGACTGTTCTTGCCGCCAGATTGACATTGCGATGGCGCGTTCCTATTTGACCGTCTTCGGGTCTGGAGCCCCGGCCGTCCGCGGGCGTTGTGCCCATGGTGAAGTCTCCGGCTTTCAAGCAGTCACCCTTTTTGATGACATGCCGGATGGTGGAATGCGGGCGCCCCTTGCAAACAGCATGTCATGACAGGAGAACTGCCATGCGTGATCACACGCCACTGCCACCTTTGAATGCATTGAAAGATCAGGCGCGCCGCCTGAGAACCCGTC
This sequence comes from Hoeflea sp. BRH_c9, assembly GCA_000961635.1. Taxonomy (GTDB): domain Bacteria; phylum Pseudomonadota; class Alphaproteobacteria; order Rhizobiales; family Rhizobiaceae; genus Hoeflea. The sequence goes on along the minus strand of LADQ01000138.1, from coordinate 65,388 downwards.
TTGAAGCCAATGGCGAAACCATCGGCCATTCCAGGGCGCTGGAACTGATTGCCGCGCAGCACGGATACAATGACTGGAACACACTCCATGCCGCGCTGGGCAACCGGTCCGGGCCTGAGAGCCTGGGACCAGGCGCCCGCGTGACCGGCGCTTATCTCGGACAGCCCTTCGCCGCCCGGATCGTCGGCATCCAGGCGATCACATCAGCCCCGGGGAGTTTCCGGGTCTCGCTGGATCTCGATGAGCCGGTCGATGTTGTCACATTCGACAGCTTCTCGGCCTTCCGCAAGCGGGTCAACGGCATCATCGGCAAGGACGGCGCCAGCCGCGAACGGACCTCGAACGGCCGTCCGCAACTGGAACTTTCCTGGACGTAGTTAGCCTGCGATGTCGATGACGCCGCAATCGCCTGCTTGCGATCCAAACGCGAGCAGGCGGCCTGGCTTGTTCCAGGCCATGGCAGTGATCGGGCCCTTGCCCGGCCGCCGCAGCAGCGCTTCCTTGCTGTCGGCTATGCGCACGGCGAGCACCATGCCGTCGCCGAAGCCGATGGCGACAAGATCCTCGATAGGGTGACAGGCGACGCAGGTCACCATCGTGTCGGCGCGCTGTCCAAGTTCCAGCGGTCCCTTGCCCATCGGCCCATCCTTGCCCGAGAACGGCCAGACGATCGCCGATGGCGCGCCGGATGAGGCGAGCCATTTGCCCTTGTTGGACCAGGATAGCGACTTGACCTTGGCCGGATAGCCGGTCATGCGCATATGGCGCTGCTCGCCGCCCGGCTTGCCGTCAAGTTTCCAGCCATGCAGTGCGTTTTCCTGCATGGCGGTTACAAGAAACCGGCCATCCGGGCTGAACATGACCTGATTGTGGGCGCCTTTCCACTCAAATTCGATCGGCGGCGCGCTGCCATGGACAAAGGCAAGGGACACGCCGTTGTAGCGCGCCATCGCCAGCCGCAGGCCTTTTGGCGCAAAGGCCAGGCCTTCGATGGTGCGGGCCTCCTCGAAAGACCGTACGTATCCGTCAGCCAGCAATACCGTCGCGACGCGGCCTTCGCCAAAGGCGACAGCACCTTGCGGGCCGGCGGCAACGGCGCTGACCCATTTCCGCGCGGAAGGGCGTAAAATAGTCTCGGTTCCATCGGCGTCTAGCCGCATCACCTTGCCGTCTTCGCCGCCGCTGATCAGGCTTCTTCCATCCCAGGTGGCGGCGGTGGCGAGCAAGCCATCATGCATCTCATGGCGATGGGTTCCGTGGTCAAGACGGACCACCTGTCCGGAGGCAAGCGCGAAGACCGGAACCTCGTCCAGAAATCCGGTCGCAAGACAATGGTCATCGAGATCAATCGGCGCGACAGTTGGCATGATCCGATTTCCCTCAGGCCTGGCAGGCCAGGAAAGTGCGCTCGAGTTTCTCGCGGTCGAGATCCCGGCCAATAAAGACGATCCGGCTTTCGCGCTTTTCGTCCTCTTTCCATGGCCGCTGATGATCGCCCTCGACAATCATGTGCACACCCTGGATCACGTAGCGGTCGGCATCGTCCTCAAAAGCGATGATTCCCTTGAGGCGGAGGATGTTGGGGCCTTCAAGCTGGGTGATCTTCTCAATCCACGGGAAAAACCGCTTCGGATTGAGCGGGCCGCCGCGCAACGATACCGACTGGATGGTCAGATCGTGGATGGCTGAAGGGGCTGCGTGATCATGATGGCTGTGATGATCATGGCCGTGGTGATGATGGTCGTGACCATGATGATCGTGATCATGATCGCAATCAGGGCCGCAGGCGTGATCGGGGTGATCGTGATCGAGGAAATGCGGGTCATTGTCGAGCGCGCGGCTGAGATCAAAGGCGCCGCGGTCAAGCACGGCGTCAAGCGGCACGGCGGCGCGCTCGGTACGATGAATGCGGGCTGACGGATTGATCGCCCGCACAGTGCGTTCGATGCGGTCAAGCTCTTCCGGCGTCACCAGATCGGTCTTGTTCAGGATCACCACGTCGGCAAACGCGATCTGGTCTTCGGCCTCGCGGCTGTCCTTCAGGCGGGCCGGCAGATGCAATGCATCGACCAGTGCGACGACGGCGTCGAGTTTGGTCTTGGCGCGGACGTCCTCGTCCATGAAGAATGTCTGGGCGACCGGCACGGGGTCGGCAAGGCCGGTGGTCTCGACAATGATGGCGTCAAAGCGGCCGGGGCGGCGCATCAGGCCTTCCACCACGCGGATAAGGTCTCCGCGCACGGTGCAGCAGACGCAGCCATTGTTCATCTCGTAGATTTCCTCGTCGGATTCCACGATCAGATCATTGTCGATGCCAATTTCGCCGAATTCATTGACGATCACGGCATAGCGCTTGCCGTGAGGCTCGGAAAGAATGCGGTTGAGCAAGGTGGTTTTTCCGGCGCCGAGATATCCGGTCAGCACTGTTACTGGGATCGGGGCCGCGGGGTCGGGGGCTGGCACTGGTGCTTCGCTCATGGGTTCTCTCTGTCAGGAATGAGTGATTGGTCCCCATATAGGCGCTTCGTCTGGCTTATGCCACTCACAAGGACATGATGTGATTGGCACGCCCGATCACAAAGACACTGGCATGTCCCCCTGATCATTTCAGGTCATTGACATCGAAGCTGGCCATGTCCGCCAGCAGTTCGCTCAGTCCGCGCACGGCGTGGGCAAGGATTGCCTCGCCTTTGAGGGCGGTGGCCTGGCTCGCCTTGCCGGCCGCGCCCTGTGCATTGAGATCGGACATTTTCCAGCCGAAAGCGTGCGGACCATAGGCCCGCAGATGGGTAAACCGCCTGGCGTAGTCCGCCTGCCGCGAGGGGAAATCCTGAACGGCGTCAAGGCGGACGAGATCCGGGCGAATGGCCAGCATCACCGAGGTTTCGATGTCGCCGGCGTGGATGTCGAGCGCCTTGTCCGCCGGGCTGACGATGTCGGCAGGCACGCCAAACCGGGTCCAGCTGGTCGCGACCGCCAGCATGTTGAAGCGGACGCGGGCTTCGGTCGCCACGATTGCCAAAAGTGGCGAATTGCCGCCATGGGCGTTGAGCAGCATCAAGCGCTTGACGCCGCGATCCGCGCACGTGGCGGCGACGCCAATCCACCGTTCGATCGCCTCGTTGAACGTGAGGCTTCGCGTGCCTGACACATCCATGTGCTCGATAGAGTAGCCAACTGATTCGACAGGCAGGAGTTCAGCCTTGACCGACGCCGGCGCCGCTATCACCAGCCTTTGTGCCACGGCCTGGGCGATCAGAGTGTCTGTCTCGAATGGAAGGTGCGGGCCGTGCTGTTCATGAGCGCCCAAGGGGAGTATCGCAATTGGCACCGATTGTGTGGGCATGTGGTGGTTTTTCCGCTCAGGCTTGGTTAGGGTCTAAACCCTAGGGTGATGGAACAAAGGCCGCAAGAAGGAGCTGTCCATGTCCGGCAAAAAGAAGAACAAGCTCAAGAAGACAAAGAAGACCGATCAGGCCGAAGCGCTTTTTATGATCAACCAGGTCGCCAGAAACGCCAGGACCGCACTGTCGCGCCATTTGCTCGACCTTGGGCTCTACGCCGGGCAGGATGCGGTTATGCTGGCGCTGGACGGACATGACGGCCAGACGCCGGGCGCAATAGCCGCGTTGCTCGGGGTCAAGGCGCCGACCATCACCAAGACCATTGGCAGGCTCGCCGCCCAGGGCTTCGTGCGGCGAGAGGGTTCGCCCGACGATGGCCGGATGATGCTGGTGTTCCTGACCGATGCGGGGCATGACCAGATCAAGTCTGTCCGAAAGTCCCAGCGCCGGACGGAGAAGGCGGCTTTCGCCGGGCTGAAGAAGAAGGACATCGCTCAACTCTATGACCTTCTGTCCCTGATTGACGCCAACATCGCCGCCACGCTCGGGATCGCTCCGGTGCCGTCGGCTGGCAAGGTGCTTGAGATTGAAGCCGAAGAACCCGCCGATGCCCATGGTGGGGATGTGGACGATCCGTCTTCGCCAACTGACTGATTGCCAGCAGGGTTTAAACCTTTTAAGTTTGTTTAAACTTTTGAATTGAGGCCCGTGGCCTCGACTGGGGAACTGCCTTTGGCTCAGAAAATCAAACTCTCCACCATTGCGGAAGCCTTGGGGCTTTCAACGGCAACGGTCTCTCTGGCGCTGCGCGACAGCCCGCTGGTGGCTGACACGACGCGGGACCGCATCAAGGCGAAGGCTATCGAGCTTGGTTATATCTATAACCGGCGGGCGGCATCACTCAGGACATCGCGATCAGGTATTATCGGGGTTGTGGTGCACGACATCATGAATCCGTTTTATGCGGAAATCCTGAAGGCCATTGAAACGGAACTCGATCGCAGCCGGCAAACCTTCATTCTCTCCAATCATTATGATTCGGTCGAAAAGCAGCGCAACTTCATCGAAACCCTGCTGCAACTGGGCGGCGATGGCGTCATCATGTCGCCGGCAATCGGAACGCCGGCATCCGACATCCGGCTTGCCGAGGACAATGGCATGCCGGCCATTCTGATCGCCCGTTCAGTCCCGGAAATCGATGTGCCGACCTTTCGCGGCGATGATGCTTATGGAACGTCGCTGGCGACCAATCATTTGATCAGTCTGGGCCACACCCGCATTGCCATGGTCGGCGGCACCGATCACACCTCGACCGGGCGGGACCGCTATGCGGGCTATGCGAACGCGCTCAGGAAGGCCGGTATCGAAGTTGACCCGGCGCTGAGGATTCCCGGACCCCGCACCAAGCAAAGTGGATTTGAGGCGGCTGTGAACTTCCTCGCCAATCCGCTCAAGCCGACCGCGGCGGTCTGCTGGAACGATCTTGTGGCCATAGGCATGATGAATGGCATCGCGCGTGCGGGCCTCACACCTGGAAAGGACATCTCAGTGACAGGATATGACGATCTTGAGGAAGCGGCGATCGCCACGCCGGCATTGACCACGGTCTGGAACGGGCAATCCGAAGTGGGTCGTTTCGCGGCCCGGGCGCTGCTCGACAAACTCAATGGTTCGAGCGAAGCCGATGGACTGCACCTGATCAAGCCGGAGATGCGAATCCGGCAATCGACCTCACCGCTCAATCCGGGAGCGGGCCGATGAGCGCCGCGCGTCCGACCGTCCTGATTCCGGGCGGAATCAACGCTCGCGTCCGGGAACGGGTAGAGGCGGAGTTTGAGGCGATTTCAATTGCGGCGGCTGACGCCACGCTGTTGGATCCGGAAGCACGGGCCAGGATCGACGGCATTGCCTGCTCAACGGCGATCACGGCGGACTTCATCGACGCATTCCCCAACCTGTCGGTCATCGCCAGTTTCGGCGTGGGCTACGACGCGGTGGATGCGAAGCATGCAGCGTCGCGTGGCGTCATGGTCACCAATACGCCGGACGTGCTGTCCGACGAGGTTGCCGACACGGCCATTGGACTGCTGCTCAACACGTTGCGCGAGTTTCCGAAGGCCGAGGCCTATCTGCGCGCTGGCCGATGGGCGGCGGAGGGAGCCTATCCGCTGACGCCGCTGACGATGAGAGGGAGGACAGCGGGGATCTTCGGACTGGGACGGATCGGGCTGGCCATCGCCCGGCGGCTCGAAGCCTTCGGATTGCCGATCGAGTATCATACCCGCACCAAACGGAACGATGTCGACTACCCGTGGCACGACAGCCTGGCCGGGCTAGCGTCAGCGGTGGACACTCTGATTGTAGTGGTGCCGGGTGGCGCTGCGACCGAGAAAGCCGTCAATGCCGACATTCTTGACGCGCTTGGTCCGCAAGGGGTGCTGATCAGCATCGGGCGCGGGTCGACCATAGACGAGACGGCGCTGATCGAGGCGCTTGCGAGCCGGCGGATTGCCGCGGCCGGTCTCGATGTTTTTGCCAATGAGCCAAATGTGCCGCAGGCACTGCTGGATTTGCCGAATGCCTGCCTGCTGCCGCATGTGGCGTCAGCGTCGGTGTCGACGCGCAACGCCATGGCGGATCTGGTGGTGGACAATCTGGCGGCCTGGCTGGACGGGCGCCCCGCGCTGACGCCGGTTCCCGAATGCGCCGGACTCGACAGAAAACCAGGATAACGGAACTTCCGCCGGATATTGCCGTTTGCGCGGCTGCGCCGGGTTACTCGGCTGCCTGGGCAGGGCGGGCATGCCGCGCCCGCACAGCGTCGCCGAAAGCCGCGAAAATCCTGTCCGAGATGGTGTCGCTGCCGACCCAGTATTCAGGATGCCATTGCACGCCGAGGGCAAAGCCCACGGCGTCGATGACACTGACAGCCTCGACAGTGCCATCTTCGGCGACGGCCTCGACCGCCAGCCGCGGCGCCAGTTTCGAAATCGCCTGGCGGTGCAGCGAGTTTACCCGCGCCTCGCCAGTTCCAATAATGGATGCAAGGCAACTGCCTTCCTTCACTTGAATCGTGTGCCGGATGGAGAACGCGGTATTGCGATCCTCGGTGTCAGGCTTGCGGTGATCGATCCGCCCCGGAAGTTCCTGTATTTCCGTGGCGAGCGAACCGCCAAGCGCGACATTGAGTTCCTGAATGCCGCGGCAAATGGCTAAGAGCGGAATGCCGCGTTCTATTGAGCGACGAATGAGCGCCATACTGAGGCGGTCGCGGGCCGGATCAAAAGGGCCGTGGCGGTCTGTCTCGTCCTCTCCATAATTGGAGGGATGCACATTGGTGCGTGACCCGGATATCAGAACGCCGTCGACCCGGTCCAGCACCATGTCCACATCAGTTCCGTCGGTCAGGGCGGGAACGATGAGCGGCAGCACATTTGATCCATTGACCGCTGCCATGATGTACTGGTCAGGCGATGCGTGCCATGTATACCCGTCGAAGCTGCGGATGTCGGCCGGTATCGCAACAAGTCCGCTGTGCATTGCGTGATTCCTTTTTTCCGCGAAGCCGCCAAGCAGTGGCCGGCTTGTGTGGTTTTCCCGTTTCATGCGGTCTTTGTCAATTCGCTGGATGGCTGGTCCGACCGCAATATAGAGCCTTTTTGGGTTCAGATCGATTGAAACGCTGACTGGCCAAAAATACTGACCATCGCTCCCCTATTCGCCTGCTTTTGCTTGAAAGGCCCATCGCAACATGGTTATGTCGGACATGGTCGCCGGACCGCCATAGGCGAATAATCGCTCCGGCTGGCGACTGGGGATTAACTGGGAGGTTTTTATGGATCGTCGTTCCTTTATCAAGAAGGCTGGGGTCGCCGGAGCCGGCGCCGCAGCCGCGACCGCGCTGGCCGCACCGGCCATCGCGCAGACATCGCCAAAAATCACGTGGCGGTTGACGTCGTCTTTTCCGAAATCGCTGGATACAATTTTCGGCGCGGCCGAAACACTTGCGGCACACGTAAAGGCAGCCACCGACGGAAATTTTGAAATCCAGGTGTTTGCAGCTGGCGAAATCGTGCCTGGGCTGCAGGCCGTTGACGCCGTTTCCGACGGCACCGTCGAAATGTGCCATACCGCCTCCTACTATTATTGGGGCAAGGACGCGACGTTCCAGCTCGGCACGGCGACTCCGTTTGTGATGAATTCACGCATGCAGAATGCCTGGTTCATCGAAGGCGGCGGCACCGACATGCTGAATGAATTCTACAATACCCAGGGCCTGCATGGCATTCCCTGCGGCAACACCGGCGCCCAGATGGGTGGCTGGTTCCGTAAGGAAATCAACACCGTCGCTGACCTCCAGGGCCTGAAAATGCGCATCGGCGGGTTTGCCGGCAAGATCCTTGGCAAGCTTGGCGTGGCTCCGCAGCAGATTGCCGGCGGCGACATCTACGCTGCCCTGGAAAAAGGCACCATTGACGCGACCGAGTGGGTTGGCCCCTATGACGACCAGAAACTCGGCTTCAACAAGGTTGCCAAATATTACTACTATCCGGGTTGGTGGGAAGGCGGTGCGGCTTTGCACGCGTTTACGAACCTGGCAAAATACAATGAACTTCCGGCGCATTACCAGGCGATCCTCGCGGATGCGAGCTACTTTGCCAATGCGACCATGCTGGCACGATACGATATCAAGAACCCGACCGCGTTGAAGGAACTGGTGGCCGATGGCGCCGTGCTGCGTCCGTTCAACCAGGAAGTGCTTGATGCCTGCAATGCGGCAACCCAGGAAGTCTACCAGGAAGTGACCGCCGAAAACCCGGCGTTCAAGAAGATCTACGATTCACAGTTGGCCTACGCCAAGGACGCCTATCTGTGGCAGCAGCTGTCGGAGTATACCTTCGACACCTACATGATGATCCAGCAGCGTTCGGGCAAGCTCTAGGCTTTTCCGCCCGACTGTCTTCAACCCCGGGGAATGGCAACATCCCCGGGGTTTTTTATGGCGTGTAGCTTCCGGCTTTGCTGAAGGACGGGTGAAAGTCTTGCGTTTTGGCAAGTAATCCGCCTCCGCCAACGTCGCGGTCGGTCCGACAAAACGGGGGCGTCGGGCTGCTTCGTCCCGGGCTCGACCGGGAATTCAGGTTCGCAGGGGCAAAGGCTCCGCATGGAAAAGCCCGAGACTGAAAGCCGCGGGCCTGTCTGAGTCCGGGAAGACTGGTCAGTTGAACTTGGGTGGCTGTCCCAGATCCATGCCTGGGGCCGGTTGGGCCGGGTCAACCGGCTGGGCGTCGGGCAGGCCAAGTCCTGGCAGCGTCAGGCCGGGAAGGCCATTGCCGCCATTTTCGCCCAAAGCCGGCAGCGACATGCCTGGCATGCCGCCATCGAGGGCGCTGCCACCGAAGCTTGGTATATCGATCTTCATGTTGGGGTCGTACACACTGTCATCATCCTTGTAATGGGTGACCAGCCCGGGAAAGACGATGACGATCAGGATGACGATGAACTGGATGATGATGAAGGGCAGCGCGCCCTTGTAGATCTCCATGGTCTTCACGCCGGGAAGCATGCGGCCGGAGGCGCCGTCCTTCCATTCCTTCACGGGCGCGATGGACCGCAGATAGAACAGCGCGAAGCCGAATGGCGGCGTCAGGAACGACGTTTGCAGGTTGATGCCGAGAATGATGCCGAACCAGATCAGGTCAATGCCGAGCTTTTCGGCCACGGGCGCCAGCAGCGGCACCATGATGAAGGCGATTTCAAAGAAATCCAGGAAACAGCCGAGAATGAACACCAGGATGGTCACCACGACCAGAAAGCCAGTCTCGCCTCCCGGCAGGGCAAGCAGCAATTCCTCGATCCAGATGTTGCCGTTGACGCCGTAGAAGGTGAGTCCGAAGACGCGTGCGCCGATCAGGATGAACATGACGAAGGCCGACAGCCGGGTGGTGGAATCCAGCGCCTGCTTGAGCGTCACCATGCTCATGCGTCGCTTGATGATTGCCAGCACCAACGCGCCAGTGGCGCCCATGGCGCCGCCTTCTGTCGGCGTGGCAATGCCTAAGAAGATGGTGCCGAGCACCAGAAAGATCAGCGCCAGCGGCGGGATGAGCACGATGACAACCTGCTCGGCGAGGCGGGACAAGAGCCCGAGCTGGAACTTGCGATTGACCATGGAGACCGCCAGCGCAAAACCGGCGGCACTGGTGGCTGACCAGACGAAACGGACCTCGTAGCGCAGGCTGTCGAAAATGAAATTGTAGGCAAGGAAGTGGATGGCGACGGAAATGACCAGGATTGCAATCAGCGAAGCCACGCCGCGGCCGAGTGTGCGGGCCTCCACCGGCAATGCGGGCGCCCATTGCGGTTTGATCAGCGTGACAGCAAAGATGTAAACGCAATAGGCGGCGACAATGATCAGGGCCGGATAAAGCGCACCGACATACATGTCGCCGACCGAGCGGCCGAGCTGGTCCGCCATGACAATCAGAACCAGAGAAGGCGGTACGATCTGGGCCAGCGTGCCGGCGGCGGCGATGGTTCCGGTGGCCAGTGAGCGGTTGTAGCCAAAGCGGATCATGATCGGCAGCGAGATCAGCCCCATGGCAATCACGGAGGCGGCCACTACTCCGGTCGTTGCAGCCAGGAGAGCGCCAACCAGAACAACCGCATAGGCCAGGCCGCCGCGGATCGGGCCGAAAAGCTGGCCGATGGTTTCAAGCAGATCCTCGGCCATGCCCGATCGTTCCAGAATCAGGCCCATGAAAGTGAAGAACGGAATCGCCAGCAATGTATCATTGTACATGATGCCGTAGATGCGTTCAGGATGGGCCTGCAGCAGCGGCCAGAACAAGCGGATTTCCGGCGAAATGCTGGACATTTCGACGCCGATGACAAAGAAGATCAGGCCTCCAGCGGCAAGCGTGAAGGCGACAGGGTAGCCGATCAGCAGCATCGCCATGACGGATACGAACATGATCGGCGCCAGATTGTGAGCGATGATGTCGATCATTTGCCATGCACCTTGGGCATTCCCTTCAACATTTCCTCGACCGAGGGCGGATTTTCATGGGTTTCCATCGGATCGTCGATGATTCCCCTGATGACAGCCCACCGTTTGATGATCTCGGAGAAACCCTGCAGCGTCAGCAAGGTGAAGCCGATCAGCACCATGATCTTAGCCGGCCAGAGGATGAGGCCGCCGGCATTGGCCGAGATTTCACCCGAATTCATCGATTTCAGCACCCATGGAAAAGCGAGATAGGTGATGAGTATCGTGAATGGCAGAAGGAAGACGATGTGGCAGACGAGATCAATCCAGTCCCGCGTGCGCTTGGTCAACATGTTGGAAATGAAGTCGATGCGGATATGCTCGTTCTTTTGCAGCGTATAGGCGGCGGCAAGCAGGAACACGGTGCCGAAGAGATACCATTGCACCTCCAGCCATGCGTTTGACGAGATGTCGAACATTTTGCGGATCGTCGCATTGCCGGCGCTGATCAGCACCGCGGCCAGCACAAGCCAGGCGATGTTGCGCCCGATAAACTCATTGATCCGGTCGATAAACCGGCTCAACGCCAAAAGACCTCTCATATTATCCTCCCGGTCATTTCGCCTCCCGTTCGCAGGAGTGCGATCAACCATGGTTCCCTTGCCGCCATCCATATCATCTGCGTGGTGCGGCGCCAGTCCATATCAGGAAAAAAGCATGCAACGCAACGAGTGGTGCACTTATCTTACCAGTTGCAGGCAAACCTCCGGTAGCGTCCTTTCACGCTTGCGGCTATACCGTCCCTGAATTGGAACCGAAAGGGGAGCCAGGTGGGCGCAGGCGAATTGTTCGACATGTCAGGCGAGGTCGCCCTGATCACCGGCGGCGGCACCGGGATCGGCTTCGCCCTGGCGCGAGCCCTGGCGGTGAATGGCGCATCCGTCGCGCTTGCAGGAAGTAAACCGGAAGCCTTGCAGACCGCGGTTGAAGCCATTGCCGCTCTTGGCGGACACGCCATCCCGGTGCCTCTGGATGTGCGCCATGACGATATGATCCGCACGGCTTTTGATCATGTCGAAAAACTGATCGGCCCTGTCGGCGTTCTGGTCAACAATGCCGGAATTGCGCATCGGGACAAAGCGACACATCTTTCGCGAGAGACCTTTCGAAATGTCATGTCGGTCAATGTTGAAGGGGCGTTCATGGTGGCGCAAGAGGCTGCCCGGCGTATGATCCGCGACGGTCGCGGCGGATCGATCATCAATGTGTCGAGCGTCTTGTCTCAATTGCCGGTTCGTCAGGTAGCGGCTTACGGTACATCGAAGGCCGCATTGAGCCATATGACGCGCTGCCTGGCGCTGGAGTGGTCCAAGCACAATATCAGGGTCAATGAAATCCGGCCGGGATGGTTCGAGACCGCGCTGACTGATCCCTTTCTCAAGGGACCTGGCGCCAAGGTCCTGGCGGGGCAAAATCCGCTTGGGCGCCTGGGCGATTTCCATGATTTGGATGGTGCGATTCTTCTTCTGGCCTCCAAAGCCGGTGTTTACATGACCGGCAGCGCCATCACCGTGGATGGCGGGTACTCCATGAGCCAGTGATTCGGTCGCGGCAGACCTGCCTGGCGACAGAAAATTTCGTTTGCCAGATCGTGCCGACCATCAGATTGCGCAGTCGGGGTTCGAGCATGAATTCGATTGACCACCGCGCCAACTGGCCCAAGTATCTACTTAAATCGCGAGTTTGAATTGAACTCGAGAGCGGTGCCGGATCAGTCTTGATCTGGACAGGAATGGTTTGAGGAGGCCGCAAATGACAGCTCATGATGTTTCGCTCAATGACAAATTCGATCTCTCCAAGGATCGGGTTTTTGTCACCGGCTCACAGGCTGTCGTCCGGTTGTTGATGATGCAGCATGAGCGGGACCGTCTGGCGGGACTGAACACCGCCGGCTTCGTCTCCGGCTACCGCGGCTCCCCGCTCGGTGGCCTGGACCAGCAGATCATGCATGCACACAGATCCTTGTCCGCGCGCAACATTGTTTTCCAACCCGGATTGAACGAAGAACTGGCCGCCACCGCCTGCTGGGGCTCGCAGCAGGCCGGACTGGACGGGACCGGCAAATATGACGGCGTGTTTGCTCTCTGGTACGGCAAGGGACCGGGCGTGGACCGGTCCGGCGATGTGTTTCGCCACGCGAATCTGGCCGGATCGTCCCGGTATGGTGGCGTATTGGCGCTCATGGGGGATGACCACACGGCAGAGAGTTCGACCAACGCTCACCAGACAGAATTCAATTTCGTCGACACCATGATCCCGATCCTCAATCCGGCCGGCGTGCAGGAGATGATCGATTACGGGCTCCATGGATATGCGATGTCGCGGTTCGCAGGAACCTGGGCAGCCCTCAAATGCGTCAAGGACAATGTCGAATCAACCGCCTCGGTTGATGCCGGTCTTGATCGCGTGAAGATCATTCTTCCTGACTTTGCGATGCCGCCGGGCGGTCTCAATATCCGCGCCAACGACCTGGACTTCCAGGGGCAGGAAATTCGCCTTCACGAGTACAAGCGAGATGCCGCCAGCGCCTATATCAGGGCCAATGGCCTCAACCGGATCATCTATTCGGGAGGCGCCAATGCGAAGATCGGCATCCTGACGGTCGGCAAGAACTATCTCGATGTGCGTCAGGCTCTGGACGATCTCGGAATTGATGAGGCGCGCGCCAACAAGATTGGCGTGCGGCTTTTCAAAGTTGCCTGTCCGTGGCCATTTGACCTGGCTGACATGGCCGCATTTGTCGACGGTCTCGACATGGTGATCATTGTCGAGGAAAAGCGATCGCTGCTGGAGAGCCAGTTGCGCGAAGCCCTGTACGGGACGGCGCGGCAGCCGGTGGTGGTCGGCAAGCGCGACGAACGCGGTGATTGGCTGTTCCCGGTCAAGGGTGCGCTTGATCCCAATGACATCGCGGTTGCGGTGGGGGAGCGTGTACTCAGGGTCATCGGTCATGCCGAGGACATCGACGCAAAGGTCAAGCGCATTCGGCAGTTCCAGAGCATGCTGGCGACTGTGACGGACGTGGCGACACGCACCCCCTATTTCTGTTCCGGCTGCCCGCACAACAGCTCGACAAAGGTTCCCGAAGGATCGATTGCGGCTGCCGGCATCGGCTGCCATTTCATGGCTCTCTGGATGGATCGGGACACTGTCGGCTTCACCCAGATGGGCGGGGAGGGCGCGCAGTGGGTCGGCCAGGCCCCCTTCACCAGCCGTGGCCACATTTTTCAAAACCTGGGCGACGGCACCTACAATCACTCCGGTGTGCTGGCGTTGCGCTTCGCACTCGCTGCTGGCGCAAACATCACCTACAAGATCCTATTCAACGACGCGGTGGCGATGACCGGCGGCCAGACCCATGAGGGCGGCCTGACAGTGGATGCGATCGCCCGCCAGGTGCGCGCGGAAGGTGTCGACAGGATAGCGCTGGTCAGCGACGATCCGGACCGGTATCCGGCCGGTACGGCCTGGCCTGCCGTGATGAGCGTTCATCATCGTTCCGAGCTTGATGCCGTGCAGCGCGAATTGCGCGACATACCGGGTGTTTCGGTTTTGCTCTATGATCAGACTTGCGCCGCCGAAAAACGCCGCCGCAGAAAGCGCGGCACCTATCCCGATCCGGACAAGCGGGTCATCATCAATGAGCTGGTCTGCGAGGGTTGTGGCGATTGCGGCGTCAAGTCCAACTGCGTCTCCATCCAGCCGGTCGAGACTGAGTTCGGTCGCAAGCGGCGGATCGATCAATCCAGCTGCAACAAGGATTTTTCCTGCATCGAGGGTTTCTGCCCCTCCTTTGTCACCGTGCATGGCGCGCGCATCCGAAAAGCCGATCGTTCTGTTCTCAAGACTGCGCCGGACCCGCTCATCGGCCTGCCAGAACCGGAGACCGCATCGCTGGACCAGGGATGGGCGTCGATCATTGATGGCATCGGCGGCACCGGCGTTGTCACCATCGGCGCCATTCTTGGCATGGCCGCGCATCTCGAGGGCAAGGGCTGCGGCATGATCGACATGGCGGGGCTTGCGCAGAAGGGCGGCGCAGTGTTCTCGCACGTCCGGATTGCCAATTCACCCGAGGACATTCAGGCGATCCGGATTTCGGCCGGCAAGGCGGATCTGGTTCTGGGGTGCGATCTGGTGGTTTCCGGATCGCGAAAAGTCCTGGCCGCGGTGCGTGAGGGCGAAACAGCTTTCCTGGTCAACACCAGTGAAGTCATGCCGGGTGAGTTTACCCGCAACGTCAACTTTTCGTTGCCGACGGAGCGGCTCAAGCAGGCGATTGTCAAATCGGCCGGGGTTGAGCGCGCCAGCTTCTTCAACGCAACGCTGGCGGCGACGCGATTGTTCGGCAATGCGATTGCGGCGAACATGTTCATGCTTGGCATGGCGTCACAAAAAGGAGCCTTGCCGCTTTCTCCCGATTCCGTCGAGGAGGCCATCCGGCTCAATGGTCAGGCCGTCGCCATGAACATTGAAGCTTTCCGCTGGGGCCGCAAGGCGGGACATGACCCGCAATCGGTACTGGCGATTGTCTCTGATCCGCTTCCGGCATCCGATGAAGCAGCAGAGATGTCCGTGCCCGATCTTGTCGAGCGCCGCGCCAAGTTTCTGCAGCAGTATCAAAACAAGGCATGGGCCGCCAAGTACCGGGCGACACTCCAGCCGCTCGTCGAAGCCGAGACCCTTGCTCTCGGCCGCGCCGGATCTGTGTCCGCCGCAGCCGCCCGGTCACTCTTCAAACTGATGGCGATCAAGGACGAATACGAAGTGGCGCGGCTCTACAGCGACGGCAGCTTCAAGCGCCAGCTCGACAAGCAGTTCGAGAGCTTCACCAAGCTGGAATATCATATGGCGCCCCCGGTGCTGGGCCGGAGGGACGCCAACGGTCATCCGCTGAAATCCTCATTTGGTCGCGGAATGACGGCGCTGTTTCCAGTTCTTTCCGCGCTTAAATTTCTTCGGGGAACGCCGCTGGATGTCTTCGGCTACAGTGCGGAACGGCGCATGGAGCGCCAGCTTCTATCCGAGTTCATCAAGGAGTTGCAGGAAATGACCCGTATCCTTCGGCCTGACAATGGCGAAAAGGTCGCGGAATTTCTTTCCTACCCGATGGATATCAGAGGATACGGGCATATCAAAGCGCGGAACAAGGACGAGGTTTATTTGAGGAAGGACCTTATCAGGCGGTCAATGCTTGGCGAGGCTGCGGAATCCCCGGCAATTGCTGCAGAGTAATTTGAAGTTTTTTTGAGGCTGGCGCCTCACTTTGCGTCAGGATCCAATTTCCTGAATGGGGAATTTGTCGTGGCTTTGGGTGAGAATCGCGGTCGGTAAATGTGTTCTTAATGTCTGTTTGTTAGCCTGCCGACTTGAATTCACAGGTAGGTGTTCATGCAGCCAGCAGGTAACACAGCATTCGAAGATGACGTCCGCCTCTCATTCGTGGTCTCGCTCTATCAGCAGCGGGGCACGTTGTTTGCTGGCATGATTGCGCATGTATTCACCGCAATGGCGATCTATCTGCGTATCGACGATCCGTTTTATCTGTACATCGGATTCGCGCTTTTTGCGATCTGGGCAGTCCGCAATCTCGACATGTTGGTCTTTGACAGGCTGGACAAGTCGACATTCACCCTCAAGGACACGTTGCACTGGGAGAGGCGGTATGTCGCGGGATCGCTGGCCGCCGCCTTTGTGTTGGGAACTTTAAGCGGCCATGCCTTGATGGTGGCTCAGGATCCGTTTGCAGAGCTGGTGTCGGTTTCCGTAATCCTGGCGACCATGATTTCAGTGGTTGGGCGTAATTTCGGATCGCGGCTGAATGTCGACATGATCATTCTGGCGGCATGTCTGCCGATGATGGCGGGACTTCTGATGGCCCGCGATTCCTATATGAGCCTGATGGCGCTTCTGTTGCTGCCGTTGTTTTTGACAACGCGTTCCATGGCGAACGGGGTTCGTGATTTCCTTTTCAATTCGGTGACCGCTGAACGGAAAACGGCTGAGATCGCGGAGCGGTTTGATACCGCGCTCAACAATATGTCGCACGGATTGTTCATGCTTGATGGGGATGGGCGCATCGAGGTCGCCAACCGCAAAGCCCGCGAGTTTTTCCACATCGACAACAACATTGATCTTACCGGCAGGGCCATCAAAACCGCGATGAGACTGGGTGCTCGCAACGGCATGATCGCCAAGGAGAACTTTGCCCAGATCAATGAACATCTTGAAAAGCTGATCAGTGGCCGCGAAGATCGTTCGCTGGTGCGCCTCGACAAAAGCTCCTGGCTTGAATTCAGCGCCCGGCACCGCGGCGAAAAAGGTGTGGTTCTGATATTCGAGGATGTCTCGGATCGAATTGAAGCCGAGAAACGCATTTTGCAAATGGCGCGCTTTGATAGCCTGACCAACCTACCCAACCGGTCATGGTTCAAGGAAATCGTGGCGATCAAGAATGCCAAGGCCCGGCCGGGTCAGCATCTGGCGCTGGCGGTTTTCGATATCGATGACTTCAAGCACGTCAATGACACGATGGGACACATCAACGGCGACAAGCTGCTCAGTGCCATTGCAAACCGCCTCAGGTCGCTGTCACGGCAGAAAATCGTGATCTCGCGGTTTGGCGGCGATGAGTTCGTTCTGTTTTTTCCTGATGTGGAAAATATTGAAGAACTGCGCAACACCATGAACTATGTCATCGATACGTTGCGCGGGACCTACATGATAGATGGCCACAGACTCTTTATCAGTCTGTCGGGGGGCGCGGCCATGGCGCCGGTCGCCGGGGTGCAGATCGAGGAACTGCATATCCAGGCGGATCTGGCCTTGTACGATTCAAAGCGACGCGACAAGAACCGCTGGACCTTGTTTGAGGAATCCATGGATCTGCAATATTCGGCGCGGCAACGGATGAAGTCTGACCTTCGTGAAGCGGTCCGCACCAATTCGATGGACCTGTTTTATCAGCCGATGTTCAACCCAGCGGGCACTCGCATTGCAGGCGCGGAGGCGCTGTCGCGCTGGAATCACCCGGAACTCGGGCCGGTGTCGCCCGCGGTCTACATTCCCCTGGCCGAAGAGATGGGGATCATTGGTGATCTGACCCGCTGCGTGATCGAAAAGGCGGTGCATGATTGCGTCGGTTGGCCTGATGACTTGTTTGTCTCCGTCAATCTTTCCGCTCATGATCTGGGCGACCGGACAATAATTGCGGTGATTACCGATGCGCTCGGTGCGAGCAATCTGGCGCCAGAGCGGCTGCAGCTGGAAATCACCGAGAGCGGTCTGATGAATGATCTTGAGGTCGCCAGGGAGATCTTGACCGAACTTCGGGCCATGGGCATGTCAATCGCCATTGATGATTTCGGAACCGGCTATTCCAGCCTGAGCTACCTTGACATGCTGCCGCTCAACAAGGTCAAGATCGACCGTTCCTTTGTCCGCAATCTTACCGAGGACCCCAAAAAGCTGAAACTTCTGCGCGGTGTCGTTCATTTGGCGCGGGAACTCGGACTGGATGTCGTGGTTGAGGGGGTGGAGACCGAGGACCAATTGGTGATGATCCGCGACAACAATTGCGCCGATCTCATTCAGGGCTTCATTTTCGGGACGCCGATGCCGAAGGGCGCGTTCCTGGCGCTCGCAATCAAGCTTTCCAATTCGGCAAAACAGCAGGCCGCGTCGGGAGCCAAGCGGCTGGCGCGGCGCTCCCGCTCAGCACAACTGGCGCACTGAAGACCGCGCTTCCAACAGGCAGCCCGCAAAACCTAGGTTAATTGTCACCGGTACTTTCTCGTAAGCGTGCCGGTTTTCCGCGTGATTTCTAACTTTCGTTAACCATAATAGAGTGTTAACAAGCTGCTGGAAGCGCAACTTGTTTGCTTAATGGAAAATTAACGATAAGGTTTCCCTGTGTGCAATTACGGGAAACTGGCGTCATGACAACATCAACTCCTGACAAGGTTTTGGGATTTGGCGCCAGTGTGATGCGCTTTCTTGAGAGCATCGAATATCGCCGGATCGACAATGCGGACGATCTGGAAGATGTTGCGCGCATTCGTCAAAAGGCGTTTGCAATGGTTGGACTGGCCCCGCAAACCGGTACGCATCTGATTGATGATCTCGACTTCAAGCCCAATGCACATGTGATGGGCATTTTTTTCGATGAACAGCTTGTCTCCACCATCCGCGTCCATCATGTCACCGCCGCCCAGCGCGACAGCGTTGCCGTGTCGCATTTTCCCGATATCATGAATCCGCTTCTGGACGCAGGTAAAACCTTCATCGATCCGGTACGGTTTGCTGCCGATCCGGAGATCATGCGTGAATATCCCGCGCTGCCCTATCTGACCTTGCGTGTGGCGACCATGGCGACAGTCTTCTTCGACGTGGACTACTGCCTATCTGTGATCAAGCCAAACCACCGCGCTTTCTATAAGCGTGTCTTTCAGTCGATCGAACTGACGGAACCCCGCTATTTCGAGCGGTACCACAGCAACATTGAGCTGCATGGCGCGAATGCGCACGAACTCAAAAGAACGCTTTTCGATCGTTACCCGTTTTTCCGATCGCAGCCGCATGAGCGGAAAATGATGTTCGCGCCTCGCGAAGTCCTCGGGCTTACGCCGCTCACCATCCTGCCAACGGCGCGGTACGCCCTTCAGCAAGCCGGTTGACCAAGGGGACGGCCACGGCCGTGTCTGGGATCGTCCAGCGTTAATTCGGCCAGATATTAGCCTTGGCTTGCGACTGCTTGTCCATTGCACATTGCCGGTGGTTTGTGTAATCCCTCGGTAAATTGTCACCAGGGGAGCTACAGCATGGCTGAACAGATGAATGGTCCTGTCGAAACCGGCGCAGCAATGGATTATTCCGAGCACGAAAAAACTTACGCCGGGTTTCTTGCTGGCGCCAAGTACGGAACGATTGTCACTGTCGGCTTGATGATCGCCATGGCGGTGTTCTTTTTCACGGGCGCGGGCGCCCTTGTCAGCTTTCTGGTGTTCCTCATTCTCAGCATTGGCGGCGGCATTCTCGCCCGTTGACACGTTCGCGCGCGCTGGGATCGTGAGTGAAATTGGTCCCGGCTCGTCTCATCCTGTTTGAAGAGGAGGGGCTCTCGTGGGCGCCACTGTTTTTGTAGCCAAAGAGTCCGATTCGCTTGAATCACGCGTCGCCGCTTCGCCGGAGACAGTGAAAAAGATGACTGCGCTCGGCCTGAAAGTCATCGTTCAGAAGGGCGCTGGCGAGAGATCCAGGATTGCCGACGCGGATTTCGTCGCAGCTGGGGCGACAACGGGAACCGCCGCGAGCGCCAAAACGGCTGATGTCGTTCTTCGCGTCCGGCGCCCGTCGGACACGGAAATCAAGTCGCTCAAATCAGGCGCCATAGTGCTGGCGCAGATGGATCCCTACGGCAATGAAAAGGCCCTGTCAGCCCTTGCCGCTGCCGGGGTCACCAGCTTCGCCATGGAACTGATGCCGCGCATCACACGGGCGCAGTCGATGGACGTTCTGTCTTCGCAGGCAAACCTCGCCGGCTATCAGGCGGTCATCGAGGCTGCCCATGCGTTTGACCGGGCAATGCCGATGATGATGACGGCGGCCGGCACCGTCGCCGCCGCAAAAGTGTTCGTCATGGGAGCCGGCGTTGCCGGCTTGCAGGCGATCGCAACCGCCCGCCGTCTCGGCGCGGCTGTTTCGGCAACCGATGTGCGTCCCGCGGCCAAGGAGCAGGTCGCGTCACTGGGCGCAAAATTCATTGCGGTTGAAGACGATGAATTCAAGGCTGCAGAAACCGCCGGCGGCTACGCCAAGGAAATGTCCAAGGAGTATCAGGCCAAGCAGGCAGCCCTGGTGGCGGATCATATTTCCAAGCAGGACATCGTCATCACCACGGCGCTGATCCCGGGACGTCCCGCACCCAAGCTGATTTCACGCGCCATGCTCAAGAGCATGCGGCTGGGCTCGGTGGCTGTCGATCTGGCGGTTGAGCGCGGCGGCAATATCGAAGGCTCCAAGGCAGGGGAAACCGTTACGGTCGATGGCGTCACGGTGATCGGCATTCTCAACATGCCTGGGCAGATCGCGGCAAGCGCCTCGCTGCTCTACGCCAAGAACCTTCTGACCTTCCTCGACACCATGATCGACAAGGAAGCCAAAACGGTTGTCGTCAATCTTGAGGATGAACTGGTCAAGGCAACCGCGTTGACCCATGGCGGCGCAATCATTCATCCCGCGTTTGGCGGCGAAAACAACAAGGGAGCAGCGTGATGGCAGGGTCCGCACTTGATACCGCTCTTGAAAATCTCGAGCAGGCCGTAAGCGCTGTCCGCGCGGCCGCGGAAACTGCCGGCCCGGCTGGCGATGGCGTTGCGGCGGCCGTTCACGCGGCAAGCGGTGGGGCGATTGACCCCTTCGTCTTCCGCCTTGCGATTTTCGTGCTGGCGATCTTTGTCGGCTATTACGTGGTCTGGTCGGTCACGCCGGCGCTGCACACGCCGCTAATGGCGGTGACCAACGCCATCTCCTCGGTGATTGTCGTGGGTGCGCTGCTCGCGGTCGGCGCATCGCTTTCGGGCTGGGCGACCGGCTTTGGCTTCGTTGCCCTGGTGCTGGCGTCGGTCAACATATTTGGCGGCTTCCTCGTCACCCAGCGGATGCTGGCCATGTACAAGAAAAAAGAGAAGTGAGGCCGGCTGATGTCTGAGAATTTTGCCGCATTCGCCTACCTCGTCTCGGGCGTACTGTTCATCATGGCGTTAAGAGGCCTGTCGCATCCAACGACCAGCCGGCAGGGAAATACCTACGGCATGGCCGGGATGGCGATCGCCATCATCACCACATTGCTTCTGGCCAAACCCACGCTTGCCGGGCTTGGGATGATTGTCGCCGGACTCGCCATCGGCGGCGGCGCAGGCGCCTATATCGCCCGCAAGATCGCCATGACCTCGATGCCTCAGCTGGTTGCGGGCTTCCATAGCCTCGTCGGCCTGGCCGCGGTGCTGGTGGCGGCCGCGGCGCTCTATTCCCCGCACGCCTTCGGCATCGGTGAAGTCGGCGAGATCCACGCGCAGGCGCTGATTGAAATGTCCCTGGGCGTCGCCATTGGCGCCATCACCTTCACCGGCTCGATCATCGCCTTTCTCAAGCTTGACGGACGGATGTCGGGCAAGCCGATCATGCTGCCGATGCGCCATGTCATCAATGCGGGACTGTTGATCGGCATCGTCGTGCTGGTCGGCGTGCTGGTGGCGACCGAAAGCTACACGGTTTTCTGGATGGTTGTCGTGCTGTCGCTGGCGCTTGGCGTTCTGCTGATCGTGCCCATCGGCGGGGCGGACATGCCGGTGGTGGTGTCGATGCTCAACTCCTATTCGGGGTGGGCTGCGGCTGGCATCGGCTTCACGCTGGGCAATCTTGCGCTGATCATCACCGGCGCCCTGGTTGGTTCCTCGGGCGCCATTCTGTCCTACATCATGTGCAAGGGTATGAACCGGTCCTTCATCTCGGTGATTCTCGGCGGCTTCGGCGGTGAAACCGCGACAGCCGCGGACGACGGCATCGACCGCTCGGTCAAGCTGGGCTCGGCCGATGACGCTGCGTTCCTGATGGCGAATGCGTCCAAGGTGATCATCGTGCCGGGATACGGCATGGCGGTGGCCCAGGCGCAGCACGCCACCCGCGAACTGGCCGACAAGCTCAAGGAAAAGGGTGTCGAGGTAAAATACGCCATCCATCCGGTGGCTGGCCGCATGCCCGGTCACATGAACGTGCTGCTGGCTGAAGCCAATGTGCCCTATGACGAAGTCTTTGAACTTGAAGACATCAATTCGGAGTTCGCGCAGGCCGACGTGGCCTATGTGATCGGCGCCAACGACGTGACCAATCCGGCTGCGCGCGACGACAAGTCGTCGCCGATCTACGGCATGCCGATCCTCGACGTCGACAAGGCGCGAACCTGCCTTTTCGTCAAGCGGTCGCTTGGGTCGGGTTATGCCGGCATCGACAACACGCTGTTTTACAAGGACAGCACGATGATGTTGCTCGGCGACGCCAAGAAGATGACCGACGACATCGTCAAGGCGATCGATCACTGATCGCATCCCTGATATCGCGTCAATAAAAAATGGGCCCGGAAAGTTTTCCGGGCCCATTTTCGCGATGTTAATCAGTCGCTCAGTTGGCGGCGGAGCGCAGCTGAATTTCGGCAATGCCGACGGCGACATTGACGCCTTCCTGGGCCTGAACGCTCAGCGGCTGAAGCGAGAAGGTCTGGTCGGATCCGCCGACCAGAAGATTGACGCCTGCGCCGGCCGCGGCGGTTGCTTCCGCTGAGACCCCGCGATAATCGCCCGCAAGCGAACCTGCCTGATATTCATAATCCGTGGTCGGCGCGAGAACCGCCCACTTGATCAGCGTGGCGCCGGTAACGCCGATGTCGATGCCGTATTTGTTGATGACGCCGAAATAGGCCTCCGAGGTGCCGTTTTCATTGGCCGGTGTATACTCACAGGTCAAATCCTTGGACGACCCGAAAATGAAGCCGGTTCCGCCTTCAACGGTGCATTCAAGCAGTCCGAGTTCGACACTGTCGGCATGGGCAGGGATCGTCGACGCGCCCATTCCGAGGGTGGCGAAGATTGCGGCTGCGGCGGAGATCTTGATTGAATTCATCATGGTGGACTCACTTTTCCGTTGATTGGTTCCGCACGACAACGGGTTGGCGGGCCAATGGTTCCGAACGGAAACCCGTGCGGACTGTGGTTCATCATGGAATTATCGGGGAGCGTCCTGGTTGACGCCAGAGACTCCGGATCAGCGCACGCGGGCCAAGCCGTCGATCGCCGGGCGGTATTTCGGGTCGAGCTGGGCCGCTCTGGCATAGGACCGGGCCGCGCGTTTCTTGTCGCCGCGGCGCTCGTAGATCAACGCCTGGTTGGCCCAGGATTCGGCGACCCGCTGGTTGAGCTCGACGGCGCGATTGAAATCGGCGAAGGCGTTGTCGTCATCATTGAGAGCGACATAGGAGATCCCCCGGCCATTGTAGGGCTCGGGTGAGTTGGGCGCCAGCGAGATGCTGGTTGAGAAGTCCTCGATTGCCTGTGGGTGCTGATTGCGCAACTGCTTGATCAGGCCGCGATTGTGATAGGCGCGCGGATCGGTTGTCTGAAGATTTATGGCGCGATTGTAGTCAGACATCGCCTCATCGATTCGCCCGGCCTGGCGGTAGAGATTGCCTCTCCCGATATAGGCGACATCGTAACGCGGATTTATCTGCAGGGCGCGGTTGTAGTCGTTCGCCGCCTCGTTCTGGTTGCCCATCGAGCGGTGGATCAGGGCGCGGTTGGCGTAGGCCTGATAGAAGGAGGGATTGAGCTGGATGGCCCGGTCGAAATCCTCAATGGCATTGCGGTACTGACCGGACCGGCCATAGGCAGCACCGCGCACATTGTAACCCTCGGGATCACTCGGGTTGCGGCGGATGACATCGGTGAGCGAAGAAATGTTCTCATCGGTGCCTTGGGCCTTGTCGATGGAGATAGTGTCGATGGGCGATGTGGTCGAGCAACCTGACACCGTGATCGTGATCGCTGCAGCCACTGCCAGCACCAACGAACGCGCAGCGCCTGTGTCCCGGGTTCTTGGTCCCGCAGCTGTCATCAAACGCATCATTATGGCCCACCTTGCTATCCCGGTAAAATCCGGTCCGCCACTGAAAAAGGCGGAGACGAATTTTCGTCCCCGCCTCACATTCATGCAAGCCCAAAGGGGCGAAAAAACGACTGGATCAGCGTGCTGTTGGTGCTGCCGGGCGGCCGCCGCCGATAAGACCTTCGCGCTGGGCGCGCTTGCGCGCAAGCTTGCGGACGCGACGAACGGCTTCCGCCTTTTCGCGGGCACGCTTCTGCGACGGCTTCTCGTAAAAATCACGCATCTTCATTTCACGGAAAATGCCTTCGCGTTGCATTTTCTTTTTAAGAGCGCGGAGCGCCTGATCGACATTGTTATCGCGGACAAGTACCTGCACGTTGATCCCGTTCCTTCGAGTTATCGGTTGGCTGAAGCAACCCTGGCAAACAAAAATTCCATTCGTTCGGCCGAGGGCGTTACGATTGAGGTGGCAAATACCAGTTCCGGAAGCCTAAGTCCAGTCCCCGGCAGCTTGACAATGGCGCCGCTCGAGTATTTTTCGTCGTCCTGCGGGTCGCCCTGCTCTTATCCGTGCGACAAAACGCACTGCGACATTGATGGGCGCTCAGAAGTCGCAAAAGAGCCGATGCGAGGCAGATGAATTTGCTCTTGCTGGGATATATAGCATATCAGGAACATTTGGAGCCAGATAGCCATGCGCAAATACTCCGCTTTTGCCGTTGCCCGCGAGGCAATGCGCGGCCACAAGGGTTGGCCGGCACAATGGACCTCGCCGGAGCCGAAAAAGAGCTACGATGTCATCATCGTCGGCGCCGGCGGGCATGGGCTGGGCACGGCCTATTATCTCGCCAAGGAGCATGGCATCACCAATATCGCGGTGATCGAAAAGGGCTGGCTCGGCGGTGGCAATACCGGTCGCAACACCACCATCATTCGCTCCAACTACCTCTATGACGAGAGCGCCGGGCTATATGATCATGCGCTCAAGCTGTGGGACGGGTTGTCGCAGGACCTCAATTACAATGTGATGTATTCGGCCCGCGGCGTGATGATGCTGTCGCACAATGTGCACGATACCCAGGTTTTCAAGCGCCACATCCACGCCAACCGGCTCAACGGCATCGACAATGAGTGGCTGACGCCGGAACAGGCCAAGGCGTTCTGTCCGCCGCTCAATATTGCCCAGTCGGCGCGCTATCCGGTGATGGGGGCTGCGCTGCAGCGCCGCGGCGGCACGGCGCGTCATGATGCCGTGGCCTGGGGCTACGCGCGGGCCGCAGCCGCGATGGGCGTGCACATCATCCAGAATTGCGAAGTCACCGGCGTCCGCCGCGCCGATGATGGATCGGTCTCCGGCGTCGACACAAGCCGCGGTTTCATCGGCGCGAAAAAAGTTGGCGTCGTGGCCGCCGGGCACACTTCGGTGATCATGGAAATGGCGGGCATTCGCATGCCGCTGGAAAGCTATCCGCTGCAAGCGCTGGTATCCGAGCCGGTCAAGCCGATTTTCCCCTGCGTGGTCATGTCCAACACGGTGCATGCCTATATTTCGCAGTCGGACAAGGGTGAACTGGTTATCGGCGCGGGCACCGATCAATACACATCCTATTCCCAGACAGGCGGGCTGCACATCCTCAGCCACACGCTCGACGCCATCTGCGAGATGTTCCCGATGTTTACCCGGATGAAGATGCTGCGCTCATGGGGCGGCATTGTCGACGTCACGCCGGACCGGTCGCCGATCCTGTCGAAAACCCCGATCAAGGGGCTTTATGTCAATTGCGGCTGGGGCACCGGCGGATTCAAGGCAACGCCGGGCTCGGCTCATGTGTTTGCCCACACGATCGCCCGCGACGAGCCGCACAAGATCAACGCGCCGTTCAATCTTGACCGCTTCCAGACCGGACGGCTGATTGACGAGGCCGCGGCGGCTGCCGTGGCGCATTGAGGATCGAACACATGAGCAATCAATCCATCAATCTGGCCGAGAAACTGTCGGCTTTCAACGATCTCTGGTCGCCGAAGATCGTTGCGGCTTTCAATGGCCATGACGTGATGGTGGTCAAGGTCAATGGCGAGTTCAACTGGCACTCGCATCCTGATACCGATGATTTGTTCCTGGTGCTTTCGGGACGCCTGACCATCCAGATGCGCGACGGCGATGTCGTGCTGGGACCGGGTGAAATGTACGTCGTGCCGAAGGGCGTTGAACATTGCCCGCGCGCCGACGAGGAAACCCATCTCGTTATCATCGAGCCTGCGGGAACGCCCAACACCGGCAATCCCGAGACCGCCGCGATCAAAACCAAGATCTGACCAAGGACCAAGCAATGCTTCTGATCCATTGTCCCTACTGCCAGGAAGAAAGGCCCGAGCTCGAATTCCGCAATACGGGCGAGGCGCATATCGAACGGCCAAAGAACATCGCCGCGATCAGCGACGAGGAATTCGAGGCGTTCTTCTTCATCCGGACCAACCCGAAGGGTGTCGCCTACGAGCGCTGGCGGCACGTTCACGGCTGCGCCAGGTTTTTCAACGCGGTCAGGGACACCGTCAGCGACAAGTTTGTCACCACCTACAAGGCCGGCGAGCCGCGTGTTGACGTGGTCCGCGGCGAGGATGGAGTCTTGATGGTCAAGGGAGCTACACAATGAGCGGCGCGAACCGGATCAAGGGCCACGGCCGGTTGACGCCCGCCAGAGCCGTGCGGTTTACCTTTGATGGCAAACCGCTGTCGGCGATGCAAGGCGATTCGCTGGCCTCGGCGCTGATCGCCAATGGCATCCATCTGACCGGGCGTTCCTTCAAGTATCATCGTCCGCGCGGCATGCTGTCTGCCGGGTCGGAAGAACCCAATGCGTTGATGGATGTCGGCCGCGACGCAGCGCGGCGGACACCGAATGTGCGGGCCACCGTGCAGGAGGTCTTTGACGGAATGCAGGCGCGCTCGCAGAACCGCTGGCCCTCGCTTGCCTTCGATGTTGGCGGGCTGAACAATCTCGCCTCGCCGTTTTTTGCCGCCGGGTTCTATTACAAGACCTTCATGTGGCCGAAAGCGGCATGGAAAAAGGTCTATGAGCCGATCATCCGGGCGGCCGCGGGTCTGGGGGTCGCGCCAAGCGAGCCGGATCCGGATCATTACGCCAATCACTATGCCCATTGCGATGTCCTGGTGATCGGTGGCGGCGCCGCCGGGCTTTCGGCAGCGCTCGCCGCGGCTCATGCCGGGGCCAGCGTGATTTTGTGTGACGAGCAGCCGGAAACCGGCGGCGCGTTTCATCACGAGACCGACACGACAATTGGCGGCCTGTCCGGCTGGGACTGGGCGCAAGCAGCGACAGCCGAGCTTGGCGCCATGGACAATGTCCGGGTGCTGACGCGCACCACGGCATTCGGCTATCAGGCGCAAAACCATGTCGGCCTTGTCGAGCGTGTCACCGAGCATCTTGCCAATCCGGATCCGGCTTTGCCGCGCGAGCGGCTGTGGCAAGTCAGGGCCAAACAGGTTGTGATCGCCACCGGCGCCATCGAGCGGCACATGGTGTTTGCCAACAATGACCGTCCCGGCATCATGCTGGCTTCGGCGGCGCGAACCTATCTCAATCATCATGGCGTCGCGGTCGGGGCCAAGGTCGGGGTCTACACGGCCTGCGATTCGGCCTGGGCTGCGGCCTTCGATCTCAAGCGCGCCGGCGTTTCGGTTCCGGCCATCGTCGATATCCGCGCGGATCCCGATCCTGCGTTGGTGGCGCGGGCCAGGGAACTCGGCATCGAGGTGCTGACCGGGCATGCCGTGCTCGACACCTCGGGCGGGCTCCGGGTCAAGTCGATGAAGGTCGGCAGGCCGGGCGGCGGCTCAAGCCGTGTGATCGCGATCGACGCGCTGATCATGTCGGCCGGCTGGACGCCGTCCGTGCACATGTTTTCGCAATCGCGCGGCAAGGTGGTCTGGGACGAGGCGAGCCAGCGCTTCCTGCCCGGCCGCAATGTTCAGGATTGCGTCAGCGTCGGCGCCTGCAATGGTGTCGATGATCTGGCTGACGCGGTCACTGGCGCGGCAAAGGCCGGCCATGAGGCGGCGAAGGCGGCAGGCGTCAAGGTGAGGAAAGCCTGGGCTGCGCCTGCAGCAGAAACACAGACTTCCTGGGACGGAAGCATGATGGGGTCGGCCGCCGGCGCCGGCGCGGACACCACGGTGAAGGCCTTTGTCGATTTCCAGAATGATGTCACCGCCAAGGACATCAGGCTTGCGGTGCGCGAGGGCATGCACTCGATCGAGCACGTCAAGCGCTTCACCACCAACGGCATGGCCACCGACCAGGGCAAGACCTCCAACATCCACGGTCTGGCGATTGCCGCCGAGATGCTCGACAAGCCGCTGCCGCAGGTGGGGCTGACGACGTTCCGCTCGCCCTACACGCCGGTGACATTCGGCGCGATCGTCAATCATTCCCGCGGATCCTTGTTCGACCCGACCCGCCGGACGGCGATGCATGGCTGGGAAGAGGCCCATGGCGCGGTGTTCGAGGATGTCGGTCAATGGAAACGCGCCTGGTATTATCCGCGCGCCGGCGAGGACATGCATCAGGCGGTCAACCGGGAGTGCCTGACCGTGCGCGAGAGCGCAGGCATGTTCGACGCCTCGACACTCGGCAAGATCGAGGTGGTCGGCCCCGATGCGGCCGAGTTCCTCAATCTGATGTACACCAACAGCTGGGACAAGCTGGAGCCGGGCC
Source organism: Hoeflea sp. BRH_c9 (assembly GCA_000961635.1). Taxonomy (GTDB): domain Bacteria; phylum Pseudomonadota; class Alphaproteobacteria; order Rhizobiales; family Rhizobiaceae; genus Hoeflea. The sequence continues at coordinate 36,607 of LADQ01000138.1, read as the reverse complement.
GCTGCAAATACGGCATCATGCTGCGCGAGGACGGCTTCATCTATGATGACGGAGTCGTCGGTCGGATGACTGAAGACCGCTTCCATGTGACCACCACCACCGGCGGCGCGCCGCGGGTCATGCACCACATGGAAGATTACCTGCAGACCGAATTTCCGCATCTCAAAGTCTGGCTGACCTCGACGACGGAGCAATGGGCGGTGATCGCGGTACAGGGACCAAGAGCGCGTGAGATCATCGCGCCGCTGGTCGAGGGCATCGACCTGTCCAATGAAGCCATGCCGCACATGAGCGTCCGCGAGGGCAGGATCTGCGGCGTGCCGACGCGGCTGTTCCGGATGTCGTTCACCGGCGAAGCCGGCTACGAAGTCAATGTTCCGGCCGATTATGGTCAAGCGGTCTGGGAAGCGCTGTGGGCGCGGGCCGAACCGCTGGGCGCCTGCGCTTACGGCACTGAAACCATGCACGTGCTGCGCGCCGAGAAAGGCTACATCATCGTCGGTCAGGATACCGACGGCACGGTGACGCCGGATGACGCCGGATTGAACTGGGCGGTTGCGAAAAAGAAGCCTGATTTCGTCGGCATTCGTGGCATGAAGCGGCCTGACCTGATTGGTGGGGGGCGCAAGCAGCTTGTCGGGCTGATGAGCAGGGATCCCAACATCGTTCTGGAGGAGGGCGCGCAGATCGTCGCGGATCCTAACCAGGCTGTTCCGATGACCATGATCGGCCATGTCACCTCGTCCTACTGGTCGGAGAATTGCGGCCGCTCAATCGCCATGGGTGTGGTCATCGACGGCCGTGCGATCAAGGGCAGGACACTCTATGTGCCGATGCCGGAGCGGACTATCGAAGTGGAAGTGACAGATGCCGTATTCATCGACAAAGAGGGAGTGCGTCTGAATGGCTAAATCCGCTCAAGCTTACCGTACCGAACCGCTTGCCGGGCGGGTAAGCGGTTCCGCAGGGGTTCAGGTGACGCCTGCGTCGCCCGCGATCCGTGTTTCACTGCGCGCCGATCCCGAAAACGCAAAGGCACTCTCCAAGGCGCTCGGCCTTGATTTGCCGTTCAAGCCAAAGACCTCTTCGGGCAATCTGCCAGGGCGGCTGGCCGCCTGGCTTGGACCGGATGAATGGCTGATCATCGACGAAGCCGGCGATCCGCTCGCCGATTTGCGCAAAGCCAAGGTTCTGCATTCCGCAGTCGATGTCTCTCATCGCAACACCGCGATCCTGGTGAGCGGTGAGGGCGCGCGCGCCACGCTGGAATCGGGATGCCCGCAGAATTTGAGCGATGCGGTGTTCCCGGTTGGCGCGGCAAGCCGCACGGTCATGGGCAAGATCGAGGTTGTGATCATTCGGACCGGAGAGACTGAATTCCGGGTGGAATGCTGGCGGTCCTTCTCGGATTACGCCTTCGCATTCCTCTCGGACGCCGCCAGGGACTGTCTCGCTTGATGCATGTCGCCCAGAAATGTGGAGCGTTTTTGCGATAACGACATGCAGGACAAAGCTACGCTTGCGGCATGTCCTTTGGATCAAACTGGATGATGGTCAGCCATGTCGCCGTCATCGCCGGTTTCTTTGCGCCCTCGATTTCCACGGTCACGTCAAAGGTGGTCATCAACCTGCCAGCCCCGCGCATGCGGGCTTCCTTGAGAAAGAAGCGGCCGCGGACCCGGCCGCCCGAAGGCACCGGAGTCATGAAGCGGATCTTGTTGAACCCGTAATTGATGCCAAAACTGTCCTCGCGCAGCCTTGGCGTCGCATCGGCATACATGGCCGACAGCATGGCAACAGTCAGAAATCCATGCGCGATGGTTCCGCCAAAGGGCGTTTCTGCCGCGCGTTTCGGATCAACGTGAATGAACTGGTGATCGTCGGTGGCGTCCGCGAACAGGTCGATGCGCGACTGCGGTATTTCCATCCATCTGGAAACACCGACTTCGGTGCCGACATGATCCTTGATCTCGGCAATTGAAATCAGTTTTTGCACATACGGCTCCCGGTAAGGTCAATCATTTCAATGGCTATCTCCAGGGATAGGTCCATCACTGCGTCATCTCATAAAAGCCAGCCCGTTGGCGCCTTGGCAATTCCCCAAGCGATGACGGTTGCTGGCTCATTGGCGTTCACTCCCGATCTATAGCGGCATTCTCTTGCCAACATATTACAGAGCGGGGAGGGACAGCCCCGTCCGCCAGCGCGCCGGGCGTGGCCTGGGTCCAGTGACCGGTGGTGTCAGGCAGTTGGAACCGGAACTGCCGATGATCGCGATTGAACACAATCGCAGTGCGGCGCCCCTCGTGTCCAAGCACCATCATGAATGCGTTCCTGTCCGGGTCTTCCCATTCAGTTGCTGTCATTGCCTCCCCGTCCAGGGTCGGCCAGGCGACCTGATCGGCGTTATTCGATGCGCTGGAATCCTTAAGAAAACTGGTGCGCGTCAGGTGCGGCGACCCTTGCCTGAACGCCGCCCAGGCGCGAGTGAACTCCAGACGTTCATGATTAAGGCCCTTCCAGTTCCGCCAGGTGATGGCGTTGTCCTGCGCATAGGCATTGTTGTTGCCGCCCTGGCTGTGACCAAATTCGTCACCCGCGGTCAACAGAATGGCGCCCCGGGTAGCGAACAGGGTGGCGATCAAGGCCCGGGCATCGGCTTCGCGGGCGGCGAGAATGGCCGGGTCATCGCTGTGGCCTTCCACGCCATTGTTCCAGGAGTGGTTGGCATTGTGTCCGTCGCGGTTGTCCTCGCCATTGGCTTCGTTGTGCTTTTCTTTAAACGAGACGAGGTCGCCCAAGGGAAAGCCGTCATGGGCGGCGACGAAGTTGACGCTGCGGGTTCTGCCGGCGCCGTTTCTTCCGAAGATATCGGAAGAGCCTGAAAGCCGTGTCGCCAAAGCGCCGGTCATGGCCGCATCGCCGCGCCAGAAGCGGCGGATGTCGTCGCGCGCATGGTCATTCCACTCAAGCCAGGGCGGACCGAAATTGCCAAGCTGATAGCCGTCCGGGCCGATGTCCCATGGTTCGGCGATCAGCAGCCGGTCATGCAGGACGGGATCGTCGACGATGAGTTGCAGCAGCCTGGCGTCGGATGAAAAGCCAGTCGGGTCACGGCCGAGGATCGGGGCCAGGTCGAAGCGGAACCCGTCAATTCCGGCCTGGGTGACGAAATGGCGCATCGCCGTCAGCACCAGTTCCTGAACTTCGGGCCGGTCGCAGGCAAGCGTGTTGCCGCAACCGGTGTCGTTGATCAGGGCGCCGTCGGCGTCGTGGCGATAATAGGCCGCGTTGCCTAGGCCGCGCAGCGACAGGGTCGGACCATGGATGTCGCTTTCGCCGGTGTGGTTGAAGACGACGTCTACAATGACGCCGATGCCGGCCGCATGCAGCGCCGCGCAGGCGTGACGGAGATCGGCGATGCCGTCGGACGCCAAACGCGGATCAAGCGCCAGCATGGTGACCGGATTGTAGCCCCAGGCATTGCTCAGCCCCAGCGGCGGCAAATGCCGTTCATCAATCCAGGCCACGATTGGCATCAATTCCACGGCGCTGACATGCAGCGCGCGCAGATGGGCGATGATCGCCGGATGCGCCAATGCCCGCAATGTCCCGCGATCGGCTTCGGGGATATCGGGATGCAGAAGCGTGAAAGCGCGAACCGGAAGCTCATAGATAAGGCCGCCGGGCTTGAAATCTGGGGGGTCCGGATTGAGCGCCGGCAACGGCTTCTCGACAATGGCCTTCGGCACGAGTGCGGCGGTGTCTTCGCCACGAGACCCCAGGCGGGGATCATAGCTGAAGGGACGGTCAATCCGGACGGCATACGGGTCGACGATCAATTTTGCCGGGTCGAAGCGGTGTCCTTGCCCGGGTTGCCAGGGACCGTCGGCGCGAAGACCATAGCGTGCCCCGGCCCTTATGCCCGGCACAAAGCAGGTGAACGTGCCATCACCGCCACCCACGAGTTCATGACGCACGGTCTCCTTGTCCGACCGATCGAACAGACAAACCGTCACCGATGTCGCCGACGGGGCCTGGACAGTGAAACGAACGCCGTCAGCCGTCAATTCCGCGCCGGGCTTTGGCGGAACGCCGAAATCAGCGTGATTGCGCATCAGGTGATGACGGTGGGAGCGTCGCGCCCCGTCCATTTGCGGATTTCGGCCAGTGCTTCGGCGGCTTCGATGACCGGCGCCAGGGCGGTCAGGGTTTCCTGATCGTGACGGCTGGCGTCCGGCTCGTGGCGCTCCATATAGACCCGAAGCGTTGCGCCCGAGGTGCCGGTGCCCGACAGACGGAAGACCAGCCGCGCGCCGCCCTTGAAAAAGATCCGCAGACCCTGATTGCGGCTGACGGAGCCATCCACCGGGTCATGATAGGAAAAGCTGTCGGCCTTCTCGACGGTCAGGGACCCAACCTGATGGCCAGGGAGGCTGCCCAGCCTTTGTTCGAGCGCGGCCACCAAGGCGTTGGCGGCGGCTGTCTCTATCGCCTCGTAATCGTGCCGTGAATAATAGGTCCGGCCATAGTCCGCCCAATGATCGCGGACGATGTCCATGACGCTTAGTTGGCGGACCGCCAGAATGTTGAGCCACAACAGCACCGCCCACAATCCGTCCTTTTCGCGCACATGATCCGAGCCGGTGCCCGCGCTTTCCTCGCCGCAGATGGTACAGCGTCCGGCATCGAGAAGATTACCGAAGAACTTCCAGCCAGTCGGGGTCTCATGCATTTCGACGCCGAGCTTGGCGGCAACCCGGTCGGCGGCGCCGCTGGTCGGCATCGAACGGGCGATGCCCTTGAGGCCGTCCTTGTAGCCCGGCGCCAGATGGGCGTCGGCGGCAAGCATGGCGAGTGAATCCGAAGGCGTGACGAAGATACCGCGGCCGATGATCAGATTGCGGTCGCCATCGCCATCCGACGCCGCGCCGAAATCCGGCGCGTCCGGTCCCATCATCAAATCATAAAGCGCCTTGGCGTGAACCAGATTTGGGTCCGGATGATGCCCGCCGAAATCCTCAAGCGGAGTGGCGTTGAACACCAGGGCGGGATCAACTCCCAGGCGTCGCACCAGGATCTCGCGCGCATAGGGGCCGGTGACGGCGTGCATGGCGTCGAAGGCGACCCTGAAACCGCCGGCAACCAGCGTTCGGATGGCGTCGAAATCAAACAGCGTTTCCATCAGATCGGCGTAATCGGTGACGGGATCAACCACCTCGATCGTCATCCCGCCAGCCTCGAAAACACCGATTCGGTCGAGATCCATGTCGTCGAACTCGGCGATCTTGTAATGATCGATGGTCTGGGTGCGGGCATAGATTGCGTCGGTTAGCTTTTCCGGCGCCGGACCGCCATTGGAGATGTTGTATTTGATGCCGAAATCTTCGGTGGGGCCGCCGGGATTGTGGCTTGCCGACAGGATCAACCCGCCAAAGGCCTTGGCCTTGCGGATCAGATGCGAGGCCGCCGGCGTCGACAGGATCCCGCCCTGGCCGACTAGAACGCGACCGAAACCATTGGCGGCGGCCATGCGGATTGCGGTCTGTATGACCTCTCGATTGTAGAACCTGCCATCGCCGCCGATCACCAGGGTCTCGCCCTCAATGCCCTCGAGACTGTCGAATATCGACTGGATGAAAGCCTCGGTATAACCGGGGGCCTGAAACACGGGGACCTTCTTGCGAAGCCCCGAAGTGCCGGGTTTCTGGTCAGGGAAGGGGGAGACGGTCCGGTTCATGGGTTTTCACTCGTTCGGGGCAGAAGTTCTGCGTAAAGTTCAGCATAGCGCAAGGCGCTGCGATCCCAGGAGACGTCTGCCTTCATGCCCTGGTTCTGAAGGCGCGCCCAGATCTTAGGGTCGGCGAAGGCGCGGACGGCGCGGCGCAGCGCCTCGCGCAGGGCATCCGGCGTGACCGGGGAAAACTGAAACCCTGTTGCCACCCCCGCCGCACTTGCCGCCTCGTTGGCGTCGATCACCGTGTCGGCAAGACCGCCGGTGCGAGCCACCACCGGCACATTGCCATAGCGCAGGCCGTAGAGCTGGGTCAGGCCGCAGGGCTCGAACCGCGACGGCACAAGAACCATGTCGCCGCCGGCCTGCATGAGATGCGACAGCGGTTCGTCATAGCCGATGAAAAATCCGATATGGCCTGGATGCCGTTCGGTGGCGGCCAGCAGCGCCGCCTCGAGCAACTGATCGCCGGAGCCCAGCACCACCAGTTTGGCCCCCATGGCGACAATGTCATCAACAAGGTCGATGAGCACATCGATGCCCTTTTGCCAGGTCAGGCGGCTGACAACGGTGAACACCGGGCCATCGGTGCCGGCCAACCCGAACCGGTCAGCCAGCGCCTTGCGGTTGGCCTGGCGTTTTTTCAATTTGGAAAGGCTGTAGTTGGCCGGGATCATTGCATCGGTTGCCGGATCCCAGACCTCCGGGTCGATTCCGTTGACGATGCCATGAAGCGCGTCGGCGCGGGCGTTGATCAGGCCGTCGAGGCCCATGCCGAAGGCCGGTGTCCGGATCTCCTGCGCATAGGTCGGGCTGACGGTGGTTATGGCCGAAGCCATCTGCAGGCCGCCCTTGAGGAAGCTGACGTCACCGTAATATTCAAGCCCGTCGACGGAAAACACCGATGGCGGCAGACCCAGCCCTGGGAAGATCTCAGGTCCGAATTGGCCCTGAAACGCAATATTGTGAATAGTCAAAACTGTCGGCGTGGCGGAGGCCTTGCCGTGTTTCATGTAGACTGGTGCGAGACCAGCCTGCCAGTCATGTGCATGGACAATATCGGGCACCCAGCCTCTGAGCCCGACCTCCGCGATCGTGGCGGCGGCGCGCGACAGCGCCGCAAAGCGGCGCCAGTTGTCGGGGTGATCGGCGCCTGACGCATTGGTATAAGGACCGCCGTCGCGATCATACAGGTCCGGGGCGTCCAGAATGAGAAACTGGACTCCGTCGATCTTGCAGGCGCGTACCTTTGCGCTGGCGCCAAACAGATCGTCGAACTCCAAAACGGTCGACGGCCTTCTGAGCCTGGCCAACACCTGCTTGTAGCCGGGAAGCAACACCCGCATATCGACGCCGTGGCTGGCCAGCGCCGCGGGCAGGGCGCCCGCGACATCGGCCAGCCCGCCTGTCTTGATCAGTGGATAGACTTCGGAGGCGACGGAGAGGACCTTCATTCGTAGATCAGCCCCGCGCGGTCGAGCATGTCCTGGGTGATCAGGCAGATCCCCGATGCGGTGCGGTGGAACCGGCTGGCGTCAAGCTCCGGGTCTTCGCCGACAACCAGGCCAGCCGGGATTTTCACCCCGCGATCAATCACCACCTTTGACAGATTGGCGTGCCGGCCGATGACGCATTCCGGCAGCACCACCGCCTCATTCAGTCTCGAATAAGAGCGGCATAGAACACCGGTGAAAATCAGCGAGCGCTGCAATTCCGCGCCGGAGATGATGCAATCGCCTGACACCAGCGAGGACAGCGCCATGCCGCGCCGGCCTTCCTCGTTGTGGACAAATTTGGCCGGTGGCCGGATCTCGGCATAGGTCCAGATCGGCCATGACCGGTCATAAAGATCCAACTCGGGCAGGATGTCGGTCAGGTCGATATTGGCCTGCCAATAGGCGTCGATGGTTCCGACATCGCGCCAATAGGCTTCATTCTCGGGCGTTTCACGGACGCAGGATTCGGCAAACCTGTGTGCCACGGCTTTGCCGTTCTCGACGATATAGGGAATGATGTCCTTGCCGAAGTCGCGGCTGGAACCGGGCGTGGCGGCATCGCGGCGCAATTCATCCATCAGGAAACCAGTGTTGAAGATGTAGATCCCCATCGACGCCAGCGCCATGTCGGGCTTGTCCGGCATGGCTGGAGGGTCGGCCGGCTTTTCGATAAAGGCGATGATCTCGTCCTTGTCGTTGATATGCATCACCCCGAAGCCGGTGGCGTCGGCGCGGGGCACTTCAAGACAACCGACCGTGACGTCCGCACCGGAATTGACATGCTGCTGCAGCATGAATTCATAGTCCATCTTGTAGATGTGATCGCCGGCCAGGATGACCATGAATTTGGGATCATAGCCTTCGATGATGTCGATGTTCTGAAACACCGCATCGGCGGTTCCGGCGTACCACTGGGTCTCGGAAACCCGCTGGCTGGCGGGAAGGATATCGAAGCTTTCATTGCGCTCGGGCCGAAGGAAGTTCCAGCCGCGCTGCAGATGCCGGATCAGCGAATGGGCCTTGTACTGGGTGGCGACGCCGATGCGCCGGATGCCGGAATTGAGCGCATTGGAGAGGGCGAAATCGATGATCCGCGATTTGCCGCCGAAATACACCGCCGGTTTGGCTCGACGGTCGGTGAGTTCCATCAGGCGGCTGCCCCGGCCGCCGGCCAGAACATAGGCCATGGCGTCACGCGCCAAAGGCTGGACCCTCTTATTCTCCATTTTCCTCCCCTTTCGAGTTCTCCGCGGCCAGGTCAGCCGGGGGTGAACATCAATGTCGCCAATGGCGGCAACGTCAGTTCAGTGACCGCGCGCCCACCCTCAAGGCGCGTGATGACTTCCCCCAGATTGCCTTTGCCGGAGCCGCCATAGATGGTGGCGTCCGAGTTGAAAATTTCGCGCCACACGCCGCCCTGCGGCATCGCAACACGGTATCCGGACCGGACAGTGGGCGTCAAATTCGACACGATGACCACCGGTTTTTCACCCGGCGCGCGGCGGATCCAGGCGAACACCGAATTCGTATTGTCGTCGGCGATCAGCCACTCGAAGCCGTCGGGTTCGCAGTCTCGCGCATGCAAGGCGGGCGTTCGCGCGTAAAGCCGGTTGAGATCACGCACCAGATCCTGCATGCCATGATGGCGCGGGTCGTCCAGATGATCCCAGTCGAGCTGCCGGGCCTCGCTCCATTCGCCGCGCTGGGCGAATTCCTGCCCCATGAACAACAGCTTCTTGCCTGGGTAGCCCCACATGAACCCGTAATAGGCTCTCAGATTGGCAAATCTCTGCCATTCATCGCCGGCCATCTTGGTCAGCAGCGTGCCTTTTCCATGCACGACTTCATCATGCGAGATCGGCAGCACGAAGTTTTCGGAAAAAGCGTAAAGAAGTCCAAACGTCAGATCGTTGTGGTGAAACTGGCGGTGCACCGGATCACGCTGGAAATAGCTCAGCGTGTCGTGCATGAACCCCATGTTCCACTTGAAACCAAAGCCCAACCCGCCCTCATAGACCGGTGCGGAGACCTTGGGCCAGGATGTCGATTCCTCGGCGATGGTGACGATGCCCGGATGGCTGCCGTAAACCGCCTTGTTCATTTGCCTGAGGAACTCGACAGCATCGAGGTTTTCGCGGCCGCCGTCCTTGTTGGGGATCCATTCGCCTTCCTTGCGGGAGTAGTCGAGGTAGAGCATCGATGCGACAGCGTCGACGCGCAAACCGTCGACATGATAGACCTCGGCCCAGAACAGCGCGTTGTTGACGAGGAACGAGGACACTTCGCGCCGGCCGAAATTGTAGATGGCGGTGTTCCAGTCCGGATGGAAGCCCTGGCGCGGATCGGCATGCTCGTAAAGCGCGGTGCCGTCGAAATGAGCCAAACCATGGGCGTCGGTCGGGAAATGCGCCGGCACCCAATCCAACAGCACGCCGACGCCGACCCGGTGGGCGCCATCGACAAAGCGGGCAAAGCCTTCGGGTTCGCCGAAGCGGGCGGAGGGCGCATAGAGTCCGGTGGTCTGGTATCCCCAGGACGGATCATAGGGATGCTCCGCGATTGGCAGAAACTCGATATGGGTGAAGCCCATTTCCACGCAATAGGGGATCAGCTCGCTGGCCAGTTCATCCCAGGACATGAACGATCCATCGATGTGCCGGCGCCAGGAACCGGGATGAACCTCGTAGATCGATATGGGCTGACGGCGGGCGTCGACCTTGCTCCAATGGGCGCGGTGAGCGCTGTCCTTCCACTCATGCGCCAGATCTGGCGCGACGATCGAGGCGGTGGCGGGCCGCAGCTCGGCGCGGCGGGCAAAGGGATCGGCCTTGAGCGGCAGTTTTTCCCCGTCCGGGCCGAGGATTTCAAATTTGTAGGCGGTTCCGGCCTTGACGCCGGGCGCGAAGATTTCCCAGACCCCGATATCGGCGCGGCGGCGCATCACATGGCGGCGGCCATCCCAGTCATTGAAATCGCCGACGACCGAGACCCGGCGCGCATTTGGCGCCCAGACCGCGAAATGCACGCCGTCAGCACCCTGATGATGGATCAGATGGGCGCCAAGCTTGTCAAAAAGCCGCAAATGAGACCCTTCGGCGATGAAGTAATCATCCATCGGGCCAAGCACGGGCCCATAGCTGTAGGGGTCTTCAATCTCCCAGGTGCCGAATGAATTAGCCGCCACGTAACGCAATGGCTGCCGGGACGGAATTTCAATCCGTCCTTCGAACAGACCGGCCGCGGCGCCCGGTTCAAGGACCCCCGCGGGCTTGCCGTCCAGCGTGATCGCTGCGATTTCATCGGCGCCGGGGGCAAAAACCCGGGCGATAAAACCGTCTTCAAAATCCTGGACACCGAGGACAGAAAAAGGGTTTCCATGCGTTCCCGAAGCAATCGCTCCTGCTTCGTCAGCCGACAGGTGAAAGTTCTTACCATCGGCGTCGTGCACGGTTCCCTTTTGTGTCATGGGCCGGCTTTCCAGATTTCCTTTGCATACTGGCGTATCGTGCGGTCCGAGGAGAACCAGCCGACGCGCGCGGTATTCAAGATAGTACGGCCATACCAGGCCTCTTCGTCAAGCCATAAACTGTCGACCCGTCGCTGCGCCTCGGCATAGGCGTCGAAATCCGCGGTGACCATGAACCAGTCATGCTCATACAGTCCGTCGGTCAGTTCGGTGAAACGGTCCGGGTCATCGGGACTGAAGACGCCTGAGGAAATCGCCGTCAGCGCCTGCGACAGTTCGGGCGTCGCCTCAATGATTGCCCGCGGATTGTGGCCAATGTCGCGACGCTCGGCAACCTCGGACGCGGTTAACCCGAAGATGACGATGTTGTCTTCGCCGACACATTGCTGGATTTCGACATTGGCGCCGTCAAGCGTGCCGATGGTGAGGGCGCCGTTGAGCGCGAATTTCATGTTGCCGGTGCCCGACGCTTCCATGCCGGCGGTCGAGATCTGTTCGGAAAGATCGGCGGCGGGCACGATGACTTCGGCCAGCGACACATTGTAATTGGGAATGAACACGATCTTGAGCAGGCCGCGCACGGCGGGATCATGATTGATCACCCGCGCCACGTCATTGGCGAGCTTTATGATCAGCTTGGCATTGTGGTAGCTCGGCGCCGCCTTGCCGGCGAAGATCTTCACCCGTGGCGTCCAGTCACGTTCGGGATGGGAACGGATCTGATCGTAGAGTGCGACGGCCTCGATGATGTTGAGCAATTGCCGCTTGTATTCGTGGATGCGCTTGATCTGGATGTCGAACAAGGCCGAGGGGTCGAGCTTGATCCCCATGCGGCGGGCGACCAGATTGGACAGCCGTGCCTTGTTCTCGCGCTTGACCGCGGCGAAGCGGGCGCGGAAGTCAGCGTCACCCGCGAAGGGATCAAGCGCAGACAAGGCTTCCGCATCGTCCATGAATTCGTCGCCGATGGCTTCACGGATCAGCGAAAACAGGCCCGGATTGCATTGCATCAACCAGCGGCGCGGGGTGATGCCATTGGTCTTGTTGTTGATCCGGTCCGGGTAAAGCCCGTGAAGATCGGAAAACACGGTTTGCTTCATCAATTCGGTGTGCAGCGCGGAGACGCCATTGATGGAGTGCGAGCCGATAAAGGCCAGATTGCCCATCCGCACGCGGCGTTCACCGCCCTCGTCGATCAGGGAGACGGAGCGCACCCGTTCATCGTCATAGCCGCACTCTTTTCTGGCGTGGAGCAGCACCTTGGCATTGATCGCGTAGACCAGTTGCATGTGGCGTGGAAGCAGCCGTTCAAACAGGGGCACCGGCCAGCTTTCCAAGGCTTCGGGCAGGAGGGTATGGTTGGTGTAGCTGAAGGTCTTGCGGGTAATCTCCCAGGCCGGATCGAACTCCATGCCATGGGTATCGATCAGCAACCGCATCAGCTCGGCCACCGAGACCGCCGGATGGGTGTCATTGAGCTGGATGGCGACCTTGTCGGGCAGCGAGTGCAGATCGCCGAACTGTTGCAGATGGCGGCGCAGGATGTCCTGCAGCGACGCGGAGGAGAAGAAATACTCCTGGCGAAGCCGCAGTTCCTGGCCGGCGGGCGTGCCGTCGGCAGGATAGAGCACCCGGGCCAGGGCCTCGGCCTTGTTGCTCTCGCGCAGCGCGCCGATATGGTCGCCGGCGTTGAAGGCATCGAGCAGAATGGGGTCGATCGGCTGTGCGGTCCAGAGTCTGAGCGTGTTGACCCGGTTGCCGCGCCATCCGACAACCGGCGTGTCATAGGCAACGGCAATCATGCGCTCCTGGGGCTTCCAGGTGAGGCGCTCAGCCTCGTCGGTGTCGTTGCCGACGGTCTCGACCGATCCGCCGAACCCGATTTCATAGGCGCTTTCGCTGCGCTGAAACTCCCATGGATTGCCGTGGGAAAGCCAGGTTTCCGGCAGTTCGACCTGCCAGCCGTCGCTCATCTGCTGCCGGAACAGTCCATGCACATAGCGAATGCCGTAGCCATAGGCCGGAATATCGACCGTGGCCATTGATTCCATGAAGCAGGCGGCCAGCCGCCCGAGGCCGCCATTGCCGAGCGCCGCATCGGGCTCGAGCGCGGCAACAACATCAAAATCAACGCCGAGCGAGTTCAGGGCCTCGCGGATTTCGTCGAGCATGCCGAGATTGGAGACAGCGTCGCGGGTCAGCCGTCCGATCAGGAATTCCAGTGACAGGTAGTAGACGCGCTTGCCGCCGGTCTCATAGGTCTGACGCGTTGATTCCATCCAGCGGTCGATGACCCGGTCACGAATGACCAGAATGGTGGCGGTCATCCAGTCATGCGGCTGGGCGACCTTGGCGTTCTTGCCGATAGAATAGGTCAGCCTTTCAATGATATCAGCGGCAAGGGTGGCCGGATCGGAACTGCGTGGCGCAGGCGAGGGAAGTTCAGCGAGTGCGGATTTGGATATCATCGACGTTCCCATTCATCTTGGGGGCGCGGCCTGAGGCAAGGCACGTTCATCGTCACTACGCAGTGAGCGATTTCTTGTCAATGAGAAGCGATTAAACCCATTAGATTGGCGATTTTGGCAGGAAATCAACCAAGTTTTTCACCTATGGCAGCCTGTTTGCTACGCATTCTGGCGCAATAAAATGCACCAGATCTCATTGCTGTGGGCCATGGCGTATCCGCCCGGCGCACGCTGTTTCGTCGGGGCAGGAAATATGGTCAGGCCGTGGAGGCAGGTGCGAAAAACGCCGAAAAAGCCAATGACGCATTGAACACTGGAATTGTCGCAACGTCCCGGTAATACGATTGCTATCTGATTACGGCCAGCGAGGCATTGCATTGCAATGGGACGCTGACGATTAACGCGGCGATCGTCTTGAAAGGATGGTGGGCGTAACAGGGATTGAACCTGTGACCCCTACAATGTCAATGTAGTGCTCTCCCGCTGAGCTATACGCCCATCCGATGGGCCGCATACACCACACAAAGCCCCGCTGCGTCAATATGAAAACGACGGGTTTTTTGTTGTCATCCGTTTGGCCGGCTGGCGTCATTGCGCGAAGCGGCGAATGGCGCGCGCGCAAAACTGCCCGGACGGCCAGGAATAAGCAAAACGGCCCGCGCAAGCGCGGGTGATGCGGGACCAGTGGCGAGATGATTCCGGGAAAAGCTTCAGGCGGCCTGGATCATCTTGTTGACCTCATTGACGAGGTCGCGAAGATGGAACGGCTTGGACAGGACCTTGGCGTCCCGCGGCGCCTTGGAATCCGGGTTGAGAGCAACCGCTGCAAACCCGGTGATGAACATCACCTTGAGGTCGGGGTCGAGTTCGGTGGCCCGGCGCGCCAGTTCGATGCCGTCCATCTCCGGCATGACAATGTCCGTGAGCAGCAGGTTGAAAGGTTCCTCGCGAAGCCGGTCATAGGCGCTTGCGCCATTGTCAAAGGATCGGACCTCGTAGCCGGCCTTTTCCAGCGCCTTGACCAGAAACCGGCGCATGTCGTTGTCGTCTTCGGCGAGGAGAATTTTCGGCGTCATTTTGTTTCCAGACCTGTCATCGTGCTCGTTGAGCGCTGCCTTGGCCATATATGTGCCATTTCAGTAAACATCAGGTGAATGATGGCGCTTTTGCGATGAGAAATGGCCCGCACTGGACAGTTGTGGAGGCAGATGGCATGGTGATTCAAGAGGTTGCAGCGGCAAAGGGACGGATATGCGCGAAGCCGACAGGCCTGGTGCGAAAAGCGAGCCGGAAGCAGTTTCGCAAGCTGTTGCTCCCTTTGCGATTCACCGCCCGATGCAGCAGACCGAACCCTTTGTGTTCAATTCACCGCATTCGGGCCGCATTTACCCGGAACCGTTTCTGAACATGTCCCGGCTTGACCGGCTTTCAATCCGGCGGTCCGAGGATCATTTTGTCGACGAGTTGTTCGCAGGCGTCGTTCAACTGGGCGCCCCGATGCTTGCGGCCCAGTTCCCGCGCGCCTGGCTTGATGTCAACCGCGAACCCTACGAGCTTGATCCGCGGATGTTTGATGGCGCCTTGCCGGCGTTCGCCAATATCGGTTCGATGCGCGTTGCCGGAGGCCTGGGGACAATCCCGCGTCTGGTGGCCGAAAATATGGAGATTTACCGGGGACGGCTGAGCGTCGAGGAAGGACTTGCCCGCATCGAGCAGGTCTATCGCCCCTATCATGCCACCTTGCGCCGGATGATTGCGCAAACCCATGTCCAGTTCGGCAAGGCCATCCTGATCGATTGTCATTCCATGCCCGCCAATATTCGCGTCGCCGGCGGTACAAGGCGGCCGGACATGATCATCGGTGATCGTTATGGCGTCAGCGCCGGAGAGGATCTCTCTCAGGCCGCGGTGTCGATCCTGTCCAGCCTTGGCTACAATGTGGTGCGCAATAAGCCTTACGCGGGCGGTTTTATTACGGAGCACTACGGGCGGCCGGCGCGCGGCTTGCACGCGCTGCAGATCGAGATCAACCGCGGGCTCTATGTCAATGAAGAGACTCTTGAGAAAACCGCGGGGTTCAACCTGCTCAAGGCGGATCTGTGCGAGTTTGCCGGCGGGCTGATGGCCCATGTGCGCGAAGATCCCGTTGACGACCGTCTTGCCGCCGAATAGCTGATTTCGCTGGGGGTGGCAGAGGCAAAAAAAACCGCGCCAAGGGCGCGGCAAAGTCTAGGGAGGAAACGCCCAAGGAGGGCATTTACAGTCAAAGACTGTAAGTAGAATTTAATGCTGCATCGCACAAATGTCAATCATGCAGGCACTGATATTTTTGCACATGCGAAGAGCAAGTGCGCGATTGGCCTGCCGCGCTTGCATTTCAAAACCAGCCGGGTCACGACGAGCCTGGACTGAATCTCTCACGCCGCCTGCAATCATGCCCCTCGTATGGAGTTCGCTGTGCTTCCTGAAATCGCATTCTTTGACGCCATCGCCGAAGTCGCGGCCGCCGAGACGCTTCCCCGCTTTCGCATGTCTGTCTCCGTTGACAACAAGCATGCCGGTGGGTTTGACCCGGTCACCGAGGCTGACCGCGAGGCCGAAAGAGCCATACGGCGGTTGATCTCCGAGCAATATCCGGAGCACGGAATTCTGGGAGAAGAGCACGGCGATGTCGGCCTTGACCGCGACCATGTCTGGGTCATTGACCCGATCGATGGAACCCGCGCCTTCATTTCCGGCCTGCCGGTCTGGGGGACGCTGGTCGGGCTTTATCACAACGGGCGGGCGGTGATGGGCATGATGGACCAGCCGTTTACCGGCGAGCGGTTCATCGGCTCACCGGAGGGCGCGTTCGTGCGGCGCAACGGGCAAACGACGCCGCTGCAGACCCGGAAGGGCGTTTCGCTGGAGCAGGCGATAATGATGACGACGTCGCCATCGATTTTTCCCAAGGACCTCGAACCGGCCTACAAACGGGTGGAAAACAACGTTCAACTGGCGCGGTACGGTTGTGATTGTTACGCCTATGCGATGGTCGCCGCCGGACATGTCGATATGGTCGTTGAGGCAGGGCTGAAAGCTTATGATGTGGGCGGGTTGATCCCGCTGGTGGAGCAGGCTGGCGGTGTCATGACGACCTGGAGCGGCGCCCGCCCGGAGCAAGGCGGCAGTATCGTCGCCAGCGGGTCGCCGGCCTTGCATGAGGCCGCGTTGGAAATGCTCAACCGGACTGAGTGACAGCGTCTGCGGCCGGTTCGGGCGTCTGGTCGGCCGGGATGAAAGCGTCGATTGCGGCGAGTGCTGACAGGCGATAGCGGTCGGCCTCCTGCAGAATTTCGTGGCGGGCGCCATCGATCATGACCGCGCTTCCGGCCCGGAAGCGGTTGGCGAGGCTTTCGACGGCTTGCGGCGCGACGATCGGATCGTTGCCCGCTCCGATCAGCAATGTCGGCACATGGATCTGATCGAGATGCTCGAACCGGGTGGCGCGGTCGATCGCGCCCAGCATTTCATTGACCCAGCAGACCGTTGGCGGCCCGAGCCGCAATTCGGGATGGGCCAGGTAAAGCGCCTGATTGCGGGCATAGCGATCGATATTTGTGGTCAAGGCGTTGCCCTCGAACGGCCCTGGAAATCGGTCCTTGCCGGAACTGAGCCAGCCAAGGCCGACCATTCGCATCATCCTGGTTACCAGGCGGGTGACCCAAATCGGGACCGGCTGGTTGGAGAGTTCCACAAAGGGGGCGATCAGCGCCATGCGTTCAATCCGGTTGGCGAGTTTCGGCGCCATAGACAGCGCCACGAGCGCTCCCATGGAATGGGCGACCATGCAAAAGGGCAGCCGTGTCTCGGGCAGCACGATTGTTTCGAGAAATATCGACAGATCGGATTCCAGATCGCGAAACCGGCGCAGGTGACCGCGCAAGGGGTTTTTCAAGAGCCGCTCGGAGAGGCCTTGTCCGCGCCAGTCAAATGTCACCACCCACAGCCCGCGCGCGGTGAAGTGGCGGATGGTCTCGTAGTATTTTTCGATGCATTCGTTGCGACCATGCAGCAGAACGACGGTTCCGCCTGCCACTGATACATCGGATTTGAATATCGCATAGCGCAGCCGTTTGCCGCCAACCCCCTTGAACCAGCCGACCACATGGTTGCCTGGCGCGGGATTGCCGTCGGTCTCGATCAGCTTGGGGAGATCATCGCTCATGGGGTTCCGGATTAGGGCTTCCCTGGCCGAAGGTCAAAAGGAAAAAGGCCGGAGCCGCAGGGGATGCGGCTCCGGCCTGGCGGCTGGAACAGAAGGAACGTGATGCTCCCGGCCGGTCAGACTGTGTTGGCCTGACAAGTTCCATGATCGCCGATGGCGGATGAACCCGTGCCGAACAGGATATTCATCCGCAATTCATCGGATTTTGACCACGCGCGAAGCTCTTGAACCGGCTGTAAACAGTTCCCACATTGGCTTAGCAGGCGCCGAAGACCGGGCCTGCTGGCCGGGATGCCGCCCAATGCGGGGCAAACCAGCCGCCAAACGCAAACACCACGTTGCTCACTAGGAGAACACCCATGCGTCACGTTGATTTTTCCCCCCTGTATCGTTCCACTGTCGGTTTCGACAAGTTGCTGACCATGCTTGACAGCCTGGCCCAGCCGGATCAGACCCAGTCCTATCCGCCTTACAATATCGAACGGACCGGCGAGACCACCTACCGCATCACCATGGCGGTGGCTGGCTTCGAGGAATCCGAGATTTCCATCGAAGCGCGCGAGCATGCGCTCACGGTCAAGGGCGAAAAAGCCGAAGACAACACTGTCGATGGCACCGAATATCTCTATCGTGGCATTGCCAAACGTGCGTTTGAACGCCGTTTCCAGCTGGCCGACCATGTGGAAGTGACCGGCGCCACGTTGCGCAACGGTCTGCTGCATGTGGATCTGGTTCGCGAGATCCCGGAAGCCATGAAGCCGCGCCGGATCGCCATCTCCAGCGAGGCCGGCAACGAGCCCAGGCAGATTGAAGCAACAAAGGCCTGATCCATCCCCACCCCCAAGCGGATCAGCCTTGTGGCGCTCAGGAGACTGAGCGCCATTTTTTAATCCGGAAGCGATAGCCGGGGGCCGGTTGGCCGAGCTGCGCGGTGATCAGCGGCGGCGATTCGCCAGCAAGCCGTCGACAGAGAGAAGTCCAGGACCTTTGATGGCGATGATCATGAGCGGCACAATCCACAGCAATCGCTGGTCCGCAATCACTCCGTCCGGGAACCGGTCAAACAACGCGCCGATGGTCTCCGCGCCAATCTGGTGCACGGTGATATCGACGAATGTCTGCACGGCGATGAACCCGATCATGCCCAGGGCGGCAATGCGCGCAAACAGGCCGATGACAATCAGCAGCGGCAGGATGAACTCCGCATAGGTGCCCAGGGCGACAATCAGGCCCCAGGGGAAGAAGGCCACCGCATCGACATCGCCGCCGGCGGCTTCCACCGCCGGCAGTGCGATCTGGTAATAGGCCCCGGGCGAGATGGAGAAGAAACCGGTCACGCCCTCGCCGACCTTGGTTCTTGCCGAGTTGAGGAAATATCCCCACAGCACGGCCGCAAAGGCGAAGCGGGCGATGAGGCCGAGCAGCCAGCTGTCGCCGAGCCGCTCGAGATAGCCGAAGACGCGACCATGAAGGCCGGCGAGATAGTCGATTGCATCTGTCATGCCGTGTGCTCCGGATTTGCCTGGCTGGACGAACAGGCGGAAAAAACGCCCGCTTCGAGCATGGCTGAAATGGCGGAGGGCAAATCGAACTCCGGATGCCGTTCGAGGGTTACATTGGCGGCTTCCTCAAACGTCATCCCGGCCATCAGCGCCTCGAAAAAATCCGCCGCACCGGACGGCAATTGCCGAACCTGAACCTCGTGCCGCGGCCGGGTGATCAATCCATCTTCGGGATCGAGCGGCCGGACATGATCGAGTGGCCGCTCTTCGCGGCTGGCCGAAAAAATTGAAACAGCGGCGTACTTGCTTCGAACGATACGCGCCGCCGGATGCGGCGTAAATGTCACCTCGCCGAGGCTTTCAGGCGGGATTGCGCCAAGGCTTTCGGGCCGCAGGGGATCGGCATCGGCTGCATGAAAAGCGTCGAGCCATGCCCGCTCCAGACGCGCCACATCGGACAGATAGGGCAATTTCGACACCGGCTCGAAGCGGTCGAGAAAGGCCGCAAACCCGCCGCCATATTCAAACAGCAGAGCGGAGCGCGGCGGCTCCTCCGACAGGTAGACCCGCGCCATGTCACGGAAGAAACCTTCGCCGACCAGCCGCTGGACGGCCGGAAAAATATCGCCAAGGGCGTTGACCAGACTGACCGTCACATTGTTGCGGTAGACGGCGAAGCGCTTTTGGGCGCCCTTGCCGCGCGGACCGATCACGCCGTCTGGAAGCGGAAGGTCCGGATCGAGCAGGGCTGCGCCAAAACTCCGCTGCGACATCTCGATCATTGCATCATTCCGCGGCATGGCGAGATCCGAGCAAGGAACCCGGTCCCAGCCGGTCAAGGATCGCATCGGCAAGTTGCGCTTCGCGGCGCAGCACCGGCCATTCGGGAACGTCATTGTCCCATTCGATCAGGGTCGGAACCGCACCGGCCTGACTGATGACTGTTTCATAGAGCTTCCAGACGCTATCGGCGACGGGGCGGTCATGAGCGTCGATCAAGAGAAGGTCGCCCTCGTCGTCGACATCCTCGGCATGGCCGGCAAGATGGATTTCCTCGACAAGTTCCAGCGGAAAATCGCGCAGGTAATGCAGCGGTTTCCAGCCGTGATTGGTGGCGGAGACGAAGACATTGTTGACATCGAGCAGCAGGCCACAGCCGGATTTCCGGGCGATGTCACGAATGAAATCGGTCTCGCTCATCGTCGTTTGTTCAAACGCGACATAGGTGGACGGGTTCTCCAGCAGGATCGGGCGTTTGAGCCGGTCCTGGATCTGGACGATGTGGGAAACCACCCGCTCGAGTGAGGCTGAATTGTAAGGCACCGGCAAAAGATCGTTGAAATAGCCGGCATCGTGGCTCGACCAGGCGAGATGCTCCGACACCATGGCCGGTTCATAGCGTTCGACGACCCTGGCCAGACGCTCAAGATGGGTGGCGCTGATGCCGCCTTCGGACCCGATCGAGAGGCCAACGCCGTGCACCGATAAGGGGAACTCGGCGCGAATGGCTGCGAGCGCGCGATGCGCCGGACCGCCATCACCCATGTAATTTTCGGCATGGACTTCGAGAAATCCGATCCTGTAATCGTCAGTCAGGATGGCGGCGATGTGATCGGGTTTCAAACCCGCCCCCGCACGTGGCGGGAGCGGCGCGTCGGGAAAACGGGAAGTTCCAATATTTGGCGAATGAGGGGCGGGCCGCGTCATGTCGGGGACTCCCGTTTAACTGGTGTTTTCGGATCAGGCCGGAATGTCGCGTGTGAGCGGCTCGAGCGAACCCATGCGATCGCCGTCGACCTTCATGCTTACGCAGGTGCCGGCTTCGACGTTTTTCCAGGCATTGCCCTGGAAGTCGACCTTGGAAGTGCCGGCGCAGGTTGTGCCGGGGCCGGCAGCGCAATCGTTCTTGCCAGCCATGGCGACGCCGTAGCATTTTTCGGTGGCGGCGGATGCGCCGTCGGTCGACGCGAGGAATGTTGCGCCGGAGATGGCCATGGCCACCGCGCCAGCGAGTGCGGAAGCGCCAATGAGGGATTTCTGCGACATGTTGTTCTCCTTGAAGGTATCCTTGAAACCGTTGACCAGGGTTTTTCGTCCCGGCAGGAGAACCATGACGAATTACAGCTTCACTTGGAAATCAAGCACGCGTTATCCAGCATCACTTGCACGTGAGCTTGGTGTGAACGATTTTATTCTGGTGGCAAGTCAGGGAGTCGTGTGTCTAACCCAGACATTCAAGAAACTGATCAACCTGGTCTTCCGTCGTGGCAAAGCTGGTGACCAATCTGAGCATGGTCTCGTCGGCGCCAACGAGATGGGACGCGGCGCGCGGCGCGGTCCACTCATAAAACAACGCGCCTTTTGCCATCAGCTCCCTGGAAAGGGATTTTGACAGTATCGGAAAGATTTCATTGGCGGAGCTTTGCCATGCCAGCCGCGCCCGGCTTGAACCGGAAATCCCGGTTCGAAGCCGGTCGGCCATCGTATTGGAGTGGCGGGCCAGGTCGAGCCACAGGTCGTTTTCGAAATAGGCATCGAACTGGGCCGCAATGAAGCGGCTCTTGGAAAACAGGTGCGCCGCACGCTTGCGGATGAAAGCGGCCTGATTGGCCATTGCCGGATCGAGGAACACCAGCGCTTCGGCGCACCAGCATCCATTCTTGGTGCCGCCAAAGGACAAGATGTCGACGCCGAGATCGAGGGTCATTTGCGCCGGCGTCAGATCCAGGGCCACCAGCGCATTGGCAAAACGGGCGCCGTCCATGTGCAGCGGCAGGCCATGGGCTTTGGCGATCTTGGAGATCGCACGTATTTCATCGGGTTGGTAAACGGTGCCCGCCTCCGTGGCCTGGGTCAGGGTAACCGCCATAGGTTGGCCGGCATGAACAAAGCCTGCGGGAAAGCGGGCGATTTCCGTTTCCAGGATCGCGGGATCCATCTTGCCGTCCGCCCCGTCCACTGGGACAAGCCGCGCCCCGTGGCTGAAAAACTCCGGGGCGCCGCATTCATCGGCGATGACATGGGCCTCGCGGTGGCAGAATGACACGCCGCCGGGCCGGTTGACGGCCGACAGCGCCAGCGAGTTGGCGGCTGTGCCGGTGCCGACGAAGAAGACCGCAACTTCCCGCCCGAATATCGTGTTGAAGGTCTGTTCGACCTTTCGATCCAGATCGCTGGCGCCATAGGCGGCGCTGAAGCCGGTGGAATGGGCCGAAAGCGAGGCGGAGATGGCGGGGTGGGCGCCGGCCCAATTGTCAGACGTGAAAATCATGGAAGGTAAAGTCTCCGAAGCAGGTGCTTTACAGGCTATGGCATGATTTGCCAGGTTTTTCAAAATGCCTTACCGGCCTGACCGCTCACCGGGCCGGCACTGGCGAATTGGCGCACCGCCCCCTGCGAACGGGTATGGTTCAATGTTTCAAGAAGGTTGCAAAGCGCTGCTCTGACGTAAGTATCTTGCGCGACGGTGCTCGTTTCGATCATTTACGGTCGCGGCGGACAGGTTTTTGGGTTCGCTATCTTGCGCAATTGAACTCATTCTGTCATAGAACAATCGAAATAGGACAGCCTTGCTGTCCTATTTGTGTCTGCCCTGGCCACATGGCCGAGGCCGAGGCGGACGCAAGGGGCTGCAAGCGCAATCCGCGATTTGCACTCAATCGGTTCAAGGTGACCGTTTTGCCCCTTCGTGATACAAGCGCGCTGCGCGCCGGTGAGTGGCGGGCGAAGCAAACAATGCACGCGAGGCCAGACGACAGATGCATCCGGAACGCATGCGTCGCCACACCCGGCGGTGGCGGATGGTGAGCCGGACTCAACCGCCGCGGCGGTCATGAAGGAGGAATGAAGATGGCAGACCTTTCACCATCTCGGACGGATGCGAGCGCTTGCACGGCACATGCCGGGATAAAGCCAGCCACCGTGCAGACCTTTGGATTGCCGACCAGGCAGGGCCTTTATGATCCACGCAACGAGCATGATGCCTGCGGTGTCGGGTTTGTCGCCCACCTGAAAGGCGTGAAATCGCATCAGATCATCCGTGACGGCCTGTTCATGCTCGAAAACCTGACCCATCGCGGCGCGGTTGGCGCCGACCCGTTGATGGGTGACGGCGCCGGGCTGCTGGTGCAGATTCCGGACCGGTTGTTTCGCGAGGAGATGGCTGGCAAAGGCGTGACCCTGCCGGAGCCTGGCGCCTACGCCGTGGGCTTCGTCTTCATGCCGAAGGACGAAGTCCTCTACGAGCATCTCAAGGGCATCATCGCCGAGGTTGTGGCGTCCGAAGGCCAGGTCCTGCTTGGCTTCCGCGATGTGCCGGTGGATAATTCGTCCCTGTCCAAGGCGCCCGACATCGCCGCGACCGAACCCCGGCATGTCCAGGTGTTTATCGGCCGCGGTGAAGCTATCGAGGATCAGATTGCGTTTGAGCGGCAGTTGTTCGTTCTCAGGAAGGTCATTTCCAACCGGGTCTATGGCGAAACCGATGGCGGCGACAACGGCTTCTATTTCGTCTCGCTGTCGACGCGGACAATCGTCTACAAGGGCATGTTCCTGGCCTTTCAGGTCGGCGCCTACTACAAGGATCTGAGTGATCCGCGCTTTGAATCCGCCGTGGCCCTGGTACACCAGCGGTTTTCGACCAATACATTCCCGTCATGGAAGCTGGCTCACCCGTACCGGATGGTCGCGCATAATGGCGAAATCAACACGCTGCGCGGCAACGTCAACTGGATGGCGGCACGCCAGGCCTCGGTGTCGTCGCCCTTGTTTGGCAGCGACATCTCCAAACTCTGGCCTATTTCCTATGAAGGCCAGTCCGATACCGCCTGTTTTGACAATGCGCTCGAGTTTCTGATTCGTGGCGGATATTCGATGGCGCATGCGGTGATGATGCTGATCCCTGAAGCATGGGCAGGCAATTCGCTGATGAGCGCGGACCGCAAGGCGTTCTACGAATACCATGCAGCACTGATGGAGCCCTGGGACGGACCCGCGGCGGTTGCCTTTACCGATGGCCGCCAGATCGGCGCCACGCTCGACCGCAACGGCCTGAGGCCCGCGCGCTATATCGTCACCAATGACGACCGTGTGATCATGGCTTCGGAGGCGGGCGTTCTGCCGGTCGACGAAAGCACCATCCTGTCAAAGTGGCGGCTGCAGCCAGGCAAGATGCTGCTCATCGACATGGAGGAGGGCCGCATCATTTCCGATGCGGAGGTCAAGTCGCGACTGGCGGCGAAGCATCCCTATCGCGAATGGCTCGACCGCACCCAGTTGATCCTTGAGGATCTCAAGCCGGTTGAACCGCGGGCGCTGCGCAAGGATGTGTCGCTGCTCGATCGCCAGCAGGCTTTCGGCTATACCCAGGAAGACACCAAGATCTTGATGGCGCCGATGGCGACCACGGGGCAGGAGGCTATCGGTTCGATGGGAACCGACACGCCGATTTCGGCGATGTCGCGGAAGTCGAAGCTGCTCTACACCTATTTCAAGCAAAACTTCGCGCAGGTGACCAACCCGCCGATAGATCCGATTCGCGAAGAATTGGTGATGAGCCTGGTGTCCTTCATCGGGCCGCGGCCAAACCTTCTCGATCACAAGGGTGCTGCCAAGAAGAAGCGGCTTGAGGTTCGCCAGCCGATCCTGACCAATGGCGATCTCGAAAAGATCCGCTCGATCGGCCACACCGAGGACCGGTTTGACACCAAGACGCTGGATTTCACCTATGCCAGCGAAAAGGGTTCCGATGGCATGAAGGCAGCGCTCGACCGCCTTTGCGACCGGGCGGAGGAAGCCGTCACCGGTGGTTACAACATTATCATTCTGTCCGACCGTCAAATCGGGCCGGACCGTATCGCCATCCCGTCGCTGCTGGCGACGGCTGCTGTGCACCATCACCTGATCCGCAATGGATTGCGCACGTCGGTCGGCCTCGTGGTCGAGTCCGGTGAGCCGCGCGAAGTCCATCATTTCTGCTGCCTGGCCGGCTTCGGCGCCGAGGCGATCAATCCCTATCTGGCGTTTGACACGCTGCTCGACATGCACAAGCGCGGAGAATTCCCGCCGGAAGTCGACCGCTACGAGATTGTCTCGCGCTACACCAAAGCCATTGGCAAGGGCATCCTCAAGGTGATGTCCAAGATGGGGATATCGACCTATCAGTCCTATTGTGGCGCGCAGATCTTTGATGCGATCGGTCTGTCCAGCGAATTCGTCAACGCCTACTTCACCGGGACGGCGACAACGATCGAAGGCGTCGGTCTGGCCGAGGTCGCGACCGAGGCTGCGCAACGTCACCGGCTGGCCTTCTCCAATGATCCGGTGCTGGCGACGTCGCTGGATGTGGGTGGCGAATATGTCTACCGGATGCGCGGAGAGGAACATGCCTGGACGCCGGACGTTGTGGCGGCGCTGCAGCATGCTGTCCGCGGCAACGCCAAGGATCGTTTTCGCGATTTCGCCGACATGGTCAACCGCTCGACCCTGCGGATGAACGCCATCCGCGGAATGTTCGAGATCCGCACCGCCGAGACCACCGGGCGCGCGCCGGTCCCGCTCGATGAAGTCGAACCTGCTGCAGCTATTGTGCGGCGGTTTTCGACCGGCGCCATGTCGTTCGGCTCGATCAGCCGGGAAGCGCATTCGACCCTTGCCGTCGCCATGAACCGGATTGGCGGCAAGTCCAACACTGGCGAGGGTGGCGAGGAGCCGGACCGCTACCTGCCGCTTTATGGCGGCGGCGCCAATCCGGAGCGGTCGGCGATCAAACAGGTTGCCTCGGGCCGCTTCGGGGTGACGGCCGAATATCTGGTCAACGCCGACATGATCCAGATCAAGGTGGCGCAGGGCGCCAAGCCGGGCGAGGGAGGGCAGCTGCCCGGACACAAGGTCGATGCGACGATTGCCAAGACGAGGCATTCGACGCCGGGCGTCGGCTTGATTTCGCCGCCGCCACATCATGACATCTACTCGATCGAGGATCTGGCGCAGCTGATTTTCGACCTCAAGAACGTCAATCCCGAAGCCGATGTTTCGGTCAAGCTGGTCTCGGAAGTCGGGGTCGGAACGGTGGCTGCCGGGGTTGCGAAGGCGCGCGCCGACCACATCACCATTTCCGGCTATGATGGCGGCACCGGCGCATCGCCGCTGACCTCGCTCAAGCATGCCGGCAGCCCCTGGGAAATCGGCCTTGCCGAAACCCACCAGACCCTGGTGCTCAACGGATTGCGCTCGCGCATCGCGCTGCAGGTCGATGGCGGGCTCAAGACCGGACGGGATGTGATTGTCGGGGCGCTGCTTGGCGCCGACGAGTTCGGCTTCTCGACCGCGCCGCTGATTGCCGCGGGCTGCATCATGATGCGCAAGTGCCATCTCAACACCTGCCCGGTGGGTGTGGCGACGCAGGATCCGGTGCTGCGCAAGCGCTTCAAGGGCACGCCGGAGCATGTCATCAACTACTTCTTCTTCGTAGCCGAGGAAGTGCGTGAGTGGCTGGCCGCCATGGGCTATCGCAATTTCGATGAGATCATCGGTCAGTCCGAACTGCTGGCCAAGGACGGCATGATCGATCACTGGAAAGCCCACGGCCTGGATTTCAGCCGCATTTTCTACAAGCCCGATGCGCCCAAGCAGAAGACGCACTGGACCGAACGCCAGAACCATCCGATTGCCGATGTGCTGGACAGGCACTTGATTGAAAAATCCATGCCGGCGCTTGAGAGCAAGGAAAAAGTCGAGTTCGACGTCAGTATCAGGAACGTCGACCGGTCCACCGGCGCCATGCTGTCGGGAGAAATCGCCAAGCGGTATGGCCACAAGGGGCTGCCGGAAGACACCATCACCATCAAGCTCAGCGGCACCGCCGGGCAGTCGTTCGGCGCGTTCCTCGCCCATGGCGTAACGTTCGATCTCGTCGGCGACGCCAATGACTATGTCGGCAAGGGGCTTTCGGGTGGATGCATCATCGTCCGTCCGCCGGAGAACTCGCCGATCGTGGCGGAACACTCGATCATCGTCGGCAACACGGTGCTGTATGGCGCCATTGAAGGCGAATGCTATTTCCGCGGTGTCGCCGGAGAGCGGTTTGCGGTGCGCAACTCGGGCGCCATCGCGGTGGTCGAAGGCGTCGGCGACCATGGCTGCGAATACATGACCGGCGGTCTTGTGGTGGTGATCGGCGAAACCGGACGCAACTTCGCCGCCGGCATGTCGGGCGGGGTCGCCTATGTGCTCGACGAGGCCGGTGATTTCGCCAGCCGCTGCAACATGGCGATGGTGGAACTGGAGCCGGTTCCCGAGGAGGACGACATTCTCGAGAAGCTGCACCATCACGGCGGCGATCTTGCCCACAAGGGCCGGGTCGATGTCAGCGGCGACATGACACGGCATGACGAGGAACGGCTGTTCCAGCTGATCTCCAACCACATGCATTATACCGGGTCCACCCGAGCCAAGGAGATCCTCGACAACTGGGCCGACTATCGCCCGAGATTCCGCAAGGTGATGCCGGTCGAATACCGCCGCGCGCTTGAGGACATGGAACGGATGCGCATGGGCGTGGCGGCGGAATAGAGATGGAACCTCATACTATCTTCACCGGAATCGGGCAGGGCGCCATTGCAGTGTCCTTGTGTCTCCTAGGGGGCTGCGAGCGCGCAGATGCTTTCGATGCCCCGGTCGATCTCTATGCGGCAACGGTGATCGTGACGGGACGCGACAACCTCTCCGAACGCGAACGCGGCATTCGAGAGGCCTTGCCCAAAGCCCTGACCCGACTGACCGCCGATGCGGACGTTGCCGAGGCAGCGCGGCAAAAGGGGCTGATCGATGAGCCTGGCGCCCTGGTCACCGGGTTCGACTACCTCGACCGCAAGGAAGGCATCCAGATTTCCGATGAGCAGGGAACGCGCGAACGGAGCTTCGAACTCGCGGTGCATTTTAATCCTGCGCGCATCGATGAGATCTTGGCGAAGGTGGGCGCGGCAGCTTGGAAAGGGCAACGACCGCTCGTGGTTTTTAACCTTCAGATCGACAATGGGGTCAACCAGTTCACTCTCATGCGCAAGGCCGAATCGGGCTACGGACAACGGCTGGCAATCGACGACGCTGCCCAGGCCCTTGCTCTCCCGGTGGCACTTCCCGATGACGCGGCGGCCGCGGCTGCGAAGGTAGTCGTGTCCGGTGAGATGGTAATGACGCCATCAGGGCATTGGGATACCACATGGCACGTGAAGGCCGCGGGTGTGGACGAGCAATTCGCGTTTGGCGAGACGACGTTCGACGTGTCGATAGGCGGTGCTTTGCGCCGGACAGCGAAAACGTTGGCGAACCATTGAAATTGGCAGAGAGACGGGGCGGCGCAGACCGATAGCGGACTGGCTGCCCTGCTGGAGTGAGACATGGGTAAGGTAACAGGTTTCCTGGAAATCGACCGGCAGACGGCGAAGTATCAGCCGGCGTCGGACCGCATTCGCCATTTCCGCGAGTTCACCATCCGGATGAGCGATCAGGAGGTCCAGAAGCAGGCGGCGCGCTGCATGGATTGCGGCATTCCCTATTGCCATGGACCGACCGGCTGCCCGGTTCACAACCAGATCCCCGACTGGAATGATCTGGTCTACAACGGCAATTGGGAAGAGGCGATCCGCAATCTGCATTCGACCAACAACTTCCCCGAGTTCACCGGCCGGATCTGCCCCGCGCCGTGTGAGGAAGCCTGCACGCTCAATCTCGAAGATGCCCCGGTCACGATCAAGACCGTGGAGCAGGCGATCGCCGACAAGGCCTATGAGCTTGGTTTCATCGTGCCTCAGTCTGTTGCCGCCAAGACCGGAAAGACGATTGCGCTGATCGGTTCGGGTCCGGCCGGAATGGCTGCTGCCCAGCAGCTTGGCCGCGCCGGCCATACGGTTCATGTCTATGAGCGGGAGAGCCAGCCGGGTGGGCTTCTGCGCTATGGCATTCCCGATTTCAAGATGGAAAAGCATTTCATCGACCGCCGCATCGAACAGATGGAAGGCGAAGGGGTGACGTTTTTCTGCAACGTCAACATCGGCGTCGACAAGAGCGTTGAGGAGCTCTTGGGCGAGTATGATGCGGTGCTTTACACCGGCGGTTCGGAGACGCCGCGCGATGTCGGCATTCCTGGCGCGGATCTTGTCGGGGTGCATGACGCGATGCCCTATCTGGTCCAGCAGAACAAGCGTGTTGCCCGCGAGAGCATCGAAAATGTCGGCTGGCCGTCGGAGCCGGTGTTGGCTGGCGGCAAGCATGTGGTGGTGATCGGCGGCGGCGACACGGCGTCGGACTGTGTCGGCACGGCATTTAGGCAGGGCGCGGTCAAGGTCACCCAGCTAGACATCCGGCCGCAGCCGCCCGAAAAGGAAGACAAGCTCGCTGTCTGGCCTTACTGGGCAACGAAGATGCGGACATCCTCATCGCAGGCCGAAGGTGCTATTCGCGAGTTCCAGGTCGGCACGCTCGAATTGATCGGCGAGAATGGCGTTCTGACCGGCGTCAAATGTTGTCAGGTTGATGAAAAGCGTAAGCCGATCGCCGGATCGGAATTTGTCATCAAGGCCGATCTGGTGTTTGTCGCCATCGGCTTCCGCGGCGCGTTTGGCACCGGCGTCATCAGCGAACTTGGCGACAGGCTGTCGTTGGACGTCGATCGTCGTGGCTCGACCAATGTTGCCGCCAATGAAGATGATTACCGCACGTCGGTCGACAGGTTATGGGCTGCCGGCGACGTGCGGCGCGGCCAGAGCCTGGTGGTCTGGGCAATCCGTGAAGGCCGTCAGGCGGCGCGGGAAATAGATCTGAGCCTGATGGGGGCAACCGTCCTGCCGCGCTGACCCAAGGCGTCAGATCATCAGACGCCGACAGCAGCAGGCCTGCCGCAGGCAACGCCGGTTTTCATGACCAAGAGTTTGTGGAATCAGCGGTTTGCCCGGGGCCAGGCGAAATTGTCGGCGCGGCCTTCAGGCGGTTCTGGCAGAACGCCATCAAGCACCAGCATATCGCGCGGAGACCGGACAAGGCTTGCCGGTGCGGGCATGTCGTCCAGCAGCGCAGACCCTCCATCGAGATCCGGATCCGTCATGGCGACTGGCAATGTCCGCATGATGGCGACCGTGTTCTCGCCGGGAGGTGGGGGCATGAAGATCTCGGGAAAGCTTGAGGAATCAAGCGTGACCACGCCCGCCGCCGCGGCGTCGCCGAGCAACCGCCGCGCTGATTTTTCGGCGTAGAACGCAACTTTGCGTCTGCCCGCCTTGGTCAGGTTGATCCCGTCCGAGCCGCGAAGCCGGACTTGCTGTCCATTGACATCGGAGCCGGTGAAGATGAACTTGCCCTCTTCGTCGACGAACCCATCCCAGATGTCGATGAATTCGCCCCCGGACTTTTCGACCAGCTTCCGGTAAACGCCATTGAAAGCAACCATGTCCGTGGTCATGACGGAGGAATTGAAGGCCGGCAGACCGATCCACAACAAAGGCGTGTTGCCGCCCCGCAAAATCCTGATGAGTTGTTCCGTGCGGCGTTCATACTCGGCAAGCCAGTTGACCGAACGGACCGCCTCGCGCTCGCCATTGACCAGCATCTGCTGCCGGTCGTTTGATCCGATCTGCACGACGATGATGGCTGGCTGGACCTCTTCGACAATACCTGGCGCTTGTTCAAGCCAATCGTAGTAATCGTCACGGACCAGGCCGGAGGACCCATTGGTCCGGTCAACCACCACAACGCCAGGCGCCTGGGCGAAGGCCTCGCTCAAACCATCAGCGGCGCCATTGGCCAGAAAATCGCCGAGCACAAGAATTTTCCGTGCGTTTTCAAGCTTTTCGATTTTGGGCTCCGGAGGGGGAGCAGCTGCGGTGGCGCTGCGCGCGGGCTGCTTTACCCGGCTTGTGCGAGGCGCTTCCGTTGATGCGGGCGCTTTCTGGCTCTGGCCGCCACCGAACAGCAGTTGCAGGATGGATTTCCGTTCCAAGCGTTCCTGGGCCGCCGCCGGTTCACTCGTTTGCACCACGGCCATGCCCGCTGTCAGAGCGATCAGCAAGGTTGCCAGAAGGCGCAAGGCTGGTAGGCGAACAAACACGCTAATGCGATCTCCGTTTCGACCTCGGAACGGTTGAGATCCAGCCGTCATCAACCATCAATGGCGGCGGATGGCATCCAGTATCTTTTGCGACGGAATGGCCTCACCGGTCAAGCCGGCACGCGACTGGAAGCTGGCGATCGCCGCCCGCGAACCGGAGCCGAAATTGCCATCAATCTCGCCATCATAATATCCGAGCTGTTTGAGCCGGGCCTGCAGCTCGAACTTCTCCTTGACGTCGAGCGTTCCGGCGGGGCGCGGCCAGCGCTGATCGACGCCGCCATATCCGGCAATCTCGTCGGCCAGGACGCCGACGCCGAGAGCATAGGAATCCGAGTTGTTGTAGCGCTTGATGACGAAAAAATTCTTGCTCATCAGGAATGCGGGGCCATTGCTGCCGCCGGGCATTTTGAGTTCCGCGCGCCGGTTGCCATTGGGAAGAGCCTTGCCGCCCGGCCGGGTAAATCCGAGTGCCGCCCATTGCGACAACGTCTTGGTCTGACCTGAATATTTGGCGCCGCCGCCGGGGACGGCCGCCTCATATCCCCAGGTCTCGCCGGGTCTCCAGCCGTTCTTCTTGAGAAGATTGGCAGCGGTCGACAAGGCGTCGGGGATGGAGTTCCAGATGTCACGATGCCCGTTTCCATCGGCGTCGACGGCGTAGGCAAGATAACTTGTGGGAATGAACTGGGTGTGCCCCATGGCGCCAGCCCAAGACCCGGTCATTTCCCTGCTTGAAATATCTCCGCTCTGGAGAATTTTCAGCGCGGCAACGAGTTGCGAGCGTGCAAACTTGGCGCGCTTCTTGTCGGCATAGGCCAACGTGGCAAGGGCCTGCGGTACGTAATGAAGGCGGTCAGTCTTGGTGAGGATTTCGCCATAGTTGGACTCCATCGACCAGATTGCCAATAGAATCGAGGCATCCACGCCGAAATGCCGCTCGATCGCGGCCAGGGTCTTGGCATGGCGCGCCGCCATCTCGCGTCCCTTGGCAACGGTGTAGGGATTCACGCGGGAATCGAGATAATCCCAAACCTTGGTGGTGAATTCCGGTTGATAACGCGCTTTTTCCAGGACCGCCGGGTCCGGCGCGGTGATACCCTTGAAGGCCTGTTCGTAGGTCGAGCGTGAGATTCCGGATTTCGCAGCTGTGCTATAGAAGCTTGAGACCCACTGCTGAAAACCCGCATCCGCATGTGCGGGCAGGGGAGCCAGAACACCGGCAAAGAGGGAAAATCCGGCGGCGAGAGCAATATTCCTGGGCGATCGGAGCATGTTACAAGCATCCTGTCGTTTGGGATTGGAAAAAAAAGACGTGATGGCGATCCTATCCCTTAGCCGTCAACAAATCGTTTACCATATCCGCGGCCCGGTTGCAGCCTTTGCCTGTTTCCAACAAATGCCGGTATTGCGATTTAGGACAACCGGGAAGCGCCGCAGCGGATAATGAAAGAAGAATGAGGAAATAATATGAGTGCAATTCGCAAGATTAGAAAAGCTGTTCTGCCGGTCGCGGGATTGGGCACCCGTTTTCTGCCCGCCACCAAGGCGGTGCCGAAAGAGATGCTGACCGTGGTCGACAAACCGGTGGTCCAATATGTCGTCGAAGAGGCGATGGAAGCCGGCATCGAGCATTTCGTTTTCGTCACCGGCCGCAACAAGGCGGTGATCGAAGACCATTTCGATATCCAGTTCGAGCTCGAGGCGATGCTGCGCGAACGCGGCAAGACCGTCGAATTGAGATCGCTGGAAGATATGCTGCCAAAGGCAGGCGCGACGAGCTTTACGCGTCAGCAGGCGCCGCTCGGCCTGGGCCACGCTGTCTGGTGCGCTCGCGACATCATCGGCGATGAGCCATTCGCGCTGCTGCTGCCGGATATGGTCATGCGCGACACCAAGGGCTGCATGGCGGGCATGGTCGAGCTTTATGGCAAGGTTGGCGGCAATATTGTCGCGGTGGGTGAATGTGACCCGGCGCTCGCCCACAAATATGGCATTGTCGGCAGGGGCGAGGATCTCGATGGCGGCTTCCGCATCACTGAAATGGTGGAGAAGCCGGCGGCGGGCACCGCGCCGTCAAACTTCTACATCAATGGCCGCTACATTCTACAGCCGGAGATTTTTGAGATCCTGTCCAGTCAGGAGCGCGGCGCCGGCAATGAGATCCAGGTGACGGACGCCATGCTCAAGCTCGCTGCGGAGCAGCCGTTCTCTGCCTATCGGTTCGGTGGCCAGACCTATGATTGCGGCTCCAAGGAAGGCTTCATTCTGGCCAATGTCGCCGTGGCGCTTGAACGGGACGATATCAGACCGCTGGTCGAGGCCGGCCTGAAGAGCCTGATAAACGGCGCCTGACGCAAGCCTGCCGGGGCGATGGATTTACTTCGGGCCTATGCACCGGCATGTCATCGCCGCAGTTTCAATCCCAATCCGATGCGCGTGGTCTTCTCGTCGGTGTTGCCGGGCTCCTTGGTCCGCTCGTAGCTCGCATCGGCTTCCAGATCGAGATAGCGGTTGATGCTCCAGGTCAGGCCGGCGGAGGCGCCATAGCTGCGCTGGTTGCTGCGGCCGCCGCCCGAGGTGTAATCCCTGTAGCCCGCCGTGGCGCCAAGGCGCGCCACCACGGCGCTGTGGATCTGCTGGGTCAGCCCGGTATTAAGCTCATAGACCACCGCGCCCGATTCGCCTGCTGTCGTCGCGGATTCTAGAGTGGAGGCCAACCCCACCATGACATTGGTTCCGCGCAGCGGCGACCAGTTGAGTTCTCCGTCCAGGGTCAGACCGGAGATGTCTTTCAAATTGGCGTCGTCCAGCGACCGCAGCACATAGCCCGCAGCGAATTCACCGGAGAGCTTTTCTCCCAGATTTGTCTCGGCGCCGGCACGAACGCCATAGGTTGTCGACGACCGTTCGGCCCCGGTGCTGTCAACACGCTGGTCGTATCTCTCCCGCCCGACCGATGCCTCCAGGAATGGAATCAATGCCGGTGATACAACATAGCCAATGCGGGCCGTGAGTTCAGCGCCCACGGTGTCTCGATCGCTTCCGGAAACCGTACTGCCGTCCGCCAGCGTCGCGTCGCCATAAATGCTCCGGGTCAGTTCCAGCGATGTCGTGCCGCGCAAGAGACCGAGATCCTTTTGCAGTCCCGCGATGGCGCGCAATTCATGGATTCCCGCCTGGGCGGTGGCGCCGACGATCGCATTTGGATCGGTGCGGCTTTCCTGGGAATAGCTGTAACCTGCGCCGAGCGTCGCGGTGACATCATTGATGAGGTCAAGGCGCAAGAGCGCATTCAGATAGGCATCCGGCGATTCGGTGCCGGTGCCGGAAATGTTCTCCTCCCAAGTTGCGGTTCCGTCGATTGCCAACTGATGCCGCGACCAGTCCGATTGCAGCGTTCCAGACAGGGTCGTCTCGCTGTAGGTGCGGTTGGTTTTCTCCGCGCCATAGCTGACAGATTCGCGAACGATGCGCTCGGCAAGGGTCGGTCTCAGCGTCAGCGTCCCAAGCATGAAGCCCGGCACTGCGGCGTCATCCGCGCGGGGATTGAGTGGCAATCCGTCAACGGTTCCAACCCGGGCATTTTGGCGTCCGAGACTATCGGCATAGTCCTGATCGGCCTGGCTCAGTTGTGACGGGGAGCCGATGGATCCGGTCAGGTCTTGCGCATCGGGTTCGGCGGGAATCTCGGTCACCTCCGCTTGCGAACCCGCATCGTCGGGATTTTCGGTTCCGGACTGTGTGGCGGCACTGCTTGCCGGCAAGGCGCCATAAAGGGTTGCCGCCGCGCTTGTTTGTGACGAGGGGACTTGTGTGGTGGTGTCGCGCAGTTCGTAGGATCCGGGGGTGGATCCAGATTCGCTGACGGTTTGCGCCTGAGCCACCGTCATCACGGCAAGAAGGCTGATTGCGGATACGCCGACGCAGCCGCCCGCGCGCCGCGCAGCCATTCGTGTCTGTATCCTGGTGGTGGCGTTGCGCATGCGTGTTCGGGTCCGGACTCATCCAAATCTTGTCAAACCGTAAACACTTGTGGTTAACGCAAGGTTTCCGTCCGGCGCTTTGCCAGATTGCTCATGTGCTTGATGGACACAGCCACGCCAAAGCGATATTCCGGCCTGATGAAGAAGATCCTCGCAGACTACCCGACCGAAGACATCCTGCTTTCAGCGGGGCGCACGATCCGCATAGAGAAGAGCGGTCTGGACGCGCTCGCCGCCGCCCTCGAGAACGGGCTCGCCGAGCCTTTCGTGCGTGCCGTCGAGGCGCTTGGCAGCATCACGGGCCGGGTGATTGTCACCGGTGTGGGCAAGAGCGGGCATATTGGCGCGAAGATCGCCGCAACCCTGGCTTCGACGGGGACTCCGTCACATTTTGTCCATCCGGCGGAAGCAAATCACGGAGATCTGGGAATGATCGCGCGCGATGATGCGATCATCGTGTTGTCCTGGTCAGGAGAAAGCGCCGAACTCAAGGGTATCCTTGCCTATTCCCGCCGGTTCCAGATCCCGCTGGTGGCCTTCACCGCAGGTGAATATTCCACCCTGGCGCGGGAGGCGGATATTGTGATGCTGCTGCCGCGCGAGCAGGAGGCCTGTCCACATGGTCTGGCGCCGACCACATCGACATTGATGCAACTGGCCCTGGGCGATGCGCTGGCTGTGGCGCTGCTGGAAGCCAAGGGCTTTACCGCGGGCGATTTCCACACTTTCCATCCTGGCGGACAGCTTGGCGCCAATCTGGCGCATGTCGCCGATGTGATGCATACGGGAGACTCGGTGCCGCTGGTGCCGTCGGGCACACCGGCGCCGGAAGCGATCATGACGCTGTCACAGCGCAAATTCGGCTGTGTCGGCGTTACCGGCGCGGATGGAAGGCTGATCGGCATTGTGACCGATGGCGACGTGGCGCGCAATCTGGGCCAGAACCTGATCGATAAGCCGATCGACGCGATCATGACGAGCCATCCGAAGACGATCGCGCCGACGGCGCTCGCCAGCACGGCGATGGCCATCCTGAACCAGAATGCCATCGGTGCATTGATTGTCGCCGACCAGAATCTTTCGCCGATCGGCATCGTGCATTTTCACGATCTGCTCAGGATCGGCGTCGCCTGAACCCGGGGTCAGACAGGCTCGACGGTCAAGCCGCCGGCTTGAGCCACGATCACGCGCACGCGCGCTCCCGCAGGTAGATCCGGGCCCTGCACGATCCAGGTTGTGTCGTCGAGCCTGATGCGGCCCTTGCCTTCGCTGATCGGCTCTTCCAGCGTCGCCGTCCGGCCGACCAGACCCTCGACGCGGCGGTTGAGCATGGGCTGGTCGCTTTCGGTGTTCGATCCGGAAATCCTGCGGCCGATCAGGGCCAGAGCCAATGCCAGCACCGCAAACACCAGCAGTTGCACTTGCCAGTTCCATATGGATGCGCCCCACAACGGGAACGACATCGCCCCGACGATCATCGCCGCCAGTCCGATCCAGAGCAGGAAAACACCCGGGACCGCGATCTCGAGGCCCAGGAATATAAGTCCGACGATCCACCAGATCCACGGTCCGAGTTCAGTGGCCAGACCGGCAATCATGCGTCGCGCTCCGGATCAGGGCCGGCGGGATAGCCGGGCGTCGTCGCGCT